>CAYOWJ010000235.1:0-5795 GCA_964407625.1 uncultured Lentimicrobiaceae bacterium
TTTCAAGTTTAGCTCTTTTAATTGTTCATCCGAAATTATGGCCGGAGAATCGATCATAACGTCTCTTCCGGAATTATTTTTTGGGAAAGCAATGTAGTCGCGGATTGAATCGGAGCCACCAAACAGGGCACAAAATCTGTCGAAGCCAAAAGCAATGCCGCCATGCGGAGGAGCGCCAAATTCAAAGGCATTCATCAGGAAGCCAAATTGCGCCTGTGCCTGTTCATCGGTAAAACCAAGAATGGTAAACATATTTTTCTGAAGCTCCTTGTCGTGAATTCTGATTGAACCTCCACCAATCTCAACGCCATTAATTACGAGGTCGTAAGCATTAGCCCTGACTTCGCCGGGACTGCCTGCAAGCAGGTGAATATCTTCGGGTTTTGGCGAAGTGAAAGGATGATGCATGGCATAAAACCTTGCCGTATCCTGATCCCACTCCAGAAGCGGAAAATCGACCACCCACAAAGGAGCATAAGTGTCGGGTTTGCGCAGGCCAAGTCGTCCACCCATTTCGAGCCTTAATTCGTTGAGCGCTTTGCGGGTTAAATTTACATCTCCGCCCAAAACAAGGATCAGGTCGCCAGGTTGGGCATTAAACCGTTCGGCCCAGCTTTTTAATTCGGTTTCGTCAAAAAATTTATCAACCGACGATTTGATGGTGCCGTCAAGGTTAAACCGGATATAAACCAATCCTTTGGCGCCAAGTTGGGGCTTCTTTACAAATTCGGTAAGCTCGTCCAACTGTTTACGGGTGTAATCGGCGCAGCCAGGCACACAGATTCCAACGACAAGTCCGGCATCATCAAAAACTTTAAAATCCCTGCCTTTTGCCAGATCGTCAAGTTCTTCGAATTTCATCCCAAACCGGATATCCGGTTTATCGGAGCCATATTGTTTCATCGCATCAGCATACGACATTCGTGGAAAAGGATCAGCAAAATCAACCTCTTTTATCCTCGAAAAGAGATATTTTGTCAATCCTTCGAAGGTATTCAGAATGTCGTTCTGCTCAACAAAAGCCATCTCACAATCGATCTGTGTAAATTCAGGCTGACGGTCGGCACGTAAATCTTCATCGCGGAAGCATTTTACAATCTGGTAATACCTGTCGTAGCCGGCAACCATCAGCAATTGCTTAAAAGTTTGAGGCGATTGCGGCAACGCATAAAACTCTCCGGGATTCATCCGCGAAGGAACCACAAAATCGCGGGCGCCTTCGGGTGTTGATTTTATTAAGACAGGAGTTTCGATTTCGATAAATTTCTGTTTGTCGAGATAAATACGTGTCTCGATGGCCATCCGGTGGCGAAGTTCCAGGTTACGGCGCACAGGTGTCCGGCGTAAATCGAGGTACCGGTATTTCATTCTCAGCTCCTCTCCCCCATCGGTATTGTCTTCGATGGTAAACGGAGGAAGCTTTGATTTGTTCAGGATCTTAATTTCGCTAACCTTAATTTCGATTTCACCGGTTGGTATTTTAAGATTTTTCGAAACCCGCTCAATAACCAGTCCTTTGGTTTGGATTACAAATTCGCGACCTAATTCTTTGGCTGTTTCGATAACCGCCGGGTCGGAAGTTCCTTCTTCCATCATCAACTGAGTAATACCGTAACGGTCGCGAAGGTCAATCCAGACCAATCCGCCTTTGTCCCTGATCCGTTGCACCCATCCCGTCAGGATTACTTCCTGCCCGGCTGATTGAATATTTAATTCTCCGCAAGTGTGTGTTCTGAGCATGATAAATTATTTTTGGTTGAAGCGGCGAAAGTAACAAAATTGACCGGATTTTTGTCAAATTCAGGACTGCTGCTGCAAACAATTTTATCATTCTAATATTTGATTATAAAAATTTGTTAGTTTTGGATCTCCAATCTCAAAAAAAAAATCAATATGGAAAAAAGCGTTGAAACAAAAGAAATTAAGAGTTATTCATACCTTAATTATGCTTCACGAAGCGGATCAAACGACACCCAGGCAGTTTTAGTGATCAATGGTGAAACCGGATTTCTGGGGTATGTAAACTTTCTTACTGATGGTTGTGCGCTTCCAAAATCAGTTAAAACAAGTGGTTTATACTTTCTTTATTATCATTTCAGCGCTTTGCCTGTAATTGTCGATATGCTCAGGAATGAAAAACCAATTTACCTCGTGTTTCAGGATGGTACAAATAACACTTGCCGGATTTCGACTTCGATCGAAATGGTCGGCGAGGGTGAAGTATAATTCGGGCAGTTTTTTACAGGTTTGTAATATTTCCGGCCCGATTTCAGTTATCATCATTTATTTCGATAAGCCAGCATTTTACCACACACAAAAGGAGACTTATCGTTTTTCAAATGATAATTAATGTACTTTTGCCATCAAATCAACAAACTGATGAAAAAAATCACGATCATTTTTGTACTTGCAATCGCAACGCTGAGCAGCTTTTCTCAGGAAATTACTGAGAGTACCCGCAAAAATTTCAGCACGGTGATAGACGTATTTACCGACATTTATTCGAACGAGCCTAAAGGTATCGAAACAAGAACTATTAACCAGGGAATGAATGTATCAGGACTTTACGATTACCGTTTAGGAAAAAGTAATCTTAGCGTTGCTATCGGTGTTGGCCTTGGTGCCCACAACTTTTACAGCAACGCCTTCCCGGTTGCCGACTCGAATGGAGTTACGGAACTTGTCAGGATAAAAACCCTTTATCCTGGCACCGAATACAAAAAGAACAAAATTTCGTACACCTATTTCGACATTCCAATCGAGTTCAGGTTACGCACCAAAGACGAATTCAGGGCTGCTGTTGGCTTTAAAATGGGATGGTTGATCGACAGCCACACCAAATACAAAGGCGACGATTACCTCTTTGAAACCACTGATGAGCTGGGCGTAAAATTCAGGGATGTCCGTAATATCGAAACTTTCAGGTATGGAGTTACTGCCCGTGCCGGATGGAAGTTTATAAACCTGACAGGATTTTTCTCGCTGACAGATATTTTCAAAAAAGGAAAAGGTCCAGATGTTTACCCGATTTCGGTGGGCATTTCGCTCATGCCTTTCTGATCAAAAATAGAGGAAATGCAGATACATGGTCACCGTGCCTAACAAAAAACCGCTGTAAACCTGCATGGGCGTGTGAGTTGACGATTTCAGCCGCGAATATCCGATAAATCCGGCAAAGAAAATCAATGTAATCAACAGCAGCAATAAATCAGTTTTAAGAATGATGGCAATGCACAAAAAAGCGCCAAAAAGTGCACCCGTTGCGATCATGTAAACACTGATCTTCCAAAGTGACGAAATGATCACTGTTACAACCAGCAGCGTTGCCGATCCCAGAATAAAGATTGTAAATATCGGCGTAAACTGAATTCCGGTCAAAAAATAATAGGTGGTGATATAGAAAAATATGGCCGTTGCCAGATTTAACGAGCGTTCATCGCCGCCATTATTTGTGAAGAATCTTTTCAGTTTCCAACCTAAGATTTCGGTGACCAAAACCGGCAGCAAAAAAGTAGCTATAAAAACCAAACCCACAACCATCCATTTGCCCTTTTCAGGCATAAACAGCGAAAAGCTAAACTGCATGTTTAAAATAATCAACAGGTAATAGGTTGGAAAAAGCAAAGGATGAAAGATAACAGAAATGAACTTTGCGAGATTTTTTTCCATTGAAGGGGAAGGCTGTAAGTGAATTTTGTTTAGAGTTCTTTTCGAAGCCGCGCTACCGGAATATTGAGCTGTTCCCGATACTTGGCTACGGTGCGACGGGCAATGTTGTACCCTTTTTTCTTCAGGATTTTGGTAAGTTGCTCGTCGGTGAGCGGTTTACCTTTTTCCTCGGCAACAATACAATCCTGCAGAATTTTTTTTATCTCTCGCGTCGAAACCTCTTCTCCCGAATCGGTTTGCATGGATTCGGAAAAAAAACTCTTCAGTAAAAAAGTTCCAAAAGGCGATTGAACATATTTGCTGTTGGCAACCCTCGAAATGGTTGAAATGTCGAGATTAACTATTTCGGCAATATCTTTGAGAATCATGGGCCGGAGCTTGGTTTCATCGCCGGTAAGGAAATATTCTTTCTGGTATTCCATGATGGCGTGCATCGTGACATAAAGGGTGTTTTGACGCTGTTTTATCGCATCAATAAACCATTTTGCCGAATCGATTTTACGTTTAACAAATAGTATGGCGTCCTTTTGCTGCGTGCTCTTCTTGCTTTTGTCGCCAATATACGATTCGATCATCTCGACATAATTCCTGCTAAGACGGAGTTCGGGCATATTCTTCGAATTCAGCGAGAGCTCAAGTTTTCCATCTGGATTTGTAATGACAAAATCGGCCGAAATGTACTGGTTGGTTTTTGAAGTTTCGCTGATCGAGTTGCCAGGTTTTGGGTTTAACCGCAGAATCTCAGCGATGGCGCTTTTGAGCTCATCTTCGCTGATCCTGGCCTTTTTCATGATTTTGTCGTAATGCTTTTTGATGAACTCGTTGAAGTACCGCTCAAGCACCAGAATGGCAATGTTGATTTCGGGGCGGGGTTCTTCGATCTGTTTACGGCGCAACTGGAGGAGGAGGCACTCCTTGAGATTTCGGGCACCAATTCCGGCAGGGTCCAATTCCTGGACTATTTTAAGCACTTTCAGAATTTCGTCAGGTGTGGTGGTGAGATTCTGGGTAAATGCCAGATCGTCGACCATAGCATTTGGCTCACGCTGCAGATAACCCGAATCGTCGAGGTTGCCAATGATGATGAGCGCGATAACATTTTGCTTTTCCTCGAGATTTCGCAATCCAAGCTGTGAAATCAGATGCTCCTGAAAACTATTGCCGGAAGCAAAAGGGATTTCCTTTCGATCGTCGTCAGGGCTGTAATTGTTGGCCTGAAGCTTGTATGCCGGGATTTCGTCATCATCGATATAATCGTGCAAATCGAACTCGTCGCTGGCTTCGTTGTCGAATTCATTTTCAAAATCATCCTCCGAATCCTGGTCTTTGAATTCTTCTTCTGATTCGGCAAGGTCTTCGAGTGCAGGGTTTTCTTCAATTTCCTGTTTTATCCGCTGCTCCAGGGCCATCGTCGGAATCTGCAACAACTTCATGAGCAGAATTTGTTGAGGCGACAATTTCTGCTGAAGCGACAGTTTCTGTATTAAACCCTGTTTACCCATATTTTACTAATTAAAAAAGCTTTTTTGATGTTTAAAAATCATTCCAAACATACATAAAAACTGCTTATCAAATCATTTAAAACTTTTTTTAAATTACTGGCTAAGAAATGCGGATGAAAATTAATTGCAAATTTCTAAAAAAATTTAGTGATTTTCCTAAATCAGAACTTTAGCAAGTTAAAATTCAGCATTCTGCGGGGTACGCGGAAATGGAATTACGTCGCGGATATTTTTCATGCCGGTGACAAAGAGTACGAGGCGCTCAAAGCCAAGCCCAAAGCCGCTGTGAGGCACCGTGCCGTATTGCCGGGTTTCGAGATACCACCACATTTCCTTTTCGGGAATGTGCATTTCGCGCATGCGGTTTACCAGTTTCTCATAAACTTCCTCACGTTGCGAGCCGCCGATAATTTCGCCGATATTCGGGAATAAAACATCCATGGCCCTTACCGTTTTGCCGTCGTCGTTTTGCTTCATGTAAAAAGCTTTGATGTCGCGCGGATAATTGGTGAGGATGACCGGCTTTTTGAAATGTTGTTCAACCAGGTATCTTTCGTGCTCCGACTGAAGGTCGATGCCCCAGGAAACCGGGAATTCAAACGTTTTTCCCGACTTTATCAAAAT
>CAYOWJ010000236.1:0-5768 GCA_964407625.1 uncultured Lentimicrobiaceae bacterium
AGATTGCGTTTAATGGATTTTCCTTCTTTGTTTTTGGTTTCGTCCCAGGTTACCTGCTCATATTTTATGCCCAGGTTGCCAAACTCGTCCAGCAGCATTTCATTTAAAATAGGAATGGCTTCTTCACGGCGTTTTTCGATGTTGTCTTTTAAAATCTGGATGTCTTCAATTGCTCCCGGGTTTTTATACAAGTTAATAGCAATGTTCTTTTCCCTTAACAGGTCGGAATAGCTTTTGCGGAAAAGGTTTTGTGCCTGATGTTTTTCAAAGTTTTTAGAATCAACCCGCATCAAACCAATCAACGAATTGCCATTCATAATATTGAAATCAATATTGGGCAAAGGTTCTAACTGGTCAACCGTTTCGGCGCTGGCAACAAGGGCAAGAAACAAGCGGAGTTTGGCAATTTCGGTGGCTTCTTCCATCAAATCAACTCCATACAAATTGTTGGTTATAATTTGCTTTTTGATGTAGTAATTAATGCTTGGGTGGCCTTGTTCGATCTGTCGTTTCCATTCACTTAATTTTTTGTCGCCCAAAAACTCAATCTTACCCAAAATGGCGGCATAAATATTAATCAGCGTTTTCATAGCTGCAACTAAAAATGCCCCTGAACCACAGGCAGGGTCAAGCAAACTAAGGTTTGGAATTACCGCATTGTCGCCAACCACGAGTTTTTTACAGGTTTCTGCATCTAAATTCAGGAGCAACTCGGCAATGGATTCATAATGTTTGGGTTTGCTGTGTTTTGCCAGGCCAGACTTTTGCAGTAATTCGGGGTCAATTTCAGGGTCGTTAATTTCATCCAGAATAAGTTTGTAAATGGTTTGCTCACACAGGTATTCGGTGAGTTCGGTTCGGGTGTAATAGGCTCCAAAAGCTTTTTGGTTGATGTATTTTTCAAAAATGTAACCCAAAACATCAGGGTTCATTTCGTTGTCGGTTCCCCCCGGAGTGTCATCCAAAGTCCAGCTATATTGGTTAAACAGGCCAAAAAGATTATCAAAGGCTACATCTGGAATTACAATTTTTCGATCGTACTTTAATTCGATTTTATGCTTCAGGAATAATCCGCCATTAAGGTATTTTATTTTACCAATGAGTTTGTTGGTGTCGCTGTCACGCTGCGCTTCGTGTTTGGCAAAGCCTTCAAAAAATAGTTTGGATAGGAAAACAGCATAGAATTTATCATTTCCCAACTCATTTTTAGCGTATTCAAGTTTGTGGCTAAGGTAATCGGTGTCGCCATTATCGAGGAACAATTTCTTTTGCAGGAAATAAATAAACATCAGGCGATTCAGGATAACCGAAGCATACCACCGGCGGTCGGCTTCATTTTCGATGCCTTCAATCAGGCCGAGGAAAACGATGTATTCCTGCTGATAATCCCTGAAAAATTTCTTCACAACCCTTTCGATGTCCAATGCCGATTTGATACGGCTTGCAACTTCGGCAATGGCAATATTTCCTTCGCGGTCGAACTCGCTGATGTCAACCACCAACGAAGCTAATTTGGCAATAAAACCATCGCCAGGTTGGTGGCGGAAGTAAAAATGCTCGCGGCTGACTAATTTCTTATCCTGGTTCTTGAGCCAGTGCCAGATGCTTTGTTTGCGGTCTTTGTCAACAAAAATTAAGACGTGTTCGTAGTGTTGTTTTTGAATTTCTTTGGCAATGGCAAATCTTTGTTTTGGTTCGGGCACATTTCCGTCGGAGGTTGTGATTTCAAAAACCACAGCGCCGCTGAGTTCAGCAATGGGCTTGCGGCTGAGGGTAACTTCTTTAATGGTTTCGTTGAGGGTTTTGCCCGAAGATGGGTTGCTCCAGCCCAATTCTTCGATGAACAAGGTTTTGAAGTTAAATTCCTGTAATGCTTTTCGAGTGCGTTCTATGTTGAGTTTTGCCATTTTTAGTAGTCTGTATTAATTAAGCCCATCGAACAAATAATTTGAGGTTCTCTGCCGATATTGTCCTCTTCGGTGATGATACAAAGTTTATCTTCTTCACGTAAAGTTGTAACCATATTTGCCAGGGTATCATCTGTTGCCCCTGCCTTCAGTTGTCTTCCAATGATTTCTTTTGCTGTTTCTTTTAACGGATATTTATAAATATCATCAATGGCCCGTTTTAATGATTCGGTGACAAACAAAGTATTTTTAAATTCTTCGTAGAATCTCGAAAGATGCATGTAAATGCGGTAACGAACACTGTTTTGTTTGCCCAATTGCCCGCCAGTGCTAATCTCAATATCCTTGATGTATTCAAGCCCTTTTGCTACCAGGTGATGATGACCAGACATGCGGTTTTGAGGAATTGTATCAGAGGTGCAGTGGGCGGCTTTTAAGATGGTAAGTTGCGATTGGGTAATTACTTCACCTTTTTTATTTGTCCAAACCAACACATCGTTATCGTCGGCGGTGCGGCTGTAAACAATTACGCCTTCATTTTCTTTGATTTCTCCGTTTGGCTTTGTTGCATAAACAACATTAGGCATTTCCTGTATCAGGTTATTAAGTTTTGGGTCGGCATCGGTGGCATTTTTCCAAATCTGGTAAGCGTAAGAAGCGAGGTCCACTTCTCCATCTTCTTCTTCATCGAGAATGCCTGACTGTTCACTGTATAAACCTTCCAATTGGGAACGTACTTTTTGATTATCAAAAAACACTTCATCGGGTGAGCCAAGTACCTCATCACTTTGCTCCAAACGGGATTTTAAACGGCTTCGCAAGCGGATAATCCTTTCGATGCCCTCTTCGGGAAGGAATGAGTAACAATAAATTTTTTCGGATTTCTGTCCAATTCTATCAACACGACCGGCGCGTTGAATCAGTCGGATAATTGCCCAGGGTAAATCATAATTTAAAATGATGTGTGCATCCTGCAGGTTTTGTCCTTCACTCAAAACATCGGTAGTAATCAATACTCTGATTTCATCCGATTCCTTAATTTCATTACGTTTATCGTTGCTCACGGGGCTAAAACGATAGGCAAATGAAGTTGGGTCGTCGTTGTCGCCTGTTACACAATCCACTTTTGCTACACCACGTTTTTTCAATTCGGTGGCGATATATTTTGCCGTATCGGCATATTGGGTAAAAACAAGGACTTTTTCGTGCCTGAATTTTTTTGAAGTTAACTCGTTTAAAGCGTTCAATTGCTTATCTTCTCCAGCACTCCAATTTTTACCAAGGTCAAGAATCCGGAGTAAATCGCGGCTGTCGCTTAACAAAATTTTTCTGAGGTTGTTTGAAAATAGCTGACTGTTTATCCAATCGAAACGATTTTTGTAATTACTGGAAAACAGGTCGTAAATTTTCTGTGCCTGATTATAATAAGATTCCTCACTGAGCATCAGGTTTATTTTTTCAACCTCATTAAAAGTATTTTCAAAGTCCTGATCTTCCAGATAATCATCAAGCATGTTGGCATCCTGCTTACCGATTGGAAAGGGAAGTTTATTTTCGATAGCGTAGATAAAAATATAGTTGCGTAAAATGTGCCGGCTTATCGAAAGTAAAAACGAATATCCGCTGCTTTCGAGTCGTTTGAAAAGGTTTGTCCTTGCAAAACCTTTTAACCGTGCACCGGCACGACCTAAATTTTGCATGATTACCAATTCTTCCTTTGTTGGTTTTACCACTGGCGTTTGGCTGATATATTGTTCCTGACCCAAACCATAACGAGGCAGATTAAGATGGTTGATAATTTGAACAACATCATCAGCATAGAGTTTGGCATATTGGTCTTTTGGGTCGTCAGCATCAAAGGGATATTCAACTTTTTTTGCTTCTCTGTCTGGAAAATACGATTTAGTGCCATCAGCAAAAGTCAGAAACTTCCTTCCGTTGGTTTCATCGGTTTGCGTGTAATAGGCTTTTATAAAGCTTCGTGTTCTTCGCACTAAATACAATCGCATCAATTCGCGCCAATCATCGGCAAAATCGCTCTTTTCAAAAGCAGGCAAACTTCGGATAGGTGTTTGGTATTTTGCCATAAACTGAACTTTACCTCCAATACTTTCGATAAACTGTTCAGGACTGATTCCTAAATCCTTTTCCTCTGAAATAAATAACCTTAACTGGTTGGACAGATCAAGGAAGGTTTTGTTGTAGGGAGTTGCAGAAAGCATGATAACCTTGCTATCATTAAGCTGGATGTATTCCTGTATGGCCTTGTATCGTTTGCCTTCACGGTTTCTCAAATTATGACTCTCGTCAATGATTATTACCCGATACCGCCTTTCATTCGGTAGTGTAGTTTGTACTTGTGAAATGGAAATGATTTTTGCCCTGAGTTGATATTTATGACGGTAATCTTCCCACATTTTAACAAGGTTCTTTGGACAAATAATCAGTGTTTCCAAAAGAAAGTCGTCTTCAAAAACCTTTGCCAGCGCTGTTGCTGTAATTGTTTTTCCCAAACCCACCACATCACCAATAATTACTCCGCCTCTCTTATTCAAATGGTGTGCTGCAACTAACACAGCTTTGAGCTGAAAGTCCAACAGTTGTTTTTCAAAAACCTTTGAAACTTTAAATTCAGATAGACCTGCTCTTGCTTCCCGAGCCAGATGGTATGCGATTTTCAGGTAAATGTGGTAAGGATGAACGAGTTTGTCGGCAGCCCAGCTATTATCAATAATTTCAGCAAGTTCATCTGAAATATCAATACAGAAATTATCCGCCCAGCGATCGTTAAACCATTTCGACAATTTATTGGAAGCATCCCTGTCTAAAACATCAATATTCAGTTCGCCTTGTAAAGAAAGTCCTGAAAGTGTAAGATTACTGCTACCCAAATAGCCAATGATGGGATTTATTTTATCATCTCGAAAACACAAATAAAGTTTAGCATGAAGGGGATAGCGCAAGAATAATTTAACGACAACTTTTTTTGCTTTTATTTGGACGGAAAGTTTTCTAAGACCTTTTTCATCTTCATCAGTTGGAATTCCAATTGTTAGCTGCTCTTTAAATTCCTGAGCTAATTTTCTCCTGATGACAATTGCTTTTTGTTTATCAATTCCTCCTTGTTCGGTTTTCGAGAAATATTCTCTGATAGTTTCAATGGGTGGTTTTTGCATACCAACAAGTAAGCGAACACAATTCCCCTCACCACCTTCCCAGTTGTCAAAATGATCGGCAACTTGTTTCCACCCACGCAGATTGAAATATCCTACACAAAAATCTGCATGACGCGCAACATCAAGGGTATAATTAAGTCCCTCAACCAAATGGTTTTCAATATTATCGAATATTTGTGGCATTTATTTGTTTCTTGGAGTGATAATCATTTGAGCGGCTTTCAAGCCTTCGGTAAGGTGTTCCAGCTCCCCAAAGTCTTTGCTGATTTTATCGGCGATAAAAACTGTCTGAACCTCTTTAAGGTCTATCTCCAGTATTTCGGATAATGGTTTTAAATAATCAGATGAAGCTGGCCGTACACCTCTTTCAACCTTACTTAATGTTGAGGTGTCAATGTCAAGATAAGCTGCAACTTTGCGCAAAGGAAGCAGTTTTACTTCTCGTTTATTCCTTATAAAGGTTCCAAATGTTTCGTTACTCATTTAGACAAAGTGTTTTGGACTGAATTGTCAAAAGTAAAAATTATTCTGTTCCTGTTTGCAAAACGTTAGTAAGTTTCCTTTTTTGAAATGAAAACCGAGTGGCAGCAGGCTTTCAGCGAAGAGGGTGATGCGATCCATTTTATTTTATGTTGAAGGCAAAAGTAGGGAAATTTGGGCAGGTAAAAGGATGAGAAATCGATGG
>CAYOWJ010000237.1:0-4435 GCA_964407625.1 uncultured Lentimicrobiaceae bacterium
TCCTTTTTCGGTCCGCTCAGATGGAATAATTTGTAAGCTTCAGGATGATAAGTTTCCTGAAAAACCTGGTAAGTGCCAATATTAGCGGCCTTCACGATCTTAAATCCTTCGATATCGAGCGGCGCAGCATTGATGTTTACACGCCTGATTTCACCATTTCCTTTTTTCACGCCATAAACCAAGCGAGCTGTATGAGCGATGTATTCGGCGTTGTACATTGGGTGTTCGCCATAAACCAGGATGAGGCGTTTTTGGCCATTATCTTCGAGGGCTTCAACTTCACGAATAATTTCTTCATCTGCGAGTTTCCTGCGAATGGCAAATTTGTTTGAAGCTTTAAAACCACAGTATTTGCAGTTGTTAATGCAATGATTTCCAATATAAAGTGGTGCAAACAAAACAATCCGGTTGCCGTAAATTCGTTTTTTTAATTCTTTGGCACCCGCTTTAATTTCTTCGATTAATGCAGGATCTTCGGCATTAATCAGCACTGCGGTTTCTTCGAGGGTAAGCCTGTTTTTATCCAAAGCTTTGCCGATGACTTCCCTAACCCTCGCCGCATCAGGTTTTACAGTGTTTAGCAAAGCCCACAGTTCATCAGGATCGATGAACGGTTTCATGGCTTCATCAGGAATACTGCATTTTTCTGGTTTAAATATCATTATTTATTTTCTTTAATTAATTGTTGGATGACAAAAGATCATCATGCGTTTTACTGCCCACTGCCCACTGGCAACTGCCTACTTTTTTAATCTTCCAAAACGCCATTCATTCTGTTAAATTTCAACTTGTAAGCCATCGTAAGCTGGTTTAATAAAATCGGGTAGTTTTTTTTCGAGATCGGCATGATTTCCAATAAAATGGCTCATGTGCGTCAGGAAAGCCTTTTCAGGTCTGAGGTCTTCGAGGATGGCAACAGCTTCTTCGACCGAAAAATGAGAAACATGTTTTGAATTTCGCAAAGCGTTTAAAACAATCACTTTCGATCCTCTTATTTTTTCGATTTCTTCGGGTTCGATGTACGAGGCATCGGTGATGTAGGTGAGGTCGCCGATGCGGTAACCCAGCACCGGCAGTTTGTCGTGCATTACTTTGATTGGTGTAAAATCGTAACCAAACACCGTAAAAGGTTTATCATCAATTAAATGAACATTTAGTTGGGGGGCTCCAAAATAGCGCTGCTCGGTAAAAATATAGGGGAACTCGGTTTTGATCATCTCCATGGTTTTTTCGTTGCCGTAAATGTCAATCCTTTTGTTGAGTACATAATTAAACGCCCTCACGTCGTCCAGGCCGGCTATGTGGTCGCGGTGTTCGTGCGTGAAAAGGATGGCTGAGAGATTTTGTACTTTTTCGCGGAGCATCTGAATCCTGAAATCCGGTCCTGAGTCAATCACAAAAACTTCATCGCCGATTTCGATCATGGCCGAAGTTCTGAATCGCCTGTCGCGCATGTCGGTGGAGGTACAAACCTTGCAATCGCACGTTATCACTGGCACGCCAATGGAAGTTCCGGTGCCGAGGAAGGTGAGTTTTATCTTGTTATTTTGTTGAGCCATCAGTTTTAGTATTAATAGATTAATTCGTCAATGGAAGTTTGTGCCTGTTGGAGCTGAGATTTTAGCGTTGCCGGATTCTGAAAATCCAGATTGTCGGTTATATCTTTATGCACGAATACTTTACCGGATTTTTGGCAGCAGTCAACGCAGGATTCAAAAACAAAAACTTCGATTCCCTGCACCAGATCGGGATGGACAAAAGTTCCGTGGTAATTATTGATCATCATGCCTTTCAGGTTATTGTCGTCAACGATTACACGAATAGCGTAAACGCCATCAGGCGGGATGAGTTTGCTGTCTTCCTCAACGGTAATTCCGTGGGTTTTAAAACCAATGTCGCTGTAAACTTTGCTGCCCTTACAAAACATGGTATTGATAAAATAAATGTGGTCGAGATAGGCGTTGGCGTGCATGATTTTGCCGTTTTTGAGCGATTTCCTGATTTTTGACGAGCCAACGGTTTCGTTTTCGAGCTCCTGTTTTGGAATTTCGACGACCTTAAAATCGAGGCGTTTGCCCATTTCCATGAGTTTATCGTAGTTACCTTCTTTATTGTGGCCAAAATAATGGTTGTAACCCACCACGATGATTTTCGCGCCAAGCTTGCCAACGAGGATATTTTCGATAAATTCATCGGCGGTAGTTTTGGCAAATTCCAACGTAAAATTAATGATGACCAGGTTGTTAAGGCCGGTTTTTTCGAGCAGTTCAATTTTTTCCTGCTGCGAATTTATCATTTCGAGGTCTTTGCCGGCCGTTTCGGGATAAAGCACCTTGCGCACATGCGGGTAAAAAGTTATCAGCACCGACTCGCCGTTGATGGAACGAGCCAATTCATTGAGCCTGTTTATCAAGACCTGGTGGCCGATGTGCACGCCATCAAACGAGCCGGTGGTTACCACGGCATTGGTGATAACCGGCAATTGCGCTATTTCTCTGTAAATTTTCAAAGTTTGATAGGTTTCGTTTTTCTTAGATTTGACTTAAAAACTAATTTTAAAAATAAAAATTTCCTTTTAAACGTGAACTGTTCCCCTTCTCCTTATAGGAGAAGGGGTTAGGGGTTGAGGTCTTTGCTTCGATCTATTTAGTGAATCACCGAAACGAATAATTCATTTCTTCTGCTGATTTTGAATGATAGGCCACTTTTTCGATGGACGTAATCATGTCGTACTCTTCGAGATAAATGTGCGAAGGAATATTGAGCGGTCGCGGCGTGTAATTCAGAATTCCTTTTATTCCGGCAGCGATAAGCCTTTCGGCGATTTCTTCGGCCACATCTCCGGGCACGGTTAAAATGGCGATGCTGATGTTTTTCTCCAAAAGCTGGCCTTCAAGCTCGCTGAGATGAAAAACCCGTACCCCGGCATAAAGCTTTCCGCTTTTTTCGGAATCCGAATCAAAAGCTGCAACAATTTTAAGCTTGCTGCGCTTGCCATTAATATAGCTGACGATGGCTTTTCCAAGATTTCCAACGCCGATTACGGCGACATTTTTACCCTGTTCGGTGTCGATAATCGAGCCGATGAGTTTAATCATTTCTTCGACATCGTAACCTTTTCGTAAAGTGCCGGAATAGCCGATGAGCATGATGTCGCGGCGCACCTGGACCGGCGTAATGTGGAGATCGTTGGCCAGCTCGTGCGAATAAATATATTTTTTGCCCTGCGACAGGCACAATATCAGGTTGCGCCGGTACATGCTCAAACGCTCGATCGTTTTGTCTGGTAGTTTCTTCATTTCAGATTTAAATGGGCAAAATCACGGTAAAAACGGAACCTTTGTCTGGCACGCTTCCCACTGTAATTTCGCCTTTGTTAAGTTCGACAATCTTTTTTACGATCGAAAGGCCGAGGCCGCTGCCAGCGATATTCTTTGTTTCCGCAGTTTTTATCCGTACAAAATCCCCAAAAAGGCGCTCTTTGTCATCTTCTTTGATGCCAATGCCGGTATCGCTTACGCAGAGAGTGGTTTTTTTTGCACTGGTGTCTTCATAAATGTCAATTTCAACAGTGCCACCGTCCTTGTTATATTTAATGGCATTTGAAATCAGGTTGTTGAAGATGATTTCGATTTCATCTGGATCGACATATTTCATCAGTTTTTCGGGCGCATTAAGCGAAATTTCGACATCTTTCTGGATGGCGTAAGGCATCATAATATCAATCGAGCCGTGGGCAATGTTCACCAGGTCGCAATGTTCGATTTTCTGATTTGCTTTTCCTGATTCGATTTTGGTAAGATCGAGCAAATCCATGATCAGGTTGCGCATGCCGTGAAGCCGTTTCAGCGAACGGTCAATCATTTCGTTGTAATCGTCGAAGTTGGGACCTAACTGCCTTTCCTTCATGATTCCAAGGTAGCCTTCAACAGCGTTGAGCGGGGCTTTTAATTCGTGCGACAGTACCGACAAAAACTGGAACCTCACCTGCTTGCCTTCATTTTTCATTTTGCGGGTCATCCGCTTGAGGTAAAGCTGTTTGCTGATATTTTCGAGTGACGATTTAAGCTCCTGTGGCGTAAAAGGCTTCGGGATAAAGTCGTAAGCGCCGTCGTGCGTGGCTTTTACAGCCAGTTCGAGTGAGGCGTACGAAGTAATCATCACCACCACAATGTCGTATTTTTTGCCTCTCACATATTCCAGCACCTCAACGCCCTGAATGCCCGGCAATTTGTTGTCCAGCAATACGATGTCGGGTTTTTCGCTTTCGATGATTTCGATGCCCCGTTCGCCGGTTTCGGCTTCAAGCACGGCAAAGTCGTACATTTCGTCCATGAACGGAAAATCAACTTTGAAATTCCTCAGAATCCTTTCCACGCCTGCGCGGATGCCTGGTTCATCGTCAACAACCAAAATTTTTAAAGTAGCCATTTTA
>CAYOWJ010000237.1:4535-5665 GCA_964407625.1 uncultured Lentimicrobiaceae bacterium
GAGCGGTTGCTGTTTTCGCTCAGGTCGAAGCTCATGCCGGTTTCGGCAGTAACGGCTGTTGCCAGAATAACGGGCACATCCGGGTACTTTTTCTTGATTTTGTAACTCAAAACGAAGCCGCTGTCTTCGTTTTCCATCATCAGGTCAAAAATGGCGAGGTCGGGCTTGAGCGATTCGATTACTTTTTCGCCTTCGCGCTGGCCATCGGCAGTTACTACTTCAAAACCAAAGCGTTCCACTTTAAGTTTAAGCTGGAACAGGTAATCCATGTCATCGTCAACGATTAAAATTGTCTTTTTCATATCTTAAATAAGTTATTGTTCTAATTCATTATTGTCATTTTCTTTGAATCCGTAGATTTTCCATCTATCATTATCGAATAAAGATAAATTCCATCCTTCAAGCCTTTTGCATCAAATTCGATAAAATGTGTGCCTTTTGGCTGTATTCCCTCATCAATTATTTTGATTAATTGACCGGTGTAGTTGTAGATATTCAATTGAATGATTGCTTTGTTCTCAACGTTGTACCGAATTTTTGTAGAACCTGAAAAAGGGTTGGGATAGGAGAATAAGTTAGTCTTAGCCATATCTTTTACAGCAACGTCAACAATTGGATTTTCGACAAATCCACCATCTCCGTCATTAAACAATATTTTAACATACGAGTTTTGAGGATTGTTTGATGCACAAGCCGATGCAATGTCCTTGTAACCGTTATTGTCAATATCATTACAGGTTGATTCCCTTACATAACCTGTCATTTGTATGAAAAATGGATGACCCAGTTGAAAATTAGATTGGTTATAGTAAATGATAAAACCCGAATCGTCACCTAAACGAAATAAAACATCAGGAAGGCTGTCGTTGTCAAAATCTTCAACATTATAGTCATGGGTAATTTGCGGTAATGTAAAATTATCAATCCGCTCAAATGTATTATTACTTTGGTTATTGTACATTACAACCACAGTGTATCCGGCGTTCCCGCTAAAAGTAATTATATCGTTATCCCCATCAAGATCTAAATCACTGATAAATAAATTACTTTTATAATCATTGTTTTCTAATAGCAAAACTTCAAATCCGTCGGGGTAACTAAAATATACTTCTGTGCTTTGCCCGCAAACA
>CAYOWJ010000238.1:0-5630 GCA_964407625.1 uncultured Lentimicrobiaceae bacterium
TCTTCTTTTTCCATCACACCAGCCAGATTGGTAACATAATCGTAATGAATGGCATCGGCAGGATAGTAATCTTCAACGGTGCCGTAAGTGAAACGCATGGTTGAGTTAGCGTCCGGGAAGTACTTTTTATCCGGGTTCATCTCGCGCAAAGCGGCAATAAAAAGCCTCATATTCTGATCAACGGTGCTTTCGCCTTTTGAAAAATCGCCCTGGTATTTCATCATACTGTTCATAAATGCCTGGTTAGCAGCAAAAGCAGGATCATTATCCAAGGTTTTCTTTGATGGCTTGTTTAAGAATTTCATCATTTTGTCCTTGCTGGCAAAAATTGATTTTTCGTACATGTCATCAACGTAAGCATCGATATTTCCTTTAAATTTTTTGTTGATGGTTGTAAAGACATCCGGAAGTTGTTCAGGAGTCAATTTAGCTTTAAACATTTTGAGCATCGATTTCAGTAAGTCTTTGTCCATGCTGGCATTGAAATTTTTATAATAATCCTCAGCGCCTTCCTTCATCGCTTTTGTCGATTCTTCGATAGCCGCCTTGTTTTCTTTGCTGTCTTCGAGCAAACCACTGAGTTGCATAGCCTGGCGTGGCATTTCAAAAAGACTGATCTGGCCGGATCCGATCGCGAGGTAATAAAATGGAGTAACGATGCTGGTCATCGAGCTGTAAGAATTTTTAATATCTTCGAGAACGTTGCCATATTTTGCCGTACGGTCGGCGGAGGCATTTACCCAGGAGGCAAATTGCTGTTCGGTTTTCTCTTTTTTGCTCTTCACATCTAAGTTTTTCAAACCTTTTGTCTGGCCGATAAAATATTTCCAGCTATTGGCGATGCCTGCATAATCGGAGGCATATTCGATGCGGAGTGCAGGGTCGGAATCCATGTAAACTTTCATGTTTTCGAGAACTTTGCCGAAAACGTCAATGATGGCAGGGTTTTTCTTATCCATGGCAAACTCAACACCGTAAGAAGTCAGGTAACGATCGGTGCTGCCGGGATAACCCCAAACCATGGCGTAATCGTTTTTCTCATAACCTTTTAACGAAATTGGTAAATGATGTCTAGGTTTGAAAGGCACATTTTCTTTTGAATATTCAGCGGGTGAGCCGTCGGGAGCTGAATAAACCCTGAAAATGGAGAAGTCGCCTGTGTGGCGTGGCCACATCCAGTTGTCGGTGTCGCCGCCGAATTTGCCGATTGATTCCGGCGGAGCGCCAACCAAACGAACATCTTTGTAAGTTTGATAAACAAACATGTAATACTCGTTACCTTCGTAAAAACTCTTAACAACAACATCGTATTTTCCGCTTTCTGTGGCGGCTTCCTTGATAGGTTTTGTGATTTCGCGAACCTTCGCAGCCCTGTCCTTCGGAGACATCGTATCGCTCAACTGCGGTAAAATCTGAGCGGTCAGATCTTCCATCCTGATGAGGAATGAGGCGGTAAGTGCGGGATTTGAAAGTTCGTCTTCGAGTTTCATCGCCCAAAAACCATCGGTAAGGTAATCGTGCTCTACTGTGCTATGATTTTGGATAACATCGTAACCGCAATGGTGGTTTGTAAAAATCAAACCCTGATCCGAAACAATTTCGCCGGTGCAGAAATAACCACCGGGCGCGCTGCCGGCTGCCAGGCCAACGATAGCATCTTTTAAACTTGAGTTATTGATGCTGTAAAGTTCTTCGGGCGTAAGATTAAGTCCCATGGTCTGGATATCGGTCCAGTTAAGCCGCTCAACAAACATGGGTAACCACATGCCTTCGTCGGGTGCAGGTGAGGCTGCAAAAGAACTAAAGCCAAGAACGATGGCCGTAAGAAAGGTTAAGAACAGTTTTCTCATCTTTTTAAAATTTATTTTTTATCGTAAATATTTGAATTGCTTTAATTTCAAAATGCCTGACTTGTCCAAAATCATACCAAGTAATGTAAAATATTGAATATGAATTTTATAATATCTGATCCAGATAAAAATGAAGTTCAGATTGTTCGGTTTTCCTGCTTTGGTGTTCGCCATTGAACAGCGGCAACGACCGGTAAAATGCTACTTTGCGATGACGATGCGTTGGGTTTGTGGTTTATTGTCATAAAAAACACGTGCCAGGTACATGCCGTTTGGTAGATTTAAGCTGATCGAATTTTCGGTTTGCTTCGAAATCTGGTAAATAGCCACCTGCTGCCCCATCAGATTAAAAATTCCGATGGAACCGCCGATAAGTTGTGGTTCGCTGCTTTCGATATTCAAAATATCGTTAGCCATGAAAATTCTGATTTTCGGATGGTTTTCATTCAACGAAATCAAACTTGAAGTTCCCAATGTTTTGCTTGTAAGGTCATCGAAAGTGTTGATTACCTTGTCTGCAATTGTTACCGACATTTCATTATTCCCCGAAATACTCCCTGTAAGTTTTATGGTGGCTTCCGAAGCATTTAGCCAAATTATTGTATCTATAGCTACCCCTGGTGGCTCATCGTTGAGGGTGAAATACTTATTCTTGAGGATTGTCCGTGCAAAATAATCTTCATGCAGCGTAAGATGGATTTCGGTGTCTTCACCTGAAATGGCTGCCCAGGGCTCGATAATAGTTCCTGTAATATGACTGTCCATCCATGACAGCCTGCTGTTTAACCAGGTTTCAAAAAAATCCACCTCATCTTCATAGGTATTATTCTGCCAGTCATAATTTGGCCAGACATAAACGCCCAAAATCGGCCAGCGATCATAGTTGCGCTGCTGGGCTTCGTCGATGTACGAGGTTATCGAGTCAATCAAAAAAGCAACCCTATCATTGCTGAACTCATTTTGTCGCAGGCTTGTCCACCTTGTTTTTACGAGATTCCGGAAATAAACGTCTTCATTCAACCGCTTCCACCAAAACATGATGCTCCAATCAACAGGCTCAATCAATTCGTAAAGCCAGCCTGAGGTAAGATTTCCGGGAGGCCAATAATCGACATTTGAATATCCCAGGTTGAAATCCCAGATAGGCCCGGCAAAAAGCTTTCCGCCATCGCTGTTTTTTTCTTTAAAAAAATACGTACTGTAACGATATTTGTCAACCTCTTTGGCGATTTCGTTTATAAGCATAAAATCAACAAAAGAGCCGACATCGAAATATTTGTTGTAGCCTAAAACCGGGTCAGCAAAATTGGCTGAAATCAGGTTTTTCTCGGCATAAAAAATGAAATCTTTAATATAATTCCGTTGTTGAATTACCAGTTCTTCCGGTTCAGGATAATAATACTGGAAAGTGATGTCCATTGCGTTGGGGTAGGAGGGATTCGGGCTTGAAATCCAGCCATCTTCGCCATATTGAAAATCCCATTCAATTTTGTCGACTTTGATGATGTAGCCGCCGGTAAGGTCATCGCCAAAAACCTCTTCAGGATTAAGGGTCGCGATATTTACCCGGTTGTCGTCTTTTTTTATTTTCTCCATCAGGATATAAACGCCCATGTACTCGCCATTGAGGATAAGTTCGCAATATTCCATCCGTGAGCAATAATTCCCTGTTGATTTGCCAAGGCTAAACGAAATTGCATTCCGGAGCATGGATTTGTCGGTGTACGGCGCATATAAAATCCAGTCGTTTTCTTCTGGCATGCCCAGGAGCGAAACATTTAAATTTCCGCCTGAATTATCACGGGTTTCGAGGGCGTAACTTTTCTTTGGGAACATCTGTGTGGACTGTCCGCGGACTTCGATACCAATTTTCCCATTATAATTGTTCATTGGGTCGTTTTGGTTATTCATTTCGCCAGGGCCATTATAAATAATGCCCATTTGAGCAGCTATTTTTGGCTCATCAGGGATGGTTTGGCCGTTGGTGTTGATTAATACAATGGGTAGGTTGGTGGTAAGAAAATCGGTGGGCTGACCAAAGGCGATGTTATAGGTAAAGACAAGGAAGGTGAAAAGTAAAATTCTGAGCTTTTGAGTTTTCATTTTTTTAAAATTAAAAATTGGATTTCCGAAACAAAACCCCGCCACTGTTGACTTGATTTTGTTTCGGAAATCCGGTTAAAGTTATTTAAGGCCAACTACTTCGGGGCCTTGTTCAAAAACGATGTCAACAGGGATGCCGCCTGCATTGATTTTGTCGAGGTCGGCCTGTAAATCCGGACGGACAAAAGCGTCGGTTTCGATCCATTTTTTGCAGGTTTCGTAGTCGCCTTCGCCTTGCAGTTTCATGATTTTATCAACCGATAAATCAACGGCTTCCTTCATTTTTTCGAGGTTTACGGTGTAAGTGCCATCGGCATTGTGGGTAAAGGCGCCAACTTCGGCAAAATAATTGAAGCGCATCATGTTGGCTTTGCCATGTGCACTGGCTGCTCCAAAGCGGCTCGACCTGAAAATCCCGGCAAAAAATGTTACATAATTATCCATCAGTTCTCCATCGGTAATCTCACCTTTTTCGCGGAGTTTTGTAACAAGCCACAACCCCATAATATCGGCTTTGCCTTCTTCGATGGACGAATAGGTTTCCTTTAAAGCCTCGCGGGCAGTGCCTTTCCCGCTGACGGTATTTTTTACACCCATGCCGTGCGCAACTTCATGAAACATCACATTCGAAAAGAAAGCGTCAAAAGTAACATGCTTAACCTGTGCCGGGTCGATCACCAGGTTTGCAATCGGAACCATGATTTTATCGAATTTGGCCTGCATCGCATTTTTCAACTGAAGTTTGCGGGTGCCTTTCTGAACGTGGACGGCCGGGTCGTTTGGAAGGTTGATGGCGATGGTTTTGCCACCAGCGTTGCAATCGCCGGCATAATTAATTACATCGTAAACATTAAGGTCGGAGTTGGCTCCGGGAATTTCGGTTTTATATTTTGGGTCGGTAGGAATTTGTCCCTGCAATTCGGGCAGCATGGCCGAGTATTTTTGAAGTTTGGTGCTCCAATCCAGGTCTTTAACCAGGATAAACGATTCAAAAGCTGTTTTATAGCCAAACAAAGCATCTTCGTAATTTTCGATAGGGCCAATCACGAAATCAATTTTGGAGTCTTTCATGTCCATCCATGCAAGGTCGCTGGCGAGGTATTGGCTGTTAAGAAGGGCGTCGGCACGGAGGGTCAGGTACTTTTTCAAACCTTCATCTTCGGCCAGGTTAGCGGCGCTGCGCAGCAAAGTTGCAGCTTTTTCGAGTTCTGATTTAAAAACTTCGTGGTACCACAAAACCTTTAATTTCCCTGCATCATCGCGGCGGATTACCGTGTATTGATTTGTTTTGTTGGTGTCGGCCAACTGCTCAAATTCTTCTTTGGTCATATCCTGCGGGTAAAAATTTGCGCCGTCGGGTTTTGGGCCAACATTGGTCAGGAAGGATTTGTTATTGTCGAGCCTGTCCCAGGGGCCATACTGGATGATTGCATATTTTTTAGCATCTTCACCCTGAATCTGGCTCATAAAGCCTTCTTTGTTTCCAAGGGTTTGTTTCCAGTAAAGATTGTCGATGATTTTCCCGGCTTCAAAGAAGTAGGTTAAGATTTGTTTTTCCTTGTCGCTCAGGTGGCTGAGGTCGGTGGTAAGTTTAAAAGAAGCAAAAGTAGCGAGTTTCGCTTTCATGTCGGTCTCAGGCATAGCCTGGAAATCAACGCCCTGAGGCGCTATTCCGGC
>CAYOWJ010000239.1:0-5615 GCA_964407625.1 uncultured Lentimicrobiaceae bacterium
GTGTTGTACTTTTCGAATGTATTTCCAGGGATCATCTGGCTGATGGCTTCTTTTTGAACCCTTAAAACCAGTTCATAGAACTGCCGCTGCCTGGGCGTAAATTTTCCGTTAACCGGAATGGTGCGCGAAACATCAGCCGAATAATTGGCATATTCGGCTCCAAAATCGAATAAAACCAAATCGCCATGTTTACATTCTTCATCATTTTCGATGTAGTGAAGCACACACGAATTTTTCCCGGAGGCGATGATGGGTAAATAACCGTTCCCATTGGAGCGGTTCATCAAAAATTCGTGCTCCATCTCAGCCTGAATCTCATATTCCTTTACCCCGGGTTTCACAAATTTAAGCGCTCTTTGAAACGCCTTTCCAGTAATGTCGATAGCATTTTTGATCAGATCAATTTCAGGTTTAGATTTTATCATTCTGAGGTTTGTTAAAATCGGTGCCGAACGCCTGTATTGATGCACCGGGAACATTTCCTGTAACTGCCTGGCAAAGCGGTGGTCGCGTGAAACTACATCTGAAAAATACTTGGGGTATTCAAAAATATTCAGGTAAACGTTGTCGCTCCAATTCATCAAATCTCTCAACAAAAGGTCGAAACCCGAAATCCACTGCACGTTTTCGATGCCCGAAATTTTCTTAGCTTCTTCCTTTGTAAATTTATGTCCGTTCCAGATTTCGATTTGTTCGCTGGATTCGATGATGAAAAGGATTTCACGGTTTTTAGGCTCTGGATGATCAGGAGCAAGAACCAGGATCGTTTTTTCCTGACCTACTCCACTCAGGTAAAATAAATCGGAATGTTGCCTGTAATGATAGGATTGATCACCATTTCGGGTGTATTCATCATTTGAATTAAAAATTGCTAGCGATTGCGGCAACAGCTTTTCGGCCAACCTTTTTCTGTTCAGAATAAATAGTGATGGGTCAATTGTTGGATATCTCATTTTGTGATTATTTAAATCAGATACAAATTACAAGATTTGTTAACTTTTAAATTGAGCGCAAAGAAATTAAACTCTAAATTTGCTCATCTCATTACAAAAGACGACAATTTTAAAAAGTTATCCATAAACTTTTTCATTTTTAAGAAAAAATCAATCATTATGAGTAATTCTATACTTCAGTATTCATCAATCACCAAGAAAATCGTGATGGCTCTGGTTGGGCTGTTTCTCCTGATTTTTCTGCTGGTTCACCTTGCTGTAAACAGTTTTCTGATTTTCGACCCTTCCCGGGCGCTGTTTAACGAAGGAGCGCATTTTATGGCCACCAACCCACTTATCCAATCGATGCAGTATGTTCTTTTTGGCGGATTTATCCTCCACATTATTCTTGGAATAATCCTGCAAATCCAAAACTGGCTGGCAAGGCCGGTGCGTTACAAAATCGAAGGCTGGTCGCATACATCGCCATTTTCGAAGTTCATGATTCACACAGGCATCATCATTTTCATTTTCCTGGGGATTCATTTTATCAACTTCTTTTTTGTTGCTAAATTTGGAGAAGTTCCTGTTTTTCAGGGCACCGAAATGGAAGATATGGGCCTGTTGGTGATACAGGTTTTTAAAATTCCCGGGTATGTGGCTTTTTATGTTGTTGCCTTGATTTTACTGGCCTTCCACCTGCATCATGCTTTTCAGTCGGCTTTTCAGTCGCTGGGCATGAACCACAGCAAATACACGCCTTTTATCAATGGTTTAAGTACCGTACTTTCGGTGGCTATTTCGCTGGGTTTTATCGCGATTACACTGGTTATTTTCTTTAGTTCCCGTTATCAAGCATAATCATTTTTACTATGATAAAATTAGATCCTAAAATTCCGAAAGGACCTTTAGCCGAAAAATGGACCAATTATAAATCTGCTCAAAAGTTGGTTAACCCGGCCAATAAACGTAAACTCGAAATTATCGTTGTTGGAACGGGGCTTGCCGGGGCAGCAGCAGCAGCAAGTTTTGGCGAACTTGGTTTTAAGGTGAAACTTTTTGGAATCCACGACAGCCCGCGCCGCGCTCACAGCATCGCAGCGCAGGGAGGCATCAACGCCAACAAAAATTACCGCAACGACGGCGATTCAACCTACCGTTTATTTTACGACACCATCAAAGGTGGCGATTACCGTTCGCGTGAAGCCAACGTTTACCGCCTTGCCGAAGTCAGCGGCGACATTATCGACCAATGTGTGGCGCAGGGCGTTCCATTTGCCCGCGAATACAGCGGCTATCTCGATAATCGTTCGTTTGGCGGTGCACTGGTTTCGCGTACTTTTTACGCCAAAGGACAAACCGGGCAACAATTATTGCTTGGCGCTTATGGCGCTTTAAGCAAAGAAATTCACAATGGTTCGGTTGAGATGTTTACCCGCCAGGAAATGTTAGACGTGGTGATAATTGATGGCCGGGCACGGGGAATTATCACAAAAGACCTCATCACGGGCGAAATTGAACGCCACGCTGCACACACAGTCGTGATTGCCACCGGCGGATATGGAAATGTGTTTTTCCTTTCGACAAACGCCATGAACTCCAATGCCAGCGCAGTATGGCGGATTTATAAACGCGGCGCCTTATTTGCAAATCCTTCGTTTACGCAAATCCACCCAACCTGTATCCCGGTGCACGGCGAATCGCAATCGAAACTGACTTTGATGAGCGAAAGCCTCCGTAACGATGGCCGCATCTGGGTTCCCGGGAAAAAGGAAGATGCCGAAAAAATCCGCAAAGGACAAATGAAACCTGTTCAGATTCCTGAAGCCGACCGCGATTATTATCTCGAACGCCGGTATCCTGCTTTTGGAAACCTTGTCCCTCGTGATGTTGCTTCAAGAGCAGCCAAAGAAAGATGCGATGCCGGTTTTGGTGTCGGAACTACCGGTCTGGCTGTTTATCTGGATTTTGCTGATTCGATCAAACGCCTTGGCCGCAATGTTATCGAAGAAAGATATGGCAACCTGTTTCAGATTTATGAGAAAATTGTTGATGATAATCCTTACGAAACCCCGATGATGATTTATCCTGCGGTGCATTACACCATGGGCGGCATCTGGGTTGATTACGAATTGCAAACCACCGTTACCGGTTTATTTGCTGCCGGCGAAGCCAATTTCAGCGACCACGGAGCCAACCGGCTCGGCGCGTCAGCATTGATGCAGGGTTTATCCGACGGTTATTTTGTGCTTCCTTACACCGTTCAAAGCTATCTTGCCGACCAGATTAATGTTCCGAAATTTAAAACCAACACGCCCGAATTTGATGCCGCCGAAAAAGGCGTCAGGGACGAATTGAATAAATTGCTGGGCATTAAAGGCAAACAAACGGTTGACACCTTCCACAAGAAATTAGGCCGCATCATGTGGGATTATGTGGGCATGGGGCGCACCAAAGAAGGACTGGAAAAAGCGATAAAAATGATTCAGGAAATCAGGGCCGAATTTTGGAAAGACGTAAAAATTCCGGGCGACCTTAACGGGAAAAATGCTGAATTAGAGAAAGCCTGGCGCGTGGCCGATTACATCGAACTTGGCGAATTAATGGCCCGCGATGCTTTGATCAGGGAAGAATCCTGTGGCGGGCATTTCAGGGAAGAATATCAAACCCCCGATGCCGAAGCCTTGAGAGACGATGAAAAATTTATGTTTGTTGGCGCCTGGGAATTTAAAGGCGTTGACCAGGAGCCGGTTTTGCATAAAGAGCCGCTCAATTACGAGTTTATCGAAGTTAAAACAAGAAATTACAAAGAATAGTTATCGGAGGATTGACGACCGCAACAACGTTGTCGTCAAAATTCATCATATAAAATTCACAACTATGGATTTTACTTTAAAAATCTGGCGTCAGAAAGACGCCAAAACCAGGGGAAGTTTTCAAACTTACAAGGTTACCGATATTTCTTCAGACTCATCATTTCTGGAGATGCTCGACATATTAAACGAAAGCCTGGTATTAAAAGGTGAGATGCCTATCAATTTCGACAACGATTGTCGCGAAGGGATTTGCGGTGCCTGCAGCCTTTACGTAAATGGCCGTCCGCATGGCCCCGACACCGAAATTACCATTTGCCAGGTGCACATGCGTAAGTTTAAAAATGGTGGCACCATTGTGATCGAACCCTGGCGTTCAAAGGCATTTCCGGTACTCAGCGATCTGATGATCGACCGTTCGGCTTTTGATAAGATTATCCAGGCAGGCGGGTACATTTCTGCCTCCACCGGCGGGGTTCCCGATGCCAACGCCATCCTTATCCGGAAAGAAAAAGCCGACGAAAGTATGGATGCTGCGGCTTGCATCGGTTGCGGTGCCTGCGTTGCGGCCTGTAAAAATGCCTCGGCCATGCTGTTTGTTTCGGCCAAAGTTTCGCACCTGGCCTTACTTCCGCAAGGACAGGTTGAGGCAAAACGCCGCGTACAAATGATGGTTGCCGAAATGGACGGCCAGGGCTTTGGAAACTGCACCAATACAGGTGCCTGCGAGGCCGAATGTCCGAAAGGCATAAAACTTACTTACATCGCCCGGATGAACCGCGAATTTATCGCCGGGAAAATGGGCGCTCAAAAAATGAATCTTTAGTGTTTTCATGTTTTTTTAAGCCAGGCATCCTCATCGAAGTCTGGCTTTTTTTTTGATTTTTATAAAAAATGTAACCCTTTGAGGGATTTTTATATTTTTACGATGGGAATTAGAAATGCTGCCGGATAAAAACTTTATTTCAAATTTATGAGTAAGATAAAAACCCTCCTGATTGAAGATGAAAAAATTTGCCTGATAACCCTACAATCGCTGCTAAGCAAACATTTTGACGAAATTGACGTTATTGGAACCGCCGCTACCGTGGAAGAAGGCAAGGAGAAAATCAAAACGTTACACCCCGACCTGGTATTTCTGGACATCTCACTTCCCGACGGCGAGGGTTTCGAGGTTTTAAACGGCCTGGAGCGAAAATCTTTTGAGGTCATCTTTACCACAGCCCACGAACAATACGCATTGAAGGCCTTTGATTTTTTTGCCATTCATTACCTCGTAAAACCGGTAACCATTGAGCGGCTTAATACTGCCATCGAGCGTTATCATGAGGTTCGAAAATCAGAAGAGTTCAATGAAAGAATGTTGCAAAGCGATGCTGTCGATTTGTCGGAACTCATCGCCCAGGGCGAAAATAACCGTCTCGAATTTAAGTCGTCGTTCCGGTGGGATTATCGTGAAAACAAAGTCAACAAAAAACTGGAAGAAGTTATCATGAAATCCATCGCCGCTTTCAGCAATGCCAAGGGCGGCGTGCTTTTTATCGGGGTTGATGACTCAGGCTGCACCCTCGGCCTCGAAAAAGATTACTCCACATTTAAACAGGCCAACAAGGATCATTTTGAACTTCATCTGCGCAATCTTGTAAACACCGAATATGGCGTTTCTTTTACCACCAACAACCTCAATGTGAGTTTTCCGCTAATCAAATCAAAGGAGGTTTGTATGATCGAAATCCGGCAGGGACAGGAACCTGTTTACACCACCATCACCGACAAAAGTGGCAGCCAGGTTGAGCGCTTTTATGTCCGTTCGGGAAACACCAGCCAGGAACTCATCAAACCCAGCCGCATCATGACTTACATCAAAGCA
>CAYOWJ010000240.1:0-2040 GCA_964407625.1 uncultured Lentimicrobiaceae bacterium
CAGATGAATCCTTTCCTTACAGCGTACGACACGCCTTTTAATGTACCTCCTTTTGATAAGATCAAAAACGAGCATTTCATTCCGGCCATCAAATATGGAATCAATGAGCAGAAGGCCGAAATAGAAGCGATAACGCTGAATCCACAGGCCCCGACTTTCGAAAACACCGTTGCTATGCTCGATGGCAGCGGAAAAATGCTTGGCGAGGTCAGCATGACCTTTAATAATCTTCAGGGTGTGAATACCAGCGAAGAACTTCAAAATCTCGCTAAAGAAGCCTCTCCCCTGTTTTCGGCCCATCGCGACGACATCCTGCTTAACGAAAAACTCTTCGCACGAATTAAAACCGTGTACGAACAGCAAGAAAAACTCACCCTCACCGCTGAACAGCAGATGCTGCTCGAAAAAACCTACAAGCGTTTTGTGAGAAATGGCGCCAACCTCAATGCTGAGCAAAAAGATAAACTCCGTAAGTTGAATGAAGAGCTTTCGATGCTGTCGCTCACTTTCGATGAAAACATTTTAGCCGAAACCAATGCTTTCCAATTAATTATCGAAGATAAAAAACAACTCAAAGGGTTGCCCGAAGGTGTTATACAAGCATCTGCCGAAGCTGCCAAAGAAGCTGGACTGGAAGGTAAATGGCTTTTTACGGTTCAAAAGCCCAGCATGATCCCATTCCTGCAATATGCCGATGACCGCTCGCTGCGCGAAAAGATTTTTAAGGCATATATCAACCGCTGTGATAACAACAACAAAAACGACAATAAAGAAATTGCTTCAAAAGAGGCTTCACTGCGTTTTGAACGCGCCACGCTGCTCGGCTATAAATCGCATGCCGATTATATCCTGGAAGAAAACATGGCCAAAAACCCCGAAAGCGTTTATAAGTTTTTAGATAAAGTGATGGAACCTGCTTTAAAAATGGCTAAAAAAGAGGTTACCGAATTACAGGCCATGATTGACGCCGACGGTGGAAAATTTAAACTGGAAGCCTGGGATTGGTGGTATTATGCCGAAAAACTGAAAATGCAAAAATACGACCTCGACGAGGAAGCTCTCCGCCCCTATTTTAAAATGGAAAATGTGCTTACCGGCATGTTTGGCGTTGCCAACAAACTTTTTGGGCTTCAATTTAAAGAATTGAGCAACATGCCCATTTACCAGGAAGATGTTAAAGTTTATGAGGTTTTGGAAGCGGACGGTTCGCATGTTGGAATTTTGTATATGGATTTTTACCCCCGTGCAAGCAAAGGCGGTGGAGCCTGGATGACGAATTTCAGGGAGCAATCAAAAAAGAATGGCGAAAACATTCCTCCGGTTATTCTGATGGCAACAAATTTCACAAAACCAACAGCAGATAAGCCGGCATTGCTCAATTATGAAGAAGTCTCGACTTTATATCATGAGTTTGGTCATGCTTTACATGGCCTGTTTTCGGATTGCACCTACGAAACCATTTCGGGTACTGCGGTTTCGCGCGATTTTGTTGAGCTGCCTTCACAAATCATGGAAAACTGGGCCGGCGAGCCAGAAGTTATGAAAACCTATGCTTTTCACTACCAGACCGGCGAAGTTATCCCGCAAAACCTCATGGATAAAATGAAAAACAGCAAACATTTTAACCAGGGTTTTACCACGGTCGAATATCTGTCGGCCGCCTACCTCGACATGGACTGGCATATTTTAAAAACTGCGGAACTACAAAATGCGATAAGTTTCGAAAATGCTTCGATGAAGCGCATCAGCCTGATTCCTGAAATCGTGGTAAGATATCGCACACCCTATTTTTCCCATATTTTTGCCGGCGGCTACTCAGCAGGATATTACGCATATATCTGGGCCGAAATTTTAGATGCCGATGCTTTTGAAGCCTTCACCCAAAAAGGGATTTTTGATCCTGCAACAGCGTTGGCCTTCCGTAAAAACATCCTTGAAAAAGGCGGCACCGAAGACCCGATGAAACTTTATATACAGTTTCGCGGTCAGGAACCGGATATAAACGCGCTTTTAAAACGCAGGGGATTGATCGGGGAATAG
>CAYOWJ010000240.1:2140-5567 GCA_964407625.1 uncultured Lentimicrobiaceae bacterium
GCTTTGCGCTTTGCTCTCTGCGCTTTGCCTTCTACAAAATAGGAAGTGATAAAAAGGCCCGCGATTGAAACCGTGGGCTTTTTTTTCGACATCAAAACCCGTAAACCGAAAAGCCCCCGTCAACAACCAAACACTGGCCGGTGATGTACGAAGACGCCGGCATAGCAAGAAATGCCACAGCGGAAGCTACTTCCGCAGGTTTACCGATGCGTTTCATGGGTGTTCGGTTGAGGACGGATCTGAGATAATCCAGATCCTTTAAAACCTGTTTTGCCAGCGGTGTCTCGATATACCAGGGAGCCACCGCGTTTACGCGGATATTTTCACTTGCCCATTCGCAGGCTAAGTTTTTCGTCATTTGGATAATTGCAGCTTTGGTCATGCCATAAGCAATTCCGGTTTTAAGATGCGTGATTCCAGCCACCGACGACAGATTAACAATCGAAGCGAAATCACTTTTCTTAAGATAAGGAAACATCAGCCTGCATAGTTCGAGCGATGAAAAAAGATTGGTGTTGAAAACTTTCTGAATTTCAACCTCCGAATAATCCAGCGTTTTCTTGCGAATGTTTGTCCCGACATTATTTACAAGGATATCCAGTCGTCCCCATTTTTTACCGATAGCTTCAAAAATCCGCAACCGGTCAGATGATAAGGAAACATCAGCCACAAGCCCATCAACCACCGAAACATCAGCATTAAAACTCAAAATCGTCTCATTCAAAACATCGGCATCCCGTGCAACAATAAACACCGAAGCCCCCAATCCAACAAATTCTTCAGCAATCGCTTTCCCAATTCCCCTGGTACCGCCGGTAATCAAGGCAGTTTTGCCAGTTAAGTTCCATTTCATCATATAAATTGTTCCCGTTTATTTTGTGGTCGTAATTTGAAACCCATTTCAAGATTCCTAAAAAAATGTTTACCGTTCCAGTAAAAAAGATTCAGTGTTATTTCAGTGACTGTTTGTTACTGCCTACTGCTACTGCCTACTGCCGACTTCCTAACTTCTTCCTCTCGCTTCATGCCTCATGCCTTACGCCTCACGCCTTCCTCCCCTACCTCTTATAATACGTGAGTGCCTCCGGCATAATCTTTTTCAGGTTTTCGATACGCGTTTGATCGGCTGGGTGGGTGCTTAAAAATTCGGGTGGTTTTTGTCCGGCGGATTGCTCCATGCGCTGCCAGAAAGTTACCGCTTCTTCAGGATTATAACCAGCCATGGCCATAAAAATCAAACCCAGATGATCGGCTTCCGATTCGTGCGAACGCGAATACGGCAAACTCACCCCAACGGTTGTTCCAAGGCCATAAGCTGTCATAAAAAGCGACTGCGTTTCCTGTGGTTTTGTTTGCAGGGCAGAAGAAAGCGCCAAACCACCGGTTTCGATCAACATCGCCTGGCTCATGCGCTCGTTGCCGTGGCGGGCGATGGCGTGGGCAATTTCGTGTCCCATCACAACAGCAAGGCCGGCTTCGGTTAGGGTGATTGGCAAAATTCCTGAGTAAACGACTACCTTTCCGCCGGGCATACACCAGGCATTTGGCGTGGCTTCCTCTACAAGGTTAAACTCCCATTTATAATCAGCAATCCTGCCGCCAAGTCCATTTTCGTTGAGATATCTTTCGACGGCGTAGGCAATTTTACTACCAATTCGTTTCACCATGGCGGTTTGCTCCTGGTTTGCCGAAAGCTTGTTTTCCTTTAAAAAATCGCCATAACTGGTCACACTCATCGCCATTAATTCCGATTCGGGAAGTAAATTCAACTGCGAACGCCCGCTTAACGGAACTGTGGAACAGGAAGTAAAAAATTGAAATCCCATTATCACAACAGCAACAAAGGCCAATACATAAAATACCCTTTTCATAAATCAAATTATTAAGTTTCGACTACAAATTCTTTTACAAAGTAAACAAACTTTAGCGCTTTTTGGTTTGGATGCTTACAAAAAAATCAAAACTCCTTTAACTTTTTGTTAAATATCATGCTATTAAAGTTGAACAATTATCTTTGCAGATAAGAGCAAAAAAAATGAAAATCATCGAAGTTAAAGGTCTTAAAAAATCCTTCGGAAAAATCGAAGCTTTAAAAGGTGTTGATTTTTCGGTTGAGAAAGGCGAATTCTTTGGCCTTTTAGGTCCGAACGGCGCCGGAAAAACCACTACCATCAACATTCTGAGCACAGTGATGCATCCTGATGAAGGAATGGTGAGCATCAATGGCTTTGATCTGCACGAGCACCCGAAAAAATGCAAGGATTCCATCGGTATTGTGCCGCAGGAACTCGCTTTGTACGACGATCTCACAGCCCTCGAGAACCTGGTTTTCTGGGGCAGGTTGTATGGCATCTCAAAATCGAAAGCAACCGACAAATCGTTAAAGCTGCTCAAATTGCTCGAACTGGATGAACGTAAAAATACGCGCATCAAAACGTTTTCGGGAGGGATGAAACGCCGGATTAATATCGCAGCAGCCATGATTCATGATCCACAAATCCTGTTGATGGACGAGCCAACCGTTGGCGTTGACCCGCAAAGCCGAAACCAGATTTACGAAGTCCTTGACGGCTTCGTTAAAGGCGGGATGACCATCGTTTATACTACCCATTATATGGACGAAGTTGAAAAACTATGCAGCCGCATCGCAATTATCGATTACGGCCAGATTATCGCCGGAGGAACGCTTGATGAGCTGCGTGGAATTGCCGGATCAAGCGAAACCATCGTTATACATTTTGAGAAAAATACAAATTCCGACATTAGTCATCTGAAAACGGAATTTGGAGACCGCATCGAAATAAGCGACGATAAACTCATTTTTAATACGGGGAACAGTAAAAACGATCTGCCCCTGTTACTTCAGAAATGCGCGCAACATTGCCGGACCATCACCCATATTGCCATCGAGCGGGCAAGCCTCGAAACCGTTTTCCTAAAATTAACCGGACGTAAACTCAGAGATTAACATGATCGAGATCGCATTAAAAGATTTAAAGGTATTTTTCAGAGATATCAAAGCCGTATTATTGTCGTTCCTGCTCCCGATAGGATTGATAACCCTTTTTGGACTTACGTTTGGTGGAATTGAGGAAAGATCGGCTAAAAAAAGTCAGACAAATATACTTGTTGCTGATTTGGACAGCACAGAAATAACCCGCGACGTGATTGTAAAATTAGACAGCCTCGACGAAATAAGCGTTACAACCGTTGATTTTAACATGGGTAAAGATCAGATCATGAATGGCAACCGTTTGGCAATGCTTGTGTTTTATAAAGGTTTTGCCGATTCGGTGGAAGACGGGAAACCTGAACCAATGGAGCTGTTTTATGATGAGGCGCGCAAGATGGATGCCAGTTTGATCCAATATGCGCTGATTTCGAACCTGATGGAGATATTGGGACCGAAAACCTTCAAAAAGAAAAT
>CAYOWJ010000241.1:0-5566 GCA_964407625.1 uncultured Lentimicrobiaceae bacterium
GATGATTTTGAAATTATTGCCGAAAATGAAACCGCCGTCCAGGGTTTTCAATACAACGGAAAGGCTGTTTTTGGATTACAGTTTCATCCCGAATTTGACCACGAAGCGGCAAATTATTTCTTTGAAGTTGCGGCAGCACAGGATCCGGAATTTTATGGGTATTTCAGCAATGCGTTGGAAGATGAACAGCTTTTAACACAAAACAGGCTGTTTATTCAGAATTTTTTACGTCTTTAACAGGCTCTTCGGGAGCTGGCAAAAACTCCTCCGGATTTTCCTTATTGTCGGTGTCTGCAACTTCCGAATCCGGGTTTTCGTCTGATTTTACAGGATTTTCTTCTTCCTCTGGTTTAGTGAAAAACTTGCGTTGAAACAAGATCAACAGCAAAACCCCGATGGTGATGGATGAATCGGCGATGTTAAAAACCGGCCTGAAGAACACAAAATCCTGTCCGCCCCAGATTGGAAACCAGGAAGGATAATAGCCCTGCAAAATCGGGAAATAGAGCATGTCAACCACCTTTCCGTGAAGCAATGTTCCATAACCGCCTCCATCAGGCATAAAGGTTGCAACGGTATGATAGGACGATTCGCTGAAAATAAGACCGTAAAAAACACTGTCGAGAATGTTGCCGGCGGCTCCTGCAAATATCAGCGAAATGCTCACAATAAGGCCAAAGTTTACCTTTTTCCTGATCAGATCGCGCAGATACCAGCCTATGCCGATAATGGCAAAAATACGGAATAAACTCAGGGCAAGTTTTCCAAAAGGGCCGCCAAAAGAAAGCCCGAAAGCCATGCCTTCGTTTTCGGTAAAATGAATGATAAAATAATCGCTTAAAATCTGGTATTCCTGACCCATGGTCATGTTAAGTTTAATCCAAAACTTTAACACCTGGTCAACCAATAATACCAATGAAATAATAAGAAGAGACTTTTTCAAAATATTTAATTTCTTTTTAACAAGGAACAACAATCCGATGATGAGGAGAATATGGCGTGCCTCTCCCTGCCGCACATTCCGGAGATAAACCCAAAAGTACCATGTGAACAGCTTTGTTCAAAACTTACCTGCGCTGCTGGTTTTGCTGCAACTTAGCTTCAATGCTTAAAGTTGCATGAGGAACGCTTCTGAGCCGTTCTTTGGAAATCAGATTTCCGGTAACCCTGCAAATTCCATACGATCCGTTTTCGATACGAATCAAGGCATTTTCGAGGTTTGCAATAAACTTTTGCTGCCGGGCAGCCAGCTTGCTGTTTTCTTCTTTCGAAAGCACGTTGTACCCTTCTTCAAGAACCTTGAAGGTTGGTGAAGTATCGTTGGTGTCGTGCTCGTTATGATTGGTGAATGCTTCGGTGAGCAATTTCAAATCAGCATGTGCTTTTTTCAGTTTTTCAAGAATAATCTGCCTGAACTCCTCGAGTTCATCTTTGGAATAACGGCCCTTTGTGGTGTTGAGCATATCGTTTTCCGATCCTGTGTTTGCCATAATTTTATCTTTTTAAAAAATAACCTTCATTATCATTACATTTATAATCAATTGGCTTTGGTGATATTGATTTTTGCGACAATATCATCTCCAAGTTCAACTTCTATTCCGGTGCCAGCGTCGGTTTCCTGCACAAAATCCAGTGTTTTAGCCAATGTTTCCGAACAAATATACTGAAAATTATGCTGAATTGCAGTTTCGATTTTATCGTTCTTTTCGATAAAAAGATTGATTTTATCGGTTACATCAAAATTTTTGTCCTTCCGCAGGTTTTGAATCTTGTTCACAAGGTCTCTCGCAATTCCTTCTTCACGAAGTTCATCGGTCATTGTAATATCGAGAGCCACAGTCAGGCTTCCTTCGGTCGAGATAATCCATCCGGGAATATCCTGGGTGTTGATTTCGACATCTGAGAGCAGGATTTCAACCTCTTCTCCATCAATTACAAGAACGTATTTTCCGTGTTGTTCCAATTTTCCGATTTGTGCCCCGGTGAAACCCGAAAGAACTACCGCAAGTTTTTTCATCATCTTGCCATAACGGGGACCAAGCGTCTTAAAATTCGGTTTCATTTGTTTAACCAGCATCCCCGAATCGTCGCTCATAAATTCGAGTTCCTTTACATTTACCTCCGACAGGATCAGTTTGGTTACCGAGTCAATCTGTGCTTTAAAATGATTGTCGAGCACCGGAATCATGATCTTGTTCAAAGGCTGACGAACCTTAATTTTTGTGCGCTTCCTCAACGATAAAACCATCGAAGATATTTTCTGGGCCAGTTGTATTCTTTCTTCCAGCTCTGTATTAATAAACTCCTCTTTTGCAACAGGCATATTAACCATGTGGATAGATTCGACGTCCTTTTTACCTGTAACACTGTTCAGGTCAAGAAATAGCCTTTCGCTGAAAAATGGTGCGATTGGCGCCGATAAAATGGCCACGGTTTCGAGGCAGGTGTAGAGCGTTTGATAAGCCGAGATTTTGTCGGTAGAATAATCGCCTTTCCAGAATCTCCGTCTCGAAAGCCGGACGTACCAGTTGCTGAGTTTATCATCCACAAACTGCGAAATCATCCGGCCGGCTTTGGTTGGCTCATAATCGGCCAGGAATTCGTCGACCTGTTTAATGAGCGTATTTAATTCCGAAAGTATCCAGCGGTCAAGTTCGGGACGGTTTTCGTGGGCAACTTCCGCTTCGGCATATTTAAAACCGTCAATGTTGGCGTACATGGCGAAGAAAGCGTAGGTGTTGTAGAGCGTTCCAAAAAACTTGCGCTGCACCTCCCCTATTCCTTCGAGGTCGAATTTAAGATTATCCCACGGCTGCGCGTTGGTTATCATGTACCAGCGCGTTGCATCCGGGCCATATTTGTCAATTGTTACAAAAGGATCAACCGCATTTCCGAGACGTTTCGACATTTTGTTACCGCTCTTATCCAAAACCAAACCATTCGAAACGCAGGTTTTATAGGCCACCGAATCGAACACCATGGTTGAGATGGCGTGAAGCGTAAAAAACCAGCCGCGGGTTTGGTCAACACCTTCGGCGATAAAATCGGCAGGGAAAAATTTATCGAGCTGATCCTGCATCTCAAAAGGATAATGAAACTGCGCGTAAGGCATGGCTCCCGAATCGAACCAGACATCAATCAGGTCGGTTTCGCGGAACATTTTCTGACCTGTGGCCGACACCAGGAAAATATCATCAATATAGGGCCTGTGCAGGTCGAAGACTTCGTAATTAGCCGACGAATTATCACCGGGCATGAAATCCTGAAGCGGGCTTTTATCCATGATTCCGGCCCCGACAGCTTTTTCGATTTCAGCCTTGAGCTGTTCCACCGAACCTATGCAAATCTGCTCTTTCCGGTCCTCGGTAGTCCAGATGGGCAAACCAACGCCCCAGAACCTGGAGCGGGAAAGGTTCCAGTCGACCAGGTTTTCGAGCCAGTTGCCAAAACGGCCAAAGCCGGTGGCTGGCGGTTTCCAGTTGATGGTGTTGTTGAGTTCGATCATTCGCTCTTTAAAAGCCGTAGTGCGGATAAACCACGAATCGAGCGGGTAATAAAGTATGGGTTTGTCGGTGCGCCAGCAATGCGGGTAACTGTGAACGTATTTTTCGATTTTAAAAGCCTTGTTTTCGAGTTTCAGCATCACCGAAAGATCAACATCCAGGGTTTGATCGGTGTCGGCGGCACTTAAATCGTAATCGTTTTTAACGTACCTGCCGGCATATTGGCTGTATTTTTCGCCATCAACATATTCGTTAACAAAATTTTCGTCCAGATCTTCGATGGTAAAAAACCGGCCCTTCAGGTCAACCATCGGGCGGCGGTCGCCGGCACTGTCTTTCAAAATCAGCGGCACAATTCCGGAGGCTTTTGCAGCGCGGTCGTCGTCGGCTCCAAAAGTTGGCGCAATGTGGACAATTCCGGTACCGTCGGCGGTAGTAATAAAATCGCCGGTAATCACGCGGAATGCATCACCGTTTGGTTTAATCCACGGAATGAGTTGCTCATAACGCATTCCTTCCAGCTCGCTACCTTTGAATTCGTCGAGAATCTGAAAGGGAACATTTTTGTCGCCCGGTGTGTAATCTTCAAAAGCTATTTCCTTTGCTTTTTCGGTAAAATAGGCGCTAACCAGGTCTTTGGCAAGAATTACATTAACAGGTTTCCCGGTATAGAAATTAAAGGTTTTAACTTTTACGTACGAAATATGATGTCCAACGGCCAGCGCAGTATTTGAAGGGAGCGTCCAGGGTGTTGTTGTCCAGGCCAGGAAATAAACTTCGTTGTCGCTGCCCGAAAACAGTTTTTCCGAAAGCTCATTTCTGACCACCTTAAACTGGGCGGTGATTGAGGTGTCTTTTACGTCGCGGTAGCAGCCGGGCTGGTTGAGTTCGTGGGTGCTCAAACCCGTTCCTGCCGCCGGCGAATACGGCTGGATGGTGTAACCTTTGTAAAGAAGTCCTTTTTCGTAAAGTTTCGAAATCAGGTACCAGACCGTTTCGATGTATTTGTTCTCGTAGGTGATGTAAGGATTATCAAGATCAACCCAATACCCCATTTTGACGGTAAGATCGTCCCAGACGTTTTTGTATTTCATCACCTCTTTGCGGCACTGGTCGTTATATTCGTCAACCGAAATTTTCTTGCCGATGTCGTCTTTGGTAATTCCAAGTGTTTTTTCGACGGCAATTTCGATAGGAAGGCCGTGGGTATCCCAACCGGCTTTGCGGGCAACGTAAAAGCCCTTTAAAGTTTTATATCTGCAAAAAATGTCCTTGATCGTCCGGGCCATCATGTGGTGAATGCCCGGCATCCCATTGGCTGAGGGAGGGCCTTCGTAAAAAATGTATGGTTCGTGGCCTTCACGGTTTTTTAAACTCTTATGAAAAATCTCATTCTTCTCCCAGAATGCTTCAACTTCTTCAGCAATTTTGGTAAGACTAAGATTTGGATATTCCCGATATTTTGATTCCATCAACAGTAAAAATTAAGCTTCTTTTTTAAGACCGGCAAAAATATAAAAAAAAAGGAACCCGCTGATGGATTCATTGTTTTTCCGCAGTAAAATGATTTTGAAGAGGTAACGGATGAAAGAGGGGGCTTAATCTGAAACTATCAGGGTCGTAAGATTCCGACTGGTATTTAAAGGAAAAAAAGCCGAAAACTTTATGAGTAAATGTCTTAAAACCCTTGCGGTAAACAAGCCGGAAGTTGGGGGTGGGTATTTGTTTACTGATAAAAACGAGGAATTAGCTTGATTAAAAATATTACTATGGCAAACATAAAACTATTTTAGAACCGGCAGGTCCGCTCTGTTTGGAACGACGAAGAAGAAAAATGGTATTTTTCGGTGGTGGATGTCGTATTAATTTTAACCGATAGTCCCGACCCAAAAGATTACTGGTATCGGATGAAGAAACGGGAAAAGTTTTCCGGGGTTGAGTTATCGACGATTTATCGACAACTGAAATTAGATTCAAAAATTCAAATAAAAACGACGAAATTTAATTGAAGAAAAAGGGCGTAAACGCCCTTCGATCCTACGTTTGTATCATTCGCCATCATC
>CAYOWJ010000242.1:0-5566 GCA_964407625.1 uncultured Lentimicrobiaceae bacterium
AAACCACTCGAATTTTACCTGGCCAAATATGGAACAGGTTTTTATGCCCTCAACAAAATGCACCTGATGATGCAAAAGCAGCATAACCGTGGGCAGGACGGTGCCGGAATTGCCAACGTTAAGCTTAACATGGAGCCGGGTATGCGCTACATCAATCGCCAGCGTTCAAATTCATCAACGCCCATCATCGATGTTTTTAAAAATATTTACTATCAGTTCGAGCTTATCCATAAAGAAAAACCTGAATTACTCAACGATGTAAACTGGCTTAAGAAAAATGCCGAGTTTACCGGCGAGGTTTTCATTGGCCATCTGCGCTACGGCACTTTTGGCGGTCATAAAATCGAAAACCTTCACCCCGTGATGCGCGAAAGCAACTGGATGACAAAAAACCTCGTTCTTGCAGGTAATTTTAATCTGACCAATGTTGATGAACTGTTTCAGAGGCTCATCGATTTAGGGCAATATCCCATCGAAACAACCGACACGATAACAATTCTTGAAAAAATAGGCCATTTCCTCGACGACCAGAATGAAGTCCATTATCGAAAATACAAGAAGCTGGGGTTAATGAAACGCGAGATATCTGAAAAAATCGCCGACGATCTGGATGTTCGCGAGATTCTGGAAAATTCTGCCGAAAAATGGGATGGCGGTTACACCATCACCGGTGTGTTTGGCCATGGCGATGCTTTTGTGATGCGCGACCCAAACGGGATACGGCCTGCTTTTTATTATTTTGATGATGAGGTTGCAGTTGCGGCATCCGAACGACCGGTGATACAAACCACTTTTAATCTGAAGGCTGATGAAGTTAAAGAGCTGAAACCCGGCCACGTGCTCATCATTAAGCGTAATGGTAAAATTGAGGAGGTTCCTTTTACTGAGCCAAAAGAGAAAAAATCATGTTCGTTCGAACGGATTTATTTTTCGCGTGGGACCGATAAAGACATTTACAAAGAGCGGAAACGCCTGGGTAAATTTTTGTCGCCGGCCATTTTGAAGGCGATAAATCATGATCTCGAAAACACGGTTTTTTCCTACATCCCAAACACAGCAGCTGTGGCTTTTAAAGGTTTGATTGAGGAATTAAATGTTTTTTGCAACCAGATAAAAGCTGATCGGATTATTGAGCTTGGCGCAGATGTGACGCCTGAAAAACTACGCGAAATCCTTGCTTTGTCACCGCGCGTTGAGGATATTGCCGTGAAAGACATGAAACTTCGCACCTTTATTACCCGCGATACAAGCCGCAACGATTTGGTTGGGCACGTTTATGATGTAACTTACGGAGTCGTTCGTTCCGGTATCGACAATCTGGTCGTAATCGACGATTCGATCGTTCGCGGAACCACGCTTAAGCAAAGCATTATTCGTATTTTGGACAGGCTCGGGCCTAAAAAAATTGTGATTGCTTCTTCGGCGCCTCAAATCCGTTATCCCGATTGTTACGGAATTGATATGACCAAAATCAACGATTTTGTGGCTTTCAGGGCAGCCATCGAATTATTGCGCGAAACCAAACAAGACAGCGTAATTAACGAGGTTTACAAGAAATCAAAAGCTCAGGAATTTTACCCCAAAGAGGAAATCGTCAATTATGTTAAGGATATTTACCGACCATTTACTGCCCAGCAAATTTCCGAAAGAATAGCCAGAATTGTAACTCCGGTGGATGCAAAATCCAGGGTTGAAATTATTTTTCAAACCATCGAAGACCTGCACACAGCCATACCCGAAAATACAGGCGACTGGTATTTTACCGGAAATTACCCAACTCCCGGCGGCAACAAAGTAGTGAATAAGTCATTTATCAACTTTGTCGAAAAGCGCAACGTGCGGGCGTATTAGGCTTTTTTTCTTTCGAATAGCCTGTCATGATATTGTGATTTCTCAGCCTTTCAATTTTTATCAGTTTTAAATTAGCAGTAAGTAGAGATATTTGTTATTGCCAAAATTGCATTTTACTAATTTTACCCTTCCAAAATTAGTTTTGATAACCACATATCTTATTAAAAATGAAAAAGATACCTTGTTTGATTGTATTTATTGTTTTGATTTTTGCATCTTTTGGATTAAATGCGCAAAATAAAGCAAATGCTGCTGATAAATCAACAAAAACCCTTAACACACTTTCCAGGCAGGAACAAGCCGATGGCTGGCAATTGCTTTTTGACGGGAAAACCACCAACGGCTGGCGTGGATTTAAGATGGCAACTTTGCCTGATGGCTGGCAGGTGATGGATGGAAACCTTGTTACCCTTGGCAAAGGCAGCGACCTGGGTGGAGATATTGTTACAAATTCCCAATTCGAAGACTTCGAATTGTACCTCGAATGGGCAATTTCCGAAGGAGGTAACAGCGGAATATTCTTCCATGTTCTCGAAGGCGATTATCCTACAATTTACGCCACCGGCCCCGAATACCAGCTTATCGATGATGTGGGTTTCCCTGAAAAACTTGCCGGATGGCAAAAAACCGGCGCCAATTATGCCATGCACAACCCCGAAAATGTTGTTTTAAAACCAGTCGGCGAATTTAATTCGAGCCGAATATTGGTTAAAGATGGCCATGTAACACATTGGCTCAATGGAAACAAAGTTGTTGAATACGATCTTTGGACTGATGATTGGAAGGAAAGATTGGTTGTTGGAAAATGGAATACCTATCCTGGTTATGGCCTTGCACGGAATGGTTTTATAGGGCTTCAGGACCACGGGAGTTTTATCCGTTTCCGGAATATTAAAATTAAAGATTTGGCCGATCCGGGAAAATCGCTTTTTAACGGGAAAAATCTGGATGGCTGGAAAATTAATGGAACCGAAAAATGGTGGGCCGAAAATGGAGAACTCATCTGCGAAAGCGGTCCCGACAAGCAATATGGCTATCTTACAACCGAAAATAAGTATAAAAACTTCATCCTCCGCCTTCGGTTTAAACAGGAATCGAATGGCAACAGTGGTGTATTTTTCAGGTCGTCTATCGAAGGCACTAAAATAGCTGGCTGGCAGGTTGAAGTTGCGCCTCCGGGCAACAATTCGGGAGCAATATACGAATCGTACGGCCGCGGCTGGCTCAATGAAATTCCTGACGAAAGAGAAAAATTCCTCAAAATGGGCGAATGGAACGAGATGGTCATTCTTGTGCAGGGCGACCGTGTGATGACCTGGCTCAACAACGAGCTGATGACCGATCTGAGCGACCCGAAAATCGGTGAAGCAAACGGCGTAGTTGCTCTTCAGATACACGATGGTGGTGGTATTAAAGTAAGATGGAAGGATATTTTCCTGAGAGAATTTTAATTCAAAGTCAGCAAAACCACACCACGCCATAAGCGTGGTGTGGTTTTAGAATAAGATGAAACCTCACCTCGGCCTATGCGTGGTTAGGTTAATTTCAAAAATAGGAGAAGCATTTTAACAAATATGAAATCATGAATTACTCAAAATCCCAGCTTTTCTGGCTAATCACGCTCAGGGTGCTCATCGGGTGGCATTTCCTGTACGAAGGCTTAGTAAAAGTTGTTAATCCCAACTGGTCAAGCATTGGCTACCTGATGGATTCAGGCGGTTTTACTTCCGGTTTTTTTCAGGGTATGGCTGCAAACCAATCCACACTTCAGGTAATCGATTTCATCAATATCTGGGGGCTTATCGCCATTGGGCTGGGGCTGATGTTAGGCTCATTTACCAGGATTGCAACCATCTCCGGAATTCTCCTGCTTTCGTTGTATTACTTTTCGCACCCGCCGTTTCCGGGAATAAAATATGCCATGCCCATGGAAGGCAGCTATCTGATCGTTAATAAAATACTCATCGAAATGGTGGCTTTGGCGGTGGTTTTTCTTTTCCCCACCAGCAGGGAATTTGGGCTTGATAAATTCATTTGCAGGAAACAAAATATAAAGGCTCAGTAAAATGACAGAAGATTTGAAAAATAGTTCCGGAGAATCCAATCAAAAGAAAATGGGGCTCAACCGGCGGGATATTCTTAAGGGATTGATAGGTGTTCCTGTCCTTGGCGTGTTTGCCTACAGTTGGCTTCATAAACAAAAACTGGACGAAGCTGCTAAAAAATCCATCCACGAAACCATCAGTTTAGATATTTCCAATCCTTTGGATGGAAAAGTTGTTTCGCAGGACCGGCAAATCAGGCTTGGAATTATCGGCACCGGCGGACGAGGGCGATATTTACTGAAGGCTGCCGGTTTTCTCTCACCAAAAACCCTCAAGATATACCACGAAGATGCATCGAAAAACAAGATGGATAAACGGTACGCCGAATTCCTTGCTCAACCCGACCTGAACATTGTTGTGAACGGAATTTGTGATATTTACGACGTTAATGCCGGAAAAGGCCAGGTTGCAGCCGCAAATATTACACGTGAATATGATGAGACCAAAGTTGGACAATCGCCAAAACGCTACAAAAATTATAAGGAACTTCTTGCTGCCACCGATATTGATGCCGTAATTATCGCCACACCCGACCATTGGCATGGGCCAATGACAATCGAAGCAGCACGAGCCGGCAAACATGTTTATTGCGAAAAGCCCATGACCTGGACTGTTGCTGAAACTTATGAAGTGGTAAAAGCGGTAACCGAAAGCGGGATAATTTTTCAGCTTGGACACCAGAACAGGCAAACCGAAAGCTATTTTAAAGCCAAAGAAGCCATCGAAAAAGGATTTCTCGGAAAGGTTAATCTTGTCGAAGTAACCACCAACCGTAATTCCCCTGAAGGCGCCTGGGTTTATAAAATTGATGAAGAAGCCAACCAGAACAACATCGACTGGCAACAATTCCTGGGGCCGGCGCCATTTCATGAGTTCAGTCTGGAACGCTTTTTCAGGTGGCGTTGCTGGTGGGACTACAGCACCGGGCTTTCGGGAGATTTATTCACCCACGACTACGACGCCATGAACCAGATTCTCGGTCTTGGGATTCCTCATTCAGCGGTAGCTTCCGGTGGTATCTACTTTTTTAAAGATGGCCGCACCGTTCCCGATGTTTTACAAATGGCTTTTGAATATCCCGACCGGGACCTGACGCTTTTGTACAGTGCCTCCCAGGCCAGCGAAAAATCCCGTGGCCGCCTCATCATGGGCAACGATGCCTGGATGGCGATTGATAATAACCTGGATATTTATGCCGACCCGGCCTCGGTGCGGTACAAAGAGAAAATTGAAGCTGGCATCATCGACCCGGCTGTTCCGATTTATTCATACAATCCCGGCCGAAAACAGGTTGATGCCATCACCTCGCCCACCGAAAAATATTTTGCCGGACGCGGCTTGCTCTACACTTACCGCGATGGCCAGCGTGTTGACCCATCACACCTGCACATCAAAGACTGGCTCGATGGCATCCGCAGCAACACACAGCCGATGTGCAACATTAACCGTGGTTTCGAAGAAGCCATGACCGCCCACATGGGCACCATCGCCTACCGCGAAAACCGCAAAACTTTCTGGGATAAGGAAAAGCGAGTGATTGTTTAGGAAGAAGGCGAAAGGCGTTAGGCGCAAGTGAGGAATCAAAAAAGCGAAAATGTCTTTTTGAGGAT
>CAYOWJ010000243.1:0-5544 GCA_964407625.1 uncultured Lentimicrobiaceae bacterium
GGAATGTTCTCTTTGTTTTAATTCATCTTCGATACGTTTTCTTTCGGTTATGTCGGTTGAAAATACCAGAATTCCTTTGCTGCCATCAGGCAGGGTAATCAGAGTCTCCTTAAGTTCCATCCAACAGATGTTGCCGTCTTTCTTGAGGTTTCTTACCGCTTGAACTGTATAAAATTCGATTTGTATTTTTTTGATATTTGGCTCAATGTTGATTCTGTCTTCCTCAGGAACGATAATTTGTATGTTTTTGCCAACTAATTCTTGCTTGAGGTAACCCAGGCTTTTACAAAATGATTCATTCACCTCAAGTATCATTCCTTTGAGATCGGCCAGTAATAAGCAACCTGGCGCAAAATCGAAAAGCCTCTGGTACAAAGAATCAATTTCCTGAATTTTTTTATCTGCCTGTTGTGCCGGTTCACCGGCGCCAGATGGATTCCTTGTTTCACTATTCATAGCTTTGTGTTTATTATGTTAAAAAATGCGCCTGTCATTTCATTGTTCCCCATCGCATTTGTTGAATTCTGCAACCTGAAGAAAAGTTGTATCAGACATTCTTTTTTTTTACTTATTTCCGTCAAAAGGTGGCTTAAATTACAGGAAGTACAAAAATAAACTTGCTTCCTTTTCCAGGCTCACTTTCTACCCAGATCTTCCCGTGGTGTTTTTCGATAAATTCCTTACAAAGCAGCAATCCTAAGCCGGTTCCTTTTTCGTTCTCGGTGCCGCGGGTGGTAAAGCTGGTTTCGATTTTAAAGAGTTTATCGATGGCTTCGGGTTTTATCCCAATGCCGGTATCAGCTACCGAAACTTTCACCTGGTTCCTCTGGACCCTGGCGGTAATGATTATTTTGCCGTTTTTTTCGGTAAATTTTATCGCATTGGTAATCAGGTTACGGATAATGGTACTCAGCATATTTTCGTCGGCGGTGATGATGATGTTTTCACCGAAAGTGCAGGTCAATTCGATGTTTTTCAGTCCTGCATGATGTTTCAGATTTTGAATTTCGGCATTAATAAGATGGTTTAAAAACATGGGGGCGGGGTCGAAGGGCATTTTCTGCTGTTGCGACAGTGACCATTCGAGAAGATTTTCGAGCAACTGATAGGTATTTGTCGCTGTCGAATTGATAATTGAGGCATATTGAGCGATGGTTCCGATATCGAGGTTTTTAACTTCATCTTTTAATATCTCACTAAATCCCAGAATGCTGTTGAACGGGCTTTTGAGGTCATGGGCGATAATGGAGAAAAATTTATCCTTGGTAGCATTGAGTTCAAACAATCTGGCTTCACTTTCCCGCATGATCTGTTCGGCTTTTTTAAGCTCAGATATGTCATGAATATTGGATAATATGCATTTTTGCCCATGTATCTCGATGATTTCTGCCGAGATCTGGCATGTAAAGAGTTCGCCCGACTTTTTTCTGAAACGGGTTTCATAATTCAAAAAGATTCCATTATCACTGAGTTTCCTGAGAAAAATATCACGTTCATTAACATCGCCCCAAAGTTCAAGTTCGATGGTTGTTTTACCCAGTACTTCTTCCTTTTTATAGCCAGATAGCCTGCAAATGCTATCGTTGATTTCAAAAATTTTACCTTCATTTATGGAGGTAAGAATCATTACATCCGGGCTGTTATGAAATGCTTTGGCAAATTTTTCTTCACTTTCTTTCAACGCATCCACGGCTGCCTTATGGTCGGTAATGTCGAGAAATGAGGCCAGCATGGCAAACGGATGGCCTGTTTTTTCATCGGTAACCATACTTGCTGCAACCTGCGTCGTAAATTGAGAATTATTTTTTTTGATGCCTGTAAGTTCACCGCTCCAACCACCCCGGGTGTGCAATTCGTAAATTACATTCCCTGCTTCCTGCGGATATTGCCAGAAACTAGTGGCATTTTTGCCAACGATCTCATTTTTATCGTTATACTCCCACAATTTGATAAAAGAAGGATTCACATACGTTAATGTTCCCTCAAGATCGGAAATTGCAATTGCATTAATGGATGTTTCGATAGCCCTTTCCTTGATGAGCATTTCGTGTTGGATGATTTTTTGCCGGGTGATGTTCTGAAGGATTGCAACAGTGTAATCCAGGGTGAGGTCCGGTTTACGCACACATCCCACCGCCAGGATTGTCCAGATGATGTCGCCATTTTTGTGAATGAAGCGTTTTTCGAGGGTGTAGCTGTCAATTTCGCCGGACAGAATGCGGTTAAAATTCAGCAGGTCGGCGGCAAGGTCGTCGGGATGCGTTAATTCGGCCCAGGTGAGTTGAGAAAGTTCGGCAGTTGAATAGCCAAGCATGGTGCACAAGGCTTGATTGGCTTCAATCCACCCTTTTTCGGGTGATGTTATTGCGATGCCAATTAATGGCAATTCAAAATAACTGCGGAAACGGATTTCACTGGCATACAACTCGTTTTCTGCTTTTTTGCGCTCACTGATATCATGGGCAATTCCAAAGGCATAGTCGATGCCACCAAATTGAAGATAACTTATCTGTATTTCGACCGGAAAAATCCGGCCATTTTTCTTTTTATGAAAACTTTCAAACGTAAGCGATTTTTCTTCCTTCAACATTTTCCAATAGCCGGACCATTTATCAGCATCAAAATCCGGCTCCAGATCGATCACATTCATATTCAGCAGTTCGCTGTTGGTGTAACCCAAACTGGTGCTTGCCGATTTGTTGGCATAAACTATTTTGCCGTCACTTAATGCACGGTAAGCGGCGCCAATCATGTTGTCGATAACAAACTGGGTAAATCTGAGATCTCCTTCAACTTGTTTCCGGTCGGTGATATCCCTCCCGATAATCACAACACCGCGCAATTGATTTTTATCCGAAAAAAATGGACTGAATTTGTATTCGAGTATCAGTGGCTTTGGTAAACTGGCAGCGGTGACTTCGATTTTAAACTTCTCCTGTTTGTTCAAAACCCTGTCGAAATAGCCTTTCCATTCATCAACGATGGCTGCGGGAGTCGGGGGTGAAAAAACATTTTCTCCTTTTTGAAGGCGCTTTCCACTGTACTTTTCGGTTCGTTCGTGAAAAAGATGATTTCCATAAACAAGGCAATAATCTTTATCAACGGCCCAGACCAGGTCATCGGTCATTTCAAGAAAACTGCTGTCGGGTGCCTGGCTTTCCGAAATGTCAGTTTTTAATCCGGAATTATTTTTGAAGGTTTTCATTGTGGAAAATCTAGGCAGTAGTACATTTCTTTGGTAAATTGCATATTTTCATCTGTTTATAATTTGTTTTTTAATTGTCAGATGGAATCGCATGATTAAAATAATCATTACAGTGGGTGTTTAATAATTATTTTAATCATGCTTATTTCAGTGTATAAAATCAATAGTTTAACCATCTTGAAAAACCTGATTATTGAGGTGTTATGGCCTTTGTTGATCGGGTAACCATGATTTTTAAATAACATCAGGAATGGTAAAAGTAAACTTACTTCCTTTTCCCTTCCCCCGATAACTATCAGGGGGGCTATCGGGACCACTTTCGACCCAGATTTTCCCTCCATGTTTTTCGATAAATTCTTTACAGAGGAGCAAGCCGAGTCCGGTTCCTTTTTCGTTTTCGGTGCCTCGGGTTGTAAAGCTGGTTTCGATTTTAAAGAGTTTTTCGATGGCTTCGGGTTTTATCCCAACGCCGTTATCGCTCACCGAAATATGAACAAAACCGTCGTGAACCCCGGCAGAAACTTTTATAAAGCCCTCTTTCGGGGTAAACTTTATGGCATTCGAAACCAGGTTTCTGATGATATTACTGAGCATATTTTCGTCGGCAACAACGATCATTTTTTTAGGGATGTCGCAAATCAGACTGATCTTTTTCAGCGTTGCATTATTGTTTAGCACCTGAAATTCATCACTGATAAGTTGATCGAGAATAACCGACCTGGGTGAAAAAGAAATCCGGCCTTGTTGCATCCTTGCCCATTCGAGCAGGTTTTCCAATAAAAGGTAGGCTTGATGGGCCGATGAATGGATCAGATTTGCATAATGTTTAATTTCATCAATCCGAAGGTTCAAAACATCATCTTTTAGCATTTCGCTAAATCCCAGAATACTATTAAAAGGGCTTTTAAGATCGTGGGCGATGATCGAGAAAAATTTGTCCTTTGCAGCATTTGCTTCCCGTAGTTCATTATTAATCCGCTGTATTTCGGCATCAGCAATTTTCCGGTCGTTGATGTCTTTTATCATTGCCAGATAATACCTAAAATTTTTGTTTTTGTCGAAGATGGGCGTAATGTGTGCACCACCCCAAACTTCCTTTTTATCTTTACGGATATATTTTTTTTCGGTTTGATAAATGGAAATTTCACCTGCTGCAAGTTTTTTCACCCCATCATTATCACCCACAAGGTGATCGGGATGGGTGATATTCTGAAAAGTTAAATTCGATAATTCCTGAGCGGAATATTGTAAAAAATCAGAAAAGGATTGATTAACCTGAATAAAAGTGAATTTGTTATTCACTAAAGCCATGCCTATGGGTGAAGTGTCGAATATTTGATGGAAGTGTTCTTCACTTTCACGCATTGCTTCTTCAGCCTTGATACGTTCGGTAATTTCCCACGACAGATTGGCAATATTTAACAGGGTGTCAATGTCTTCCTGGTTATAATCGGTTGCCTTGTTTCCAACACCGAGAATGGCTGTAATTTTCTCTCCTCTGAAAACCGGAACAACCAGCTCGCGAACAACTTTTGCGTGGCCTTCGGGCATGCCTTTGCGGTGGGGCAACGATGCATAATCGTTGTGAATTACAGGCTTACGTGCCGAAATACAATCTACCCAAACACCAGCTTCCGAAATTGGATAATGCGCGTCTTTTCCTGTTGCCGTGCAAAACTCATTTTTAGTCCGTTTCGACCAGTTTTGAAGACTCAGAAATTTCTGATCTTCATTAACAAAATGAATAAAACTTATTGCGCTACCCGAAAGTTTTTCGGCTTCATCGAGCATTTCTTCCAAAAATTCATCCAACGTATGGTCAAGTGAAAACCGGATTAAGTGCAAACGCGATTCCTTGATGGCTTCATCTGATTTGCGATGTGAAATATCGCGTACAACGGCCCACATTCCCTGGTTGTCGCCATCCTCACTTTTTATTATAAATGTTCTGAGTTCAACAGGTAAAATTGTTCCGTCGTTACGGATGTATTCTTTTTCGTAAACCTGTGAATAGCCATTGGTTAAAATTTGTTCTTCAACAATTTTTGCTTCAAACTCGTGCCATTTTTTTGGAGTCAGGTCAAAATAGGTAAGTTTGGTAAGTTCGTCAAAATCATAACCAAGCATTTTTATGAAAGCGGGGTTACAATCAACGATTTCGCCATTCATCGTGGTCTGGATAAATCCATCCATCATGCTTTCGTGCAAGCTGCGGTATTTGTTTTCCGAAATGCGCAAGGCCTCCTCAGCTTGCCGGCGTTCGGTGATATCAATGCCAAACGAGATGGAGCCGGTTATTTTACCGTGTTCCCTAACCTCGTTGTTATGCCAGATAATGT
>CAYOWJ010000244.1:0-5507 GCA_964407625.1 uncultured Lentimicrobiaceae bacterium
AAGGACAAAAAGAAATTCATCAATGGTGTTAAAGAAGATTTCGTAATTCTGGCGGGTTTGCGTCAATAAATCTTCGGCATTTTTGCGATCGGTGATATCACGGTTGCTTATCCGACGGCCAAGGTAATTTTTGTTGCCATCAAAAACCGGTGAACACAAATGGCCAATATGGCTTACCGACCCATCTTTTTTTATTATTCTGAAATCGATTTCATCAATCACGCGGGCGTCCTTCGACGAATGCACTTTTTCGAAATGTTTACCCATCATCATTAAATCGCCGGGATGGATAATATTTTGAAGGAGCTTATTATCCGAGAAAAATTCGTCGGGTTTGTAGCCGCTGATCCTTTCACATGAAGGCGACATGTAAAGTAGCCGGTTGTCGGTTCCTTCCCAGTACTCCCAATCGTAGGCGTAATCGGCAACGGTTTTAAATTTTGTCTCGCTTTCTGTTAGTTTGGTTGTTAAATTCAGTGCAATTTGTAATGCACTGGCTCTTGTATTTGCCAACGATAAAAACAAACCCGACAAGAGGAAACTAATCAGGATGCCGCAAATAAAAACTACAATTGCGCCGACATTAAAATACGAAAACCGATCTTCGGATTGTGAAAAGCATAATGTCCATTTTACACTGTTAAATTCAACCGGCAGGCAAAGCATGCGCGATGGCGTGTCATCGTTTTTAAGGGTTTTATCGCTTTGGCTGTCGTATAATAATGATTGATTGGAAATGCTGTCGTCGAATACCTGTAAATGAATTCTTTCCTGATGGATTTTATCCCATCTTCCCAAAATCCCAAACATTAAATCGTTCATACGATACGGGCTGTAAATCCAGCCTTTGATAGCAGCCCGGCGTTGTTCGGTGGTTTTGGCGGGCATCCCGTTGCGATAAACCGGAACATACATGAGGGTGCCTGGTTGTACATCCTGATTTGTTTCCTGCACCAGTATTACTTTTCCCGAAAGCATGGCAATATCATCATCGCATGATTTTTCCATCGCTTTCCGGCGGACAGGTTCCGAAAACATATCATAACCAAAGGCACGGAGGTTTCGGCCTGTAAATGGCTCGAGATAAATAATTGATGTGTAAAGAGCCCGATCGCCTGCTGGTTTTACGGTATAGTCGGTAAATCCTTCTTCCCGGATTTTCTGAATGTGCTGTTGGAGCTGATTTTTTGGTATGATCAATGAAAAACCGACACCTTGGGTGCCTGGTAAATTTTTGTGAATTCTTGCATTTTCGATAAAATCTTTCCATCGCTGGCGGGTAATCGTATCAGAAGCGGCAAAAAAAGCAGAACTGATCCTTAAAAGTGCGGCGTGTGCATGAAGCCGGATTTTAATTTTTGTCTCAATTTCGTGGCACACCAAATCAAATTCAGATTTTAACTTTGCCTGATAATTATTGTGGGTATTAACAGTTACTGCAAGAGTAATAGTCAGGCCTAAGAACAGTAAAATCAATACTTTCCATGTGTTTCCAGAATAGGTTTTTAATCGCGAAAGCTGCTTTGGAAAAATTTTTAAATTCATGGTATTTGCCCCTTTAAGGCTTCACATTGCCAATTTTGGCGATTTGAAAATTTCTGCAAGGTAAGATGAAAAAGGGCTCCATTTATAAATTTCGTTTGCAATCAGAATTATTATCAAACATTTCCTGCCGGGAATCAGCCCGGGCAAGTTTCCAGCTCGTGAAATGCCCGAAGTCGTGTAATTTTCTTCGGTGCTGAAAAGTTTCTGATTTGTATTGAGGTTGAGGAAGTAAGAAAAGTGTTTCAATGCTTCGCCAAACGGGCTTGTTTCCGGATTTTTATTTCCGTTGGATTTTCCATTGGAAATTAACGGAAGTGGCGTTACTACAGGATTTTCTTTTTAGAATCCTGTTTTACTGCTGGAAACGGGAATCCGGGTATAGTGAGAAAGAATGTTGAACCGCCTGTCTTGTTCTCCAACTGATTTTCGACCTCACTCTCAACCCAGATTTTGCCTCCGTGTTTTTCGATGAATTCTTTGCAGATAATCAATCCCAAACCAGTGCTGGGTTCACCTTCGGTGCCTTTGCGGGTTGATTGTGTTTCGAGTGTAAAAAGCGTATCCACCATTTGTTGATTCATCCCGATGCCGGTGTCTTTTACCGAAATCTCAACCTGATTTCCATCCACCGGCTTTGCTGAAATATGGATGCTTCCGCCTTTGTGGGTAAACTTTACAGCATTGAAAACCAAATTCCGCATCAAGCTTTCAAACATTTGTTCATCGGCCATCACGGTTAAATCGTCGGGGATATGGTAACTAATCACAATCATTTTCTTATCGGCAGCATCGCGAATAAGCGTAACAATTTCTTTAATCACTTCACCTAACCGGATTCGGTAAGGCTTAAAACTAATGGTGCCACGCTGCAGTTGCGACCATTCGAGCAGGTTGTCGAGGAGGTTGTAAAGTCTCTCAGCGGAGGTCCTCATTCCCAGTGCAATTTTTTGAATTTCCTCTAATGGAAGTGTCAGCAATTCTTCGGGATTCATAGATGAAAAACCTAATAAAACCTGGAAAGGGCTTCGAAGATCGTGCGAAATGATGGAGAAGAATTTATCTTTTTCGGCATTGAGTTTTTCAAGTTCCTCATTTTTAAGTTTTATTTCTTCCTGAATCCGTTTAACTTCGGTTATGTCGCGTGCGCTGGCAAACACCCCAAGAATATTTCCCTGGTCGTTATAATAAACACTGGCATTGTAAAGCACATCAACTAATTTGTTTGACGAATGGCGAATAGTTATTGGATAATCAACCACTTTGCCCTGCTCAAATACTTTTTGATAAACAATTTTAGCTTTATCGGGTTCGGTAAAATAATCGGAAAAGTCGGTACCAATCATATCCTTTCGTGAAATACCGGTAGCATTTTCGGTAGCAGAATTAACGTCAGTAATCTTTCCTTCGGCATTAATAGTCACCAAAGGGTCGATGCTAGCTTCGATAAGGCTACGCGTATAGATGGAAGCTAACCGCTGTTTTTCTTCGCTTTCGCGCAGAGTCTTCCCGGCTTGCCTTTCCAGGGTGACATCAATCGAGTAACCTGCCAGCAAATATTTGTCACCCTGCAAAATCGGGAATTTGATGGAAGAATAAATATGACCATTCAATTCTTCTTCCAGATTTAGCAGTTTGCCTTCGGAAACCACAGCCCAGTCGTCGGCAGTCATTTTTGCTGCCAGTTCGGCCGGAAAAAGCTCAAACATGGTTTTGCCAACCATTTCGGAACCAGGAATTCCAATCATTTCGATGTAATTTTCGCTGGCCATTATTACCCTGCTTTCGGTGGGAGTTACCTCTTTGATAAAAGCAAAAATTGGCGAATATTTCATAAATGATGAAAGTAGTGCGTTACTTTCGCGCAAATCCTTTTCAGCTTTCATGCGTTCGCTAATATCAAAAAAGGAGGCTATAATTTTCCGGTTGTTTAACATGGTAGCCGACAAAACTGCATGGCCAATTTCACCATTCTTTTTATAAAACGAAAACTCATATTCATCCGGGGCGTCCTTAGGGTCAATCAATCGTCGGCGACTATATTCTTTTAACCTTTCGAGGTCGTCGGGAGGGATTTGATGCGTCCAGCTTTTTCCGATAACATCCTCCTTTACAAAACCACCAATCTGGCAATAAGCATCATTTACTTTTGAGATGGTTGTATCCGGCTCGATGATGGCGATGGCTGCCGAGTTATTTTCAAAAATCAGCCTGAAGTTTTCTTCACTTTCCATCAGCGCAATCTCGGCCTTCTTGCGCATGAGTGCCAGCCCGACGTTAATAGCAATTTCTTCGAGGTGTTCGATCATTTCGTTGGTAAAACGACCTTTATGCCGGTCGTTGAACTGGATGAGACCAATATTTTGTTCCTTGTTTTTTATCGGTACCAGCGCCACGGATGCATAACCATGATGAATACAACGGTTGCGTGGATTAAGCCGCGGATCTTCGCTGGCAGGGATGTCCAGAAGAGGTAATGAATCGTTCGTCCAGAAACTTCCACCAGCCGTAAAGAGCTGATTTTCGGCTTTCGATTTACCCTCAATCACCATACCGCAGGTACATTCAAGGCTGGGCTTGCCGTCTTTATCAAAACATATTCCTCCGGTAGCATTTCGCCCGATGAGCGAGTTTTCGGCAAGAATAAAATCTTTTGTAAATCCTTCATGGGCAAAATACGGGAAATCATCGCCATCCTGCAAACGAATTCCAACAGCATCAATGCCAATATGGGTTTTTAATGCTTCGAGAACCCGCTTAATTAAATCCTTCAGATTTGCTGGCTCATTAAATATTTGCAGGATTTCGCGGCTTAATTCTTTAAAAGTTTCTTTCTGCTTAAGTGCGGTGATGTCGCGGGTAACTCCGTCAATTCTGATTGGAGTGCCCGTTTTGTCGTAAATGATTTTGCTTTTATCACTAACCCAAACGATGCTTCCATCGGGCCTGATAATGCGGCACTCTCTTACAGCAGAACCTTTTTTAGTCACTTGCTCAAACGCTTTATCAGAAATTTGTTTATCGTCGGGATGCACAATTTCTGACCATAAAGCAGTGTTTTCGGTAAACTCTTTTACCGGCCGTCCGAATACTTTTTCCACCGAAGGACTGATAAAGTTTACCTTCATGTCGGGCAATGATAACGACCAAATTACATCAGAAACATCGTCCAGAATACTAACAAGTTTTTGCTCGCTCTCGCGCAGCCTGTCCACGGCCAGTTTGTGGGCGGTGATATCAACCGCGTTTACAAGGCAATGTTCGCCATTTTTGTATGCAACGCCGGTAAGATGAACAGATTTCGGCAATTGTTCCTTTGTGTTCAGGGTAACATCGCAGGCTTCGGTAGTTGTGCCGGTAAATACTTTTTCTAAAAAGTGGGTAAAATCTGGTCGTGTCTTTTCGGAAACAAAAAAGTTAAGGTGGCTTTTTACTAAAATAGCGCGCTCTTTTCCCAGCATTTGTGAGCCACAGAGGTTTACAGCAACAATTTTGCTATTATTGGAGAGGGTAAAATATCCCGATGGCGCAAAATCGAATAATTCAGCGTACGCTTCGGCTGCCTTTTCAGCTTTGATTTTTGCAATTTGGGCTTGTTCATTTGGTAACAAGAGTTCCGCATTCTGCAACTCCAGTTCGATTTGATAAACCTCCAGTTCGTGAATAAGTTTAAGCGTATCGGCAAATGTATGATCCGAACCTGCTCGTTCTTTTTTCAACAACGCTTCAGCCTTTTGGCGAAGTGCAGCCAGGTTGGGTGCAAGTTTGTTTTTGTTTTCCACACACTATAAATTATGATGAAATTGTATTTTCAGTAAAAGTAATTATTAATTCCGTCTTCAAACTTTTCGATGGCACAATACCATGAAGAAATTACATGGAAGAATTTACCACATAGACATCCCGATAGCTATCGGGAGAACACATAGTTATAAGAGAAATTCTTTTTTTTCTCTATGTGTTCT
>CAYOWJ010000245.1:0-5478 GCA_964407625.1 uncultured Lentimicrobiaceae bacterium
GGTTGTTGGAACTGAAACTGCCGGCCAGACTTCTGTTGATCTGACAGGACACAACGCCGGAGTTTATTTCATCAAAATCAAGCAAAACGGACAAAATGTTTTCAGGAAGATAATCCTGAGATAAGTAAAATTTACAAGTTAGGTTTAAGACCCCGGGTCAGCTTTTAGCGGATTCCGGGGTTTTTAATATAAGGCAATTTACTGTGAAAAATGTGCCAATAAAAAAATAACATTTATTTAACATTTTGGTTTTAAACAATTTAAATTGATATTTTGTTTTCTTATTTTTAAAAACAAATATATTTATGCTTATGAAAAATATAATTTTACTTCTTCTTTTATTTTATTTGAGCGTATTTTCTGGTTTTGGCCAGGAGGTCCGGATCAAGTCAGAACAACTCCAAAGGCCTACTGAATTACCCATCCAAATAAGATTATGGGAATTGTGCAATGCTGCAAATTCCGGAAATCTCCCAAAGATGGATCAGATCATGGCAAGCTCACGCATGTACATGCGTAATGATGGAAAAGTCAACGTTAGAATTATTCATCCCAGAAACAATCGGATTTCTCCCGGTGGGATTTTGTCAAGTCATTCCATCGAAATTTTTCGCGAGGACCCTGAGCAAACCAGTATTTATATTAACCCGAAGCAATTAATTGCGCTGGCAGAGAAACTGCCTGAGGGATATGTTCTTTACCAGGAAACACCTGCTGATCCGTTGAACGAAGGGCCAACTCCTCAGGTTCATAATTCAGCCTCTTATTCTTTAGGAGGTGCGCCAGGTGGTGCTGGTATTAAAATAGCAATTATTGACGTGGGATTCAATGGACTTCAAAATGCAATTGCAAATGGTCGGGCGCCGGCCAATTATGATTCGACCGACTATTCTTCGTCAGGTGTTTTGAATGGCTCAACTCATGGAGTGGCAGTGATTGAGACCGTATTCGATCATGCCCCCAATGCTCAGTATTTTATCCACAAAGTGATAAATTCATCGCAGTGTGCAAGTGCTATTGACCAGGCGGTGTCAGATGATGTGGATATTATTAATATGTCGCTGGGTTACCGTGGTTTGGGCTGGGAAGATGATGATAACAATCTTTGTACCTCGACTAATTTAGCTGCTGATGAGGGAATCCTGGTCTTTGTTTCATCCGGAAACAGTAAGAAGATGCACTGGCAGGGGAATTTTTCCGATAATGACAATGACAACTGGCATGGCTGGTCGGGAAATAATGAGCTTAATACCATTACCCTTCAGGATACCACCTCAATAAGTTGTGGCTGTACCTGGGATCCTTCTCAAAATACCGATTACAATATTTATTTTACTAATTCTCAGGGGACACAAGTACTCGATTCGGATGAGATGTCAGGTACTACATTTGAAAGTGTAAGTTTTCAGAATACAGCGGGTTTTGCAGTGCCTATTGCAATTGCAGTGCGAAGAGTATCAGGGCCTGCTGTTGAATTTGAAATCCAATGTAATACGAGTGGTGTTGGAAGTAGTGTTGTCAACGATCAACTGAATTTTCGCGTGGCTGCCGGTTCGATAACCTGGCCTGCAGCTTGTTCGGCTGATAACGTTATTGGGGTTGCTGCTGTGGATCGTCCTGATTTTGATAACCCATCCGGCGTTTCAGGAATAAGTACCGTTTATAGCAGTGAGGGTCCTACCAACGAAGGAAGACAGGGAGTTGATATTACGGGAGCTACTGTAACAACAGTCGGAGGAGGAGGTCAGTTTTTTGGAACCTCCTGTTCATCACCTAATGCTGCCGGGGCAGCAGCAGCGCTGTGGGCAACACAACTAAATCTAAATGCTGACAACATCAGATATCTCCTTTATAGAAAAGCTCAAATCTACAAGGACTGGGGTTCCCCGGGACTTGACTATATTTATGGTTGGGGTGGTCTTTATCTCCACGATTATATTGTAAACACCAAGTATGTTGACAGGTTGGTTAACAACCCATCAGGATTTTCTTCGCGTGTTTTCCAAAATGTTGATGATGCCTTCAATGCAGTACCTAATTCTCCGGCCGAAGGTGCTGTAATACTTTTTGGCAACGATTACCCATCACCATATACCCCCATCAATTTTTTGATGAATAAGAATGTATTATTAAAAACTCTCGGCGGAGAATCAACTTTAGGAAACAATTAAAAACACAGTTAATATGAAAACTATCTTTACAAATATCAAGTACTTAGCTATTTTATTCGCATTAATATTCAGTGTTAATACTGTTGATGCACAAATCGGAATTGACAACGAAACCCCCAATCTGCACTCCTCGCTTGACCTTGGAGCAACTGACAGGGGTATGCTACCCAATCGTTTAACTACTTTCGAAAGGGTGAATGTTCTTCAACCAAATCTTGGATTAGATGAAAAAGGAATGTGGGTTTTCGACACCAACCAAAACCTTTATTATTTCTGGGATGGCAGCCAATGGGTAGTCATGTCGGCGGGTTCAATGAGTGGCTCCGGTCAGCAGGGACAGGTGACTCTGTGGGGTATGGGCAATTCACTCACCGGCTCTAATAACTTCGTTTGGGAAGAAAACAACATCAGGCTTGGTATTGGGACAAGCGGTCCCGAAGCTACCACTCACATTAACACCACCGCAGGTTCATCGCTAAAAATCACCAGTTCAAGCCTCAGCGAAGTTGATGAATACATCTTTGGTATCGAAAGAACGATTAATCCAGTACCCGGAACTCACTATCTGCAAATGAGCGTTCCGTTTGGTTCACACACCAATTTCGATTTCTTAAATATGAAATATGGAACTCAAACAGTTTTGAAAATTAGCGGCGATGGCCACCTGAATGCTACAACAATCGGTGTCGGTACTGATGATCGAAATGCCAGATTGAATATCAACGATCCTTATTCCGATTTACTTATGGATGTGAAAGGAGGTGGAACACCCAGTGTTCTCGACTATCTCATTAACTTTGAAAGGACAGCTATCCCATACGAAAATATCAGAATCCTGCGCATGAAACTTCCCGTAGGATCGCCCGATAACACCATGTTTATGGAATTGGAACGCGGTAATGATAAACTGATACAGATCAAAGGTAATGGGGACCTGGTTTTGAACAAAGGAGCAAAAATCATTGGCTCATTCAATGGTCTCAACAGCACTGATATTGAACTTAACGGCGGAGATGTTAAGTTGTTTGGCGGCAGCGTGGAAGTATATTCGCAGAATAAAAAACTTGGAGAATTCCTGACTTCTGTATCTGGTTCCTATTTAAATATGTACAATAGTTCAGAAATCAGAACCGTTTATCTGAATGGCAGCGGTGGAGGAGGTGGTGCGTTAACCCTCTATAATCCAACCGGAACAAATACAGCTTTATTAACCTCAACCAGCACTACAGCAGGTGGAAGAATGATACTTTATAATTCTAATGGAAGTTCAAGGGCAGTTATTGAAGCCAACCCAACCAGCACAGGTGGCCGGATAACCCTAACCAACGAGAGCAACACCTCAACAGCCATTTTGGAAGCTAACAGCACCACTACAGGTGGTAAACTTACGCTTAAATCAAATGATCAGGCATCTGAAATAATTCTTACTTCAAATCATAATAACACCGGAAAAAGCCGCATCACGGTTGATGAAATCATGCTCAAGGGCGGCGCCGACCTGGCCGAATACTTTGATGTTCTTACCACCGATGGCAAGGAGGATATGATTGAACCGGGTACCATTGTTTCCATTCATCCCGAATTTCCGGGCAAACTCCAACAATCCACACAAGCCTACGATAAAAAGATTGCAGGTGTAGTAAGTGGCGCCAATGGCATTGATCCTGGGCTGGTGATGAGTCAGGTCAATAGTATCGCTTCAGGTGATTACCCTGTTGCACTTTCAGGCAGGGTTTACGTGAAAGCTGATAATTCAAATGGCAAAATCGAACCTGGAGATTTTCTGACAACTTCAGGAAAAGCAGGCTATGCGATGAAGGTTAGAAATGTGAAAAAAGCCACCGGCGCCATCATCGGCAAAGCAATGACAAGCCTCGAGGATAATGAAGGTCTGGTACTGGTGCTGATCTCACTTCAATAATCAGTTTCGAAATGAACCTAAATTCATATTTATGAAAACACAACTAAAAATAGTTTTCCTCATCATCATTGGCCTGTTCATTCACACCGGATATGCACAGAATGTTACGGTTGCCGGTTCGGATATCAGATTATCAGATGGCTCTTCTATGACAATCCCTGGTGATTTAACTTTCATCGCTGATGTTGAAATAGAAAACGCAGGAATTATTTCTGTAGGAGGTAACCTGAAGAATAATGCAAACGGTGATCTGCACCTTGAAAACGGTTCCGGTTCAGTGGTTTTAAATGGGACTTCCGGACAGATTATCGGAGGAAATTTCCGTACCTATTTCGGAAACTTAAGTGTAAATCAATATGTTGATCTTGAAAATGAAATCCATGTTTCAGGAATCATGCAACTAAATAATGCCAAAATATCACTCAACAAATACAATCTTTTCATTGATCCCAATGCACAGATTACCGGTGCTAACGAAAATGCTTACCTAATCGCTCAATCACAAGGAGTACTTGTGCGGGAAGTGGGTAATGATGAGGTTTTATTTCCGGTAGGAACATCAACATCTTATTTGCCGGCAACTTTACTCAACACTGGCCTGGCTGATAATTATGCCATTGGTGTTTTCGCAGACATTCTCGATTTTGGCACCTCCGGCGTTACAATTCCCGAAATTGATCATTGTGTGTTTAATACATGGAATATTATCGAACAAAACCCGGGAGGCAGTAACCTAAGCATAAACCTTCAATGGAATACTGAAAATGAAATGCCATCGTTCGACCGCACAAAAAGCGGAATCGGGTATTTTCATGATGGTGTCTGGAATGGTCAGGAAGCCGGTCAGGCCGCAGGAAGCAATCCTTATTCTTTGACCCGGAATGATTTAACTGATGTGGGAGCTTTTGCCGTTGGTGATGAAAATTCACCAATGGCCATTGCCATGTTGTATGAATTGCAGAATATTTTTCTCGCCGAAGGTTGGTCGGGCATTTCAAGTTATCTGGCCCCTGCTAACCCCAATCTGGAAGGCATCCTGGCATCCGTGGTCAACGAAATGATTATTATGCAGAATTTTAACGGTTTTTACTGGCCCGGACAAGGATTAAATACGCTTGGCAACTGGAACAGCCATGCTGGCTATCAGATTAAAATGGAAACAGCCCAGCGATTGATTTTTACCGGAACACCCCAGGATGATCTAAGTATTCACCTCAATACAGGATGGAATTATTTGCCGGTTTTGGTTCCCTTCATTGTTGCTGTTGATGAGCTTTTTTTGTTGCTTTCAGATAAGTTGGTAATTGTGAAAGATATCGCCGGTTTGGGCATTTACTGGCCTGAGATGAACATCAACACCCTTGGTTACCTCGAACCTGGAAAAGC
>CAYOWJ010000246.1:0-2627 GCA_964407625.1 uncultured Lentimicrobiaceae bacterium
ATTAAAACTCAAGCCCGAATTATAGAATGTCCCAAGTTCATTTAGATTATAAAATATGTCGTTCGGGTTAATCATTTTTTTCATGGTACTGAAGCGGAAATATTCGTCAGGATTAACTAAAGGCCTTTTGTCGGAAACAATGTCGATACTCAATGGCTCGTCGATGCCAGGGGCAAAGCAAACTTTTACCAGTGCTTCTTTTGAGCCATTCATCACCATGTCGAGGGCAAATCTCCTGGCCATAGTAGCGCCAAGCCTGTCGATATGCGCCAGGTCTTTGCCATAAATAGCTCCACCACCAATTGGAATGCGCGGGCCATAAAAATCCATGACCAGTTTACGCCCGGTTTGTCCGTTGTCGCCGTCGCTTCCACCATTTAATAAAGGCCCGTTGGGATTGATCAGCACTTTAATCTCTTTCCATGGCGTGCACCATCTAAAATCCTGTTTTTTAATTTGCTGATAAGCTTCGAATAATACCTTTTCTATTAGTCCCGTGAAAGAAATGAATGATGCTGATTCGTTTTGTTGCATGGTAACAAGAACCAAATTCAGCATCCATCCTGAGTATTCTTCATTCATCACCACCAGAATTTTCCCATCGGGGCCATGTGTTTTTAATATGCCTGAATCCATCGAATTAATCAGCGCTTCACGAAAGTACCAGGCTAAAAAATGTTCGGGTGGCAGAAAATGTGTTAAGGTATCGTAACCGGCGTAACCTACCACAATGCTCTGGTCGTTGGAGTAATTGGTCCATCTTAATGGGTTATCGGTTAGCCAGCAGATGTGATCGAGAATTTGATAGCGGGTTACGTCAATATGATTTTCGTGCGTGTAGCCTATTCGCTTTCCGATGTCACAGATTACATCAGTTATCGAAAATGCCACAGGCTCTTTGGTAACCACAGAACCTGTAATAAAAATCACATCCGACCATACCGACACTTCGATCTGTGCATGTGCATCCGGATCGGATTTATTGATTTCACCGAGCAAACCATCAGCAACAAGGTCACAGAATTTATCTGGATGACCGTTCAATACTGCTTCTGAATATCTTTTCATGTTGGTAATTGTTTTAATTGATGATATTTAAGATGATGCTTTTCAAATTGCCAGGCACTGCCGTAGGCACTTACAATTGCCCATATTTTCGCGGGATCGACACCTTCCAGCATTGCATCAGTGATGTCCTCTGTATAGCCATCGGTTACTATGAGGTTCTTTTTAAATCCTTTTGCCCTGATATGATCGAAAACGCAGGAGATGCTTGTTCCGCCGGAACTTTTGTAAATCAGTTTTCCATGTTTAAAGGAGGCTTGATTTACCTCATTCGAAAATACCCACAATGGTTTTTTTATGTGATTTCTGAAATGATCAAGCATCAAAATGATCTGTTCTATTTCCGCTGCCATCGAGCCACTTACATCCAGATAAATGTTCACTGATTCTGAAATTACAGGACTGGTAACAATATTCTTTGTTAAGGGAATTATGCCTGACCAGGAATATGTTGACAAGGCTCTCCTGTCGTGGCTGCTAATTACAGGTATCATCACCGTTGTATCAATAGCGGTTTTAGGTTTTTGCGAATCTTCTGTCAGGCATTTTTTAAGAATAGCATAAACACCCGTTCTCCAATGCTTCAGATTGTATTTCGTTATGTTACTTGCTTCATTTTTTGTACTGTAATTGCAGCCTCGCTCAACAGATTTATTCCAAATTCCAGTTCCTTTCATCTTACCCCGGATTTCATTCATAAGCTTCTTCATTTGAGGTGAGGTGGGTTTCTTATCAAAATCATGGTTTCCGATAAATGTTACTTTGTTTTCATCTTTGGTTTGATCTTTCGATTGAAGGTATTCGAGCAGTTCATACAAGTCATCGGCAGCAAACTTGCCCTCATAAATTTTCCTTTTTATAGCAGCATAGCTGTCGAAACGGTCAGAATCCTTTGTGATCGGACAAAGGAGGGAAACGATTCCATGATCCGGATAAAACCTGGTAAAAAAATCTGAGTATTTTTCTCCATAAGTCCGATGGATGATCGAATTAATGATGGCATCCAAAGCAATGTTGAGAAGTGGTGTATTAAAAGTAAATTTTTCGGTGTGCATGAGTATTACATGCAGAAATTCGTGCATCAGCAATGCTTTTACATCATTTTCATTGCCGGCATGTTTGCTAAGAAATGATAAATTTATCTTCAGCTCAGGACTTGATGAAATACTAACTGCCAATGTTTTTACCTGGCTGGTAAAGATGATTTCCGATATTTTGAATAAAGCCCTACAGGCAAAGGCATTTTCTTCTGCAAGATCCATTACGATGTTGATAATTTGTTTTTTAGTCCATTTCATAAAAGTTGGTGGTATTTATTTTCAACAATCTGATTGATTTGCCAAGACGCGTCCTGGTGAATATGCGCGGTCCTTCAGGGAGGTAAAAACAGGGGTTGCACATCGAGAGCACAATTGCCGACTTTATAAAACCATCAATGGAGTGATGATCCGGATTGGTGTTTTCTGACCAGGGAAATACTACGAGTTTTTCGTGAGGTAACATCAGGTGATGATTTATCTCCTTCCATCCTTTCCATCCGATTTTCCTGGCCAGTTGCAGTA
>CAYOWJ010000246.1:2727-5475 GCA_964407625.1 uncultured Lentimicrobiaceae bacterium
CCCTTGGTAAGCAGATAAAGAAATAACTGGCGTGCCCTCTTTTTTCTGCCTTCCATCTCAACAGGTAATTGATTAATATGATGCAGACAATTTGCCCAGGTCGGGTGTTTTTCATTGCTTTGGGGATTTCTGTTAGTCCATTCCAGTTTTCCTTCAACATTATACACCTCCGTTGCAATGCGGGCCAGCTCGATTAAGGCTTCTTCATTAATGATGTCGAACTGGTTGGCAAACGGGAAAAAGGTGAATGAAAATATTGCAGCACTGGCTTTGCTTTCATGGGCGAGCATTTGTATTACAGCAAGACTCTTCGTGTCAATGTCGACTTCCGGTTCAATTAATTTCAAAACCCTGTCCTTTGAAGATGCTGCTATCAAAAATTCAGTGATCCAGATTTCCTTTGGATTGGTCGAAAATGCCAGTCGGGCAGCTTCGGCATGCACAGAATCAATAAGATGATCCGGAACAGTTTCTTTAAAGGCACGGTGTGGCAAACTCCACCTAAGACCAAGTTTATAAAGGTTTTTTCGTTTTGATGGCGTGTTGTGGTTTCCCAACGCTTTCGACACATTTAGCACTGCTGTCAGGTTTCGTGCGAGCAGTCTGGCACGTCTTGGCGACATGCGAAATCCGGCTTCGGTCAACAAGGTGGTTACAAGCCTGCAATAGATTACTATTTCGGGGAGCGGATGGCTGATGTCCCTCTGAAAGTCAGGGATAATTTTATCCACAAAATCTTTCAGGCTGCCGCCATCATCCGAAATGGCAGCTTCACCGGCGGGATAAATTACAGCTTCCTGCTCCCTGGTCGAAAGTTCAAGCCAGTCTGGGACTTCGATGATAAAGGCAAAACGGTCAGCAAGTGCCTGATCGAGGGGTTGACTGCCTTCATAATTATCATCGGCATCACCACCCTGAAACTTAAATGGATTCATGGCTGCCCAGCGATAACGAAGTTTGGTGAGTTCTAACCCCTGAACTTTCCGCTCATGGATGATGGAAAAAAATTTGTTCTGGGTTTCGGGTTTGCAACGGCTCAACTCATCAACCAAAACTGACTCAGCTTCCCAGATTGTTGCCGGAGTTGGAAGAAAGGTGATACTCTTTCCATCGCTTGACGGGAATGGAAATCCTACAAGGTCGTCAAATGAAATAAGGCTTGCATTGTAATGCCTGTGTTCGAGCAGCATGGCTTCCGAAATGCTGTTAAGCAGGAATGTTTTGCCAGTTCCGGCTTTTCCGATTAACAGAACCGGGTCTTGTGACACAAGTGCTGCGATAATCAGCGGCTCAACCTGATCGAAACCGTAAACCCCAAGGCGATGAAAGAAATTAAGTTTGTTTTCCATATTGCTATTTATTAAGTGAATGATTTACTTTTCTTTGAAGCATCATCAGACGAATAGCGCAAATGGAAAAAATCGGAACTTTTTTGGTCTTCCATGCCCACATCGTTTTTCCACCGTGGCGTTCCTGCCCGGTTGGCATTCCGTGTTACCGGAAACTCTTGATGCTTTTTTAAAAATTTTTATCTGATCAGATTTTTAAAATCGATCAAATGATGTAATGAACTTTTGTCAATGATCAATCCATGAAGTGAAAAACCTTTTTAATGGTCATTCGAACATTGTTACAATTTTAAAATGTATCTTGAAAAATGGCGGAAAGTTGAGGCTGATTGAACTTGTTTTGACCTCAACGGCCCGCATCGTTTTACCACCGTGGTGTTCTTCCCGGTTGGTACCCACTTAAGGGTTCAGGATGCAGCGGCAAAAGTAACTTACTTTAGCGATTCCCAACAACAATAAAATAATTACCGGATGTTTTCTGCTGAAAGCCATAAAAGTATCACTGTTATGACCAAACATTAAAATTCTTTTAACCCTGGATTTATGATTTGTCCGGTAAAAAGGAAATAATTAAATACCACGGTATTGGTTACGCAACTCATAATTGTCGGTTATTTGTAAATTTATCGGAAATTCCAAAATAAAGGCACACTATGATTCTTGATCCAAAATCGTTTGTTAAATATGTTCTTGGTGAGAAAATTAATCTTCTCAACCACTCCCAATCTGCTCTTGTTTGTATTGATCCTTCGTGCTACCGGTTTATCTCAAAAAACTATACTGGTAAAAAAATCCGCGGCTTAACCGGAGAGGTTTTTCTGCTTCAAAATAACCTGGTAATCGGTGGTTTATTCGGTATTGGATCGCCGGCTGCTGTAGCTTTCAGCGAGGAGTTGATAGCCTGTGGTATTAAACGATTAGTATTTCTGGGGACTGCAGGTAGATTGCATAATGAATTAAAGGCTGCTGACATTGTGATTTGTGACTCGGCTCTTTCTGAGGAAGGTACTTCAAAATGTTATCCTGATTGGAAAGAAGAAACCTTTTCCTCTCCCGGTTTGACTGATCAAATCACCGTTTTTCTCCTGAACAAAGGAATAACTGTTAAAAAGGTAAAAGCATGGACAACAGATGCTCCCTACAATGAGACTGCTGAGAAATTGCAATCATATCTTGATAAAGGAGCTGATGTGGTTGAAATGGAAGCATCGGCTGTACATGCAATTGCAGCCTATCGCAATATTCAGGTTGCGCTGGTTTTTATGATCAGTGATTCGTTAACTGATGGCCATTGGGAAGCCTGTTTCGATCAGAAATTGTTTCAGGAAAAACTCAATAAAGTTGCCGGCAATTTGGTGGAGTTTGCAGATGTCTAAAGAGTGAAGCGTTAATTTAGTAT
>CAYOWJ010000247.1:0-5432 GCA_964407625.1 uncultured Lentimicrobiaceae bacterium
GGGGCGAGGGAGAGACTGGGTGAAATTGTTATTGAAAAATATTTTTAAAAATTATAACTATGGAAAAATCATTATTCGGACACTCAAACGTGTTCAAATTTCAGGAAAAAGTTGAATACTCAACTGAAGGAATTGTAAGCAAAATCGTTATCAGCCGTCCGGTTGGAAACGTAACACTCTTCGCCTTTGATAAAGGCCAAAAGCTAAGCACGCACTCAGCACCTTTCGATGCCATGGTTCAGGTGATCGAAGGAAAAGCTGAAATTGTGATCAACGAACAACCGTTCAATATGGAGGCTGGTGATACCATCATCATGCCTGCCGGAATACCGCATGGCGTAATTGCCACCGAAAAATTTAAAATGGTCTTAACGATGATAAAAGGATAAGAAGTGGGCAGCCGTATGTCGGGAGTCGCAAGTCAGCAGTCGCCTGAAATCAGTGGGCAGTCGCGAGAGTGAAAAAACTGCCTGCTGCTGACTTTTCCTGAACTTCATAAAATTCAAGTACCAAATATGAGCAAATTGGAGTTCCGGATTCAATCAAACTGAAAGTCGAATTTAACACCTGGTTTTTATCGAAAATAATAAATCAACATAAAAATGAAATACAATCTGAAATTTTTATTACTGCTATCCTTCTTATTAACAAGTGGTTTGGTGTCGAAAGCACAATTTAACCTAACCGGTGAGTACCGTCCATTAAGTGAGTTGCGGCATGGTTACAAAACCCTGGCCATCGAAGATGCTGAGCCGGCATTTTTGATTTCCCAGCGCGCAAGATTAAACGCCGAATTTACCAACACCAGATACAAATTCGGGTTAAGCCTTCAGGATGTCAGAATCTGGGGTAATACAACACAGAATAATTTGTCTGACGATTTCTTCTCTGTTCATCAGGCCTGGGGCGAGGTACTAATTAACGAAGCATGGTCGGTTAAAGTTGGCCGACAAGAACTGACTTATGATGATGGAAGGTTATTTGGAAATGCCAACTGGCTGCAACAGGCACGTAGTCATGATCTGGCGTTGCTTAAATATTCAGCCAAAAATTTGCAGGGACATCTTGGGTTGGCATTTAATCAGGATAAAGACCAGTTGACCGGCACTATTTATACGCTAAACAACTACAAAGCCATGCAATTTCTGTGGTTACACAAAGATTTTAAGAATTTCGGAATCAGTTTGATAACAATAAATAACGGCATTCAGTACGAAGATCCTGACACCTTGAAACTTGATTACAAAGTAGTTTATTCACAGACTTTTGGGGCGCGTGGAACCATGAAATACGGTGATTTTAACTTCGCAGCAGCAGCTTACTCACAAATCGGAAATGACAATTCAAACAAAGATTTATCAGCTTTTTATCTGAATCTTGAAGCTGGCCACACTTTAAAATCAAATCTGAAAACAGCGTTAGGAGTTGAGATTATGTCGGGAACAGACCAGGATAAAATGACTTCGGAGGATAAAAACTATTCCTTTTCGACTTTATATACTTCCGGGCATAAATTTAACGGGCATCTGGATTATTTCTATGCCGGAAATCATCAGAATTCCGTAGGCCTGAATAATGTTTACGCAAAGATTTCAAAGAAAACCGGTAAACTCACAGTTGGGGTTGATTTGCATGCATTCCTTTCGAATGCGAAAATTGTAAGTTCAAATGAAGAATACAACAGCTACCTAGGTACTGAATTTGATTCGTGGGTTGAATATCAGATTGATGAATCATTAATGCTGAGCGGCGGTTATTCGATGATGTTTGCAACCGATTCGATGAAAATAGTTAAAAAAGTAACTGCCGAAACCGGCACTCAATATTGGGGTTGGGTAATGCTGACCTTTAAACCGGTTTTCTTAAAAGGGTAAAGATTTTTACGGAATCAGGATTAAAGCCTAAGTTTTAATGAAGAACAACAGACCTGCTAAATGGCTGAAAAAGAGCCTTAAACATCTGACATTAAATATGTTAAATTAATAAAACAATAATTATGAGCGAACTGATTAATAACTCGCAGGATCGGAAAGAGCTGCTCAAGCACATGATCCTGCAATTGCACGAAGGTGTTGCACCGGAGGCGGTGAAAGCCCGCCTTGTCGAAATAATGTCGAAAGTGCCTTATGGCCTTGTGGTGGAAGTAGAACAAGAACTGATCAGCGAAGGACTTCCGGAAGCTGAAGTGCTTCGTCTTTGCGACATTCACGCCGAAGCGCTGGAAGGTCACATCGATTTTACAGGTATGAAGATTGTCGCTCCTGGCCATCCTGTTGATACTTTTAAACAGGAAAACCGTGAGCTTGGTAAGGTTGTTTCACAACTCCAAGAACTTTTTAATAACGTTGACGAGAGCTTGACAAGAGTCAGGCCTGAAGCTTTCATCAACACCATAAAATCTCTTTTCAACAGCCTGATGGATGTTGACAAACACTATCGCCGCAAGGAAAACCTGCTTTTCCCTTTCCTCGAAAAATATGGCATTACCGGACCTCCAAAAGTAATGTGGGGAAAACATGACGAAACCCGCAATTTCCTGAAAAAGGCCATCAACACACTTAGTGTTTCAGGAGATTTTGGTGTTGAAGCTGTAAAATCAGCCATCGAAATTAACCTCAAACCTGCTGCAAAGGCCATCACCGACATGATCATGAAAGAGGAGGAGATTTTATTTCCGATGACTTTAGACAAACTTACCGAAGCCGACTGGTATCAGATTTACAGGCAGACCAACGAGATCGGCTATTGCCTTTTTGACCCAAAATTTACATGGAAGCCCCAGGGAGTGGAGATTGCAGACGAAACTTCTGCTGAAGAAGGAACGATCAGTTTACCCAGCGGTAAGTTCGATTCTGAAGAACTTTTGGCCATCTTAAATTCGATGCCTTTCGATATCACTTTTGTGGATAGGAACGACAAAGTGAAATATTTTTCGCAGGGCAAAGAGCGCATCTTCGATCGCAACCGCGCAATCCTCGGACGCGATGTCCGTATGTGCCATCCGCCTTCGAGCGTGCATATTGTCGATCAGATTATCGGCGATTTTAAAGCTGGCATAGCCGACAGCGCGCCTTTCTGGATTCAGATGCAGGGAAAATTTATCCACATCGAATATTTCGCTTTGCGTAACGAAAAAGGTGAATATCTGGGCACCATGGAAGTATCGCAGGATCTTACCGAAAAGCGCAGCCTTGAAGGCGACCAACGATTATTATCATACCGGACAAATGAAACTAAACAAGAAAAGGAGACTAAAAATATGAATGAACCAGCATGGTTTGACAAAACCAAAATCAAAGTTACACTCGATGCCAGGCCACTTCTGGCGCAGGGAATTCACCCACTCGAGCAGGTAATAAAAGAAACTGCAGGCCTGAATCCAGGCGAGATTTACGAAATCATCACACCTTTTCCACCAGCGCCGATGATCGAAAAAATGGCTGCTGCCGGATTTGAAACCCACGCAGAAATGAAGGATGGGTTGTTTAGTACCTTCTTTTGTAAAAAATAACCGATTGATTTATGATTTGCGATTTATGATTTATGATTGCAACATCTGAAATCCTAAATCTAAAATCATAAATCTAAAATCATAAATTAAAAGATGGCAGGCGGCAGAAAATCGAAAGCCTTTGGGTTTTTTAAAAAATACCACAAATGGGTTAGCCTGGTGCTTGCGCTATTTATCTTGTTTTTTGCCGTTTCCGGGATTATCCTGAATCATCGTTCGTGGCTTTCGGGCATTGACGTTGACCGCAAATTTCTGCCCGCAGTTTATCAGTACAAAAATTGGAACCTGGCTGCAATAAAAGGAAGTATTAATGTTGGTGCTGATTCGGCGCTCGTGTATGGAAATATCGGGGCATGGATCAGCACTGACCATTTTAAAACTTTTGCGGATTTTAACCAGGGATTTCCCGGTGGTATTGATAACCGCAAAATCAGCAAAGTTGTTGCCGCACCCGATGGACGCCTGTTTGCCGCGACTTTTTTCGGGCTTTATTCACGAAATGGAATGAATGGTTCCTGGGAAAAAATACCGCTGCCGGTTGCCGAAGAACGTATTGTTGATCTTTCGGTTGATGCAGGAAATCTCTTTATCCTGACCCGCTCAAACCTTCTGACGGCAAACCTTTCGGACGGCAAGTTCATACCTCAGATCAAAACCCTGCCACCACCCTTAAATGATGATAAAAAAGCATCGCTGTTCAGGACCTTGTGGGTAATTCATAGCGGTGAAATTTATGGAACCATCGGGAAGCTTTTTGTTGATTTTGTTGGATTCGTCTTCATCTTTCTCACCATCACCGGCCTGTTATATTTCCTTTTCCCGAAGATAATCCGTTTCCGTAAAAAGAGAGATTTGCAAGTAAAAACGCTGGCTGTTGCCACTAAGTTTTCGTTAAAATGGCACAACAAAATTGGCTGGTGGCTGGCTGCAGTGCTGGTTTTAACTACCCTTACGGGGATGTTTCTGCGACCGCCTTTGCTGATTCCGATTGCCAATACCAAAGTTGGCAGGATTCCTTTTTCGGAACTCGACAGCGAAAACCCCTGGGACAATAAACTCCGGGGAATGCTTCTGGATAAGGAAGCCGGAATGTTTATTTTGAGTACTTCCGATGGTCTTTATTTTTCAGGCAAAGATTTGCAACTGCCGTTTATGCCTTTTGAGGCACAGCCGCCGGTAAGCGTGATGGGAATTACTGTTTTCGAAAAACTTGGCCAGGACGCTTACCTCGTTGGTTCATTTAGTGGTTTGTTTAAATGGATGCCGCGGCAAAATTATTTCGAAGATTACATCAGTGGCAAGCCTCCGGTATCATCGGGAAGGTCGGGATCACCAATTTCCGAAAATGCCATTTCGGGATATATCAAAGATGTTGAAGGCCACAGCTATTACTTTGATTATGGTCGTGGAGCTGTACCATTGTTTCACAGCAAACCGTTTACCGAAATGCCTGACAAAATCATCGAAAACAGCCCGATTTCGCTCTGGAACGTGGCACTCGAATTTCATACCGCCCGCATTTACAGCGTCCTGATTGGCGATTTCTACATTCTGATTATCCCGCTGGCCGGGCTTTCGATACTATTTATCATCGTTTCGGGAGTGTACCTTTACTGGGTTGCTTACCGGAAAAAACGACCTGCCAAAGCGAAGGAAGCCAAAAGTATAAATATGGCTGAAGAACCTACGGCTGTGACCGGAATTTTATAAGAATAATTTTCAAAATTTTCCAGACATAAAAATAATTCCACCCGACCTTATCCTTTTCTAAACATGATAACCTTCCCGTTTTTTGCAACCTAATTTCAATCGCTTATTTGCGTTTTTTCGGTTGCCGAAAATGCAAACAAAATCACGATTATGATTCCGCCGATGTTTTTGCAACCGTTTATCGAAAATGCCATCTGGCAAGGCCAGATGC
>CAYOWJ010000248.1:0-5427 GCA_964407625.1 uncultured Lentimicrobiaceae bacterium
AAAGTCTTGTTTTCGAAGTATTCCTGTTCCATAATTTTTGGTTGTTTCTTTTGAATCTGTGCCTTATGAATGAGGCTTTTATTCATACATATTTTCGATGTCGGCTTTGCAAAGTTCAACAAGCAATTCACCGATTTTTCCAGTAAGATCATTAAAAAACCGTTCTCCTTTTTCCCTGCTGGCAAGTTTTGGATTGCCGGCGCCTGTATCGGCGGTTATCTTCGGCCATTTCCGCTCGGCCCAAACCCAGCCTTCGGCGAAAGCCTTGATTTTATTCTTTTTCTCTTTTCCTTCCCCCCACTTTTCGAATGGCAAAACCAGGTCAGGCCTGAGATGCAAAAGGAGGCTGGTCTCCATTTCCTCGGCATGGTCGCCGGGATTTTCGAAATATTGCTTCCTTTCCAAAACCTGATACCAGTTTATGATGCTGAAAAACATCTGAGGATATTTTACGCCAAGTTCCCGCACAAAAGGTTTAAAATCGTTCCCGCCATGGCTGTTCAAAATCAACAGTTTAAAAATCTTCTGATGGTTTAAAACATCAACGATGTCGGATAATATCGCGAATTGTGTGCTGGGATTAATGTTCATGTCGAGGTAAATATCACGCTGCCCGGTATTTACGCCGTAAGGGATGGTTGGCAAAACTACGACTTTTGCTCCTTTTTCCCAGGCTAACCTGGCTGATTCGGCGGCAATAAAATCGGATTCGATATTATCGGCCGAATAAGGCAAATGAAAATTATGGGCTTCCGTTGCACCCCAGGGCAAAATTGCCAGTTCGAAACGCTCATCCTTAACGGCATTCCAGTTGGTTTCGGATAAAATGTATGGTCGCATGTTTTTATGTTTTGTTTTTTAAATCACCCAAAAATTGAGTCAAATTAAGTGTTGTTTCGTGATTTATCACCAGGTATTATCAATTTCCAAATCAATGTTGTTAAGTTAAGAATTGGAACGCTGATAACGCGGATGCAAGCAACGCTGATTTTCGCGGATTTCTTGTTTCAGGAACAGTTTTAATCCGCGTTTTAAAATCCGTTTGATCCGCGTTCCATTTTATATTTGTTAACTAAACGATATTGATTTCCAAATCCTTAAACATTTGCTGAAGTAGTTCCAAAAGAGGTATTTACCAATCCTCAAACAGTTGTTGGAGTAATTTCAATAATTTGAATTTACAAAGTCGCGCAAAAAGTTGTTCAGATCATCCTGTTTAATTCCAAGAATAAACTCAACATTTCTATAAAAATCCTGTTCATTATCAGCTTTAGCGCGAAATAGTTCCATTACTTTGTCGTAACTACCCATTCTAAAGGCAATATCACATATTACGGCATTTATCATGTACTGAAAGTTGTAAGTTGATCTCTCATCCCTATATCGGATAAGTTGCATTTCGACATCATCAATCTGTGGTTTATAAATAATACTACCGGTACTATCTTTGCTGTAACCATAAAGACTTTTTGAAAGATCAATCCATGAATTTTGATTTAAAAATTCTTTTAAGCTGCCGATGTGAGCAGAATAGGGTTTCCCAACGTGTTCGCTGAAGTAACACGCCAATCCTTCCTCAAAATAAATATATCTCCCATGTTGAATTTCGGAAAGGAGGAGATGAATTATTTCATGCAAATAATTTTCGCCGCCGCCACCGCTTAGAATTATCTTGTTGCTGGTAATGTAGCCTCCCTGGATTGTACCGGATGCACTTAGGAAATCGGTGTTGTAGTAATCAATACCAAACCATTTGGATATTTCGGTTTTATTATTTGCAACAAGATAAGTAATTGTATCACGATTATTGATTTGAAAGTTTTTTTTGAACGTTTCTACCCGATGGTTTAATGAGCCAGCTATGCTATCATTAAAACTGTATGTTTCAGGATAGTAATAAATTATGTTAGCAAATGTCCTTTTCTTTAATTGAGTTTTACTGAATGAAAATTTATTTTGCAATTTAAAAGTTCCATTGATTTTTCGAATGGGAACAGTTATTATGATTGATGGAAATCCTTTGAAAAAACTGTCATCCCTCGTTACAAAAATTGTTTTCAATTCAAACAGATCAGAATCACGCTTTGCAACACCCAGAAAATATTCAATATCATTTGTAAACCAGACGTTTCCAATTGAACTCATGTATGAGTAATACAAATCAACAAAATTGTACGTATCAACTTCGCGCTCATCCCAATAGGCATTAAGTCCATCGTCCATTTTATTTAAAAGTCCCGCAGTTCTTATACTTTTAGCATTTAGCTCATCAAGGTACATTTCCCAGAAATTGAATATCTCTTTGAAATCAGCATTTGCAGTATCCAGGACTGGATTAATGTGAACAATTCTTTCAACCTGGGAAAAACCCTGGAAAGTTAAAAAGAGAATTAGAAGGATAGTTAGTGTGACTCTCATGAACGATCAAACATTGAATTTTTTAGCGATAAATACTTTTTTCTAAACTTTAATTTGGATTAACATATTTCTGGAAAAGAAACAAATTTGGTGGTTTTCCTGATAAATTAAAATTCGTTTGAATTTAGCTTGTTAAGAAATTATTAAACCATCACCTCAGCTAAAACAAACTGCCTAAAATCAGCCAGCCAGCCTCATCCCAGGTTCAATTTGCTTCACCTTCTCAAAAAATCGCCGCATGTTTCACCACCGCTGTATCCACTTCTTTGTACGAAACACAATCCCAGACCGGGCAAACGTGTTTGCAGAGCAGGCAGCCCACACAACGTTCTTCGTCAACAACGGCCTTGCGTTTGGACGAATCAAACTTAATGGCCTGGTTTGCACCGTCGTGGCACGAAATAAAACATTGCCCGCAGCCGATACATTTTTCTTCATCAATCACCGAAACCACCTGGTAACGGGTTTCAAAGTTGGAAGGATCGGTGAGTTTTTGGGCAGCTTTCCCGATCAATTCATCCAACGATTTGATATTTCGTTCGATCATGTATTCGCCGAGGCCTTCGATCATGTCCTCCACAATCCGGTAACCGTAGCGCAAAATGCCGGTGGTAACCTGCAGGTTTGAAGCGCCAAGAAGCAGGAAATGCAGCGCATCAATCCAGGTTTCGATGCCGCCAACCCCACTGATGGGAAGTTGCAGCGGTTTTGAATTGTACAGATCGGAAACAAAACGCAGCGCAACAGGCTTAACAGATGGCCCCGAAAATCCGGTTGCCGACGAATGACCGTGAATGTTTGGCAGCGGTGTAAAATTATTAATATCAATATCGGTGATGGCTTTGATGGTATTGATGGCCGAAATGGCATCGGCGCCTCCGTCTTTTGCAGCCAAAGCTACCGGAATCATGTCGGTGATATTCGGGGTCATCTTGGCCATGACCGGCAATTTAGTTGCCTTTTTAACAACCTCGGTAAAGGTGGCCACCGCGTGAAAATCCTGTCCGGTGCGGTGCCCGGCTGATGGATGCGCCATCTGCGGACACGAAAAATTCAATTCCAGCATATCGGCGCCCGCATCCTCCGACATTTTGGCCAGCCGAATCCAGTCTTCGTCGGTATAGCCCATGATACTCGAAATCAACACCTTTTTGGGATAATTCTTTTTGAGCCAGGCAATGTCACGGATGTTGTCTTTGATAGGCCGGTCGGTGATCTGCTCGGCATTCTGCAAGCCTACAAAACGCTTGTCCATGTAATTGAGCACGCTTAATCGCGGCGAAGGCATCACCACTTTAAAACTCTCTTCAAGCCCCAAAGTTTTGTAAACAATCCCTCCCCAGCCGGCCTCAAAGGCACGGGCGCACATTTCGGCGTGGTTGCTCACGGGCGAGGAAGAAAGGCAAAACGGATTTTCGAACTTTATCCCACAAAAATTGATACTTAAATCTGCCTTGGTTTTCATAAGCTGTTTCTCCTGTTTTTAATGAAATCATCCATACTTTTCGCTGCCTTTTTACCTTCGCCAACGGCCTGAACCACCGTTGCACCACCATTCACCACATCGCCACCTGCAAAAACGCCGGGGATGCCGGTTTCAAAATTATCGTTCACTTCAACAATTCCTTTTCCTTTTGTTTTGAGGCCTTTTGCTAAATCCATCAACGCACTTCCCGGTTTTGTACCGATGGCCTGTACCACGAGGTCAACGTTTATCGAAAATTCTGTACCACTGATCAGACGGGCATTTTGAGGGATAAACTTTCCCGGTTCAATCCAGTCTGTTTCGATGCCGGTCAGGCCGGAAATGATTTTTTCGTGAGCCTTAACGCCGGTAATCTGCGAACCGGCTTTAAAAATGATGTTCATCAAACGGGCTAATTTGATTTCTTCATGATCGGCAGGAAGTTCGTCTAAATGTTCCAATGAAATCAGGTAAACTTTACTTGCGCCGGCGGCTTTCGCCGAAAGGGCAGAATCAATGGCCACACTCCCGCCACCGATGATCGCCACGTTTTTATCTTTGAGATTTATGCTTCCCCGATTAAATTTTACTTTCCGGAGGAAAGAAATGTAATCAACGGCATTCGTAAAACCATCCAGAATATCTAATTTGAAAGCGACATTAAGCCCGGAACTGATGAAAACCGCGTCATAGCCATCTTTCAGCAGGTTTGTAGCAGCATCATTTGTTTCGATAGCCGATTTAAACCTGATTTCGACACCTTGATCCAACAGGTTTTTAAGGTCGTAAGCCAGCGCTTCTTCAGGTAACCGGAATTCGGGAATATTCCATTTTGGAACACCTCCGGCATGATCTTCCTTTTCAAAAATAACAACCTCATAATCCAGTTTCGCCAAAGCCGAAGCGCAACTCATTCCCGCCGGTCCTCCTCCGATGATGGCGATTTTTCCCTGGTTTTTCTTACTTTTCTCTAAAGGTTCGATGGCAAAGTTTTTCCCATATTCCGAGGCAAAACGCTGCAAACCACCAATATTTATCGGGTCTTCGAGCGCTTTAACGCTACATTCTTTTTCACATAATTTCTCGACCGGACAAATATGGGCGCAGACGCTACCGAGGATGTTATTGTTTCGGATGGTTCGGGCGGCGCCTTTGTAATTGTAGAATTTTATCTGCCGGATAAATTTTCCAGGATCGGTGCCGGCTGGGCAGCCCGCGCTGCAAGGCGCATCCAGACAAAGCAGGCAGCGGTTCGATTCCTTAATCGCAGCCTGCAAATCCAATGGTTCGCGCATGCTTTCAAATTGCCCGATTTTAACGGGATCAACAGGTTTTTTCATTTCGTTTTGTTTTTAATGTCATAATAATTGTTGTTTTTCTTCGGATGTAGCGAAATAAACCTCACATCCGCCAGCTGGCGGACTGGCAAGTTTCGGTTTTTCGACTGGACTCCCAAATCCCAAATCCCAAATCATAAATCCCAAATCCCAAATCAATTTACAAATCCACCAGCCTGTCGTAGGTTTCAGGCCGCCGGTCGCGGA
>CAYOWJ010000249.1:0-3155 GCA_964407625.1 uncultured Lentimicrobiaceae bacterium
GGCAAGGTTGCATTCGTCGAAAACGGCTACGGCACAGTAGCTGTTCAGCAAAGTATTCCCGATGACCGCCGGACATTTTGTTTTTCGTATGCGCTGGCTAAGTTAAACGATGGCGAATATCCAAATACCCATGAGGAACTGCTGAACCGCATCCTTAACTTTTTCGATATTTATACCGGTGAGCCTGAATTTGAAAGCAGTGCAGAAGGTTTGAATATTTTCCCCAATCCTTCAAACGACAAAATCACCATTTCACATCCTGCATTTTCCTGCATTTCCAACCTTTCGATATTTAATGTCAACTGGGAGAAAGTAATAGAAAGGCAGCTAATAGAAAATGAAACCCAAATCGACATAAGCGCCCTGCCGCCAGGGATATATTTCGTGAAGCTGCAAAATTTAAGGATGGTGGAGGTGGGGAAATTTATAAAAATCCGGTAGTTGGAGATTCAGGATATTTGATTCAGGATTGTAAGAAAATGAACCTGATTGGTTCTGTGACTTTTTGAGTAGCCATTTTTGATGTAGAAGAAAAAAGCCGGTCAAAATCTGTTCCTAAAGCAGATAATTAATGTTTTCCTGACTTCGACACTGGGACACCCTAAAAATTTTTGAAAAAATTTTCATCAAATAATTGGGCGATAGATTTGTGCTTTTTTGTCAAAAGCATTGCCCGGGTCATTGTACTACCGCTTATTGGTAGGTTTATTTTTATGGTCGTAATCGTTTTTGCATTGCCAAAACCTTATCTACACGCATGTTTTTATGGCTAATTTTCAGTATTCTTTCGAGTTCCTTGTAAACCTTGTATGCAACAAAACAAATACAGACGTGAGCTTCGATCCTTTTTGGGGTAAAATGGAACATCGGCCTCATTTCAAGCGTACCCTTAGTGATTCTGAATGCCCGTTCGATTGACCATAAACCGCTGTATTGGTCATAGACTTCTTTTGCGGGGAGGTCGGTGTTGGTCAGGTTATCCTTTAAGCCCATCCCATTGTTCATCTTGTTTGATCTTGTCTTGGTTTATAGCAACCCTAACATTATCCGAAATCACAAGAAACTTGTTGTACCCACGTTGGTTGATGTTCTCTTTGGTAATATTGCCACAATGGTATGCTTTTTCAAGCCTTTTAACACCTTTTTCCCTGTTGTGCCTGTCCTTTTTTGGCCCGATTGTCGGAGTATCCCACGATCAGCCTTGCCAGGCCCTTGCGGGTTTCGTTGAATTCCCCATCCTGCTTCGATAAGGACAATGCCCATTTTTTTATCTCATTGCTTTCTTTTTCCTGACTTCGACAGTGGGACACCCAAATTAAAGTTAACTGTTATAGAATCAGATATTTGTTAAAAAAATATTTTTTCGCTCGTTTATACAATTCTAAAGAGGTCAAAATGAACTGGGACACCCAAGTGTCGAAGTCAGGAGGCTGTCCATCCCGGGCAGCCTTTTTAATTTTAAAAAAGCCAGGTTGAATTATTTAACCAGCGTTAATTCATCAATCAGGTTTTTGGCGCCGGCATATTTATCAATGATAAACAGCACATAACGAATTTCAACGTTGATGGTGCGCTGCAGCTCGGTTTCGAAGGCGATGTCGCCGCTCATGGCTTCCCAGTTTCCGTCGAAAGCATACCGGTAAGCTTACTGTTTCCATTTATAACATGGCTGCCATAGTTACTGCGGGTGATATAGTTGTTTTTGTGGGAGCAATAATCATCATGCCATCTTAACCCAATTATCATAAATTATTTAAAATCAATACATTAAAAGATTTATAAGTATAGTTATCAGATTGCTGAAAGTTAAATTCTATACTTTTAAATAACTGATAATCAATTCATTGATAATCAATTCAGTTAACAAATTATTAACAAATATTTAGATACTTTAATATATAAATTTGTTCCACAATTAGCGGCATTTGTATTTTTACCAAAGTTTTAATCACAACTAATAATTCAAGTTTAATAACCTAAAACAGTTTAATTATGTCAAAATCATTTAACTACATTTTTTTGTTATTTTTCCTCTTAGCGGGAAATCTTAGTTTTGGACAAAAAGCTGATACAAAGAGTCCAGTCAGGTCTGATAACTCCTTATCTGAATCTGAAATACACCAGCTTAACTCTACTTATCAACCACAGATTGGGCGAAGCAACCTTACTATGCCCGACAAATTGATAAAAATGGAGCCGGGAAAATCGGTGCTCGACAGCCGTGGAACTGAGTTTTGGCTGATGTTTGCCAGAAATTATGATGGTGCTGATTTTTTGTTTTTGGACATTACCAGTGTTGAGAATACCACAGGTACTGTTTCAATTTCAGGACTTGGCTTTTCGGAAAATTTTACGGTGGCTGCCAACACAGTTACACGTGTTAATATCCCTGTTACTTCGGCAGTGTTCCCATCGGGATCGGTTGACAATCTAGGCATTAAAGTAACTTCCGATAAAGAGATTTCCGTTTATGGGATGAGCCAGCGTGGAGCCAGCACAGATGGTTTTCTTGGTTTACCTGTTGATATTTTAGGAAATCAATACCTCGTAGTAACTTATCCTATCCTAACCTGGGGTGGTTTCTCCCCTTCGGAATCCTATGCGCCACAATTTTCCATTGTTAGTCCGTACGACAATAATGTTGTGACCATTACTCCCCGTGATCAGACTGTGAACGGAAATCCGGCAGGGGTTCCTTTTAGTGTAACATTAAACCAGGGGCAAACATATCTGGTTCGTGGAAGGATGAGCAACGCTTTTAGTGCCGACCAAACAGGTTCCTTTATCTCCTCCACTTTGCCGGTTGCAGTATTTAGCGGATCATCATGTGCAAGTATTCCACAAAATATCCCTGCCTGCGATCATCTTATCGAACAAATTCCACCAATCTCTACCTGGGGGAAAACCTTTGTTACTCGTCCTTTGGAAACCAGAACTGGTGGCGATACCTGGCGATTCCTTGCTTCACAGGATAATACACAGCTTTTTATTAATGGTGTAAACTTTGCAACCTTGGATTTTGGCGATTTTTACGAAACGATGCTTAGTGCAAGGTCATTTGTTGAATCTTCTAACCCGATACTTGCAGTTCAGTTTTCTAACTCATCTGATTGGGATGGTGTTGTTTCTGACCCTTTCATGATGATAATTCCACC
>CAYOWJ010000249.1:3255-5416 GCA_964407625.1 uncultured Lentimicrobiaceae bacterium
CTGATTTCGATCAATCCCGGAAGCGGCCCGGTTGTTGAGTTAACCGGGGCAACTATCGAATTGTTTTGCACATCCATTAGTACCAGTGTTACAATTGATATTTCAGCTTTAATCACTGATGAAGATGAACCATTTGTACAATCGGCAACGCTTTTATGGCGTAAAGTTGGAGATGCGGCATACCAAACAGTAAATATGGTTGAAGGATTAAATGACTCGTGGAGCGCGTCAATTATTGCTTCAGCAACCGAATTTCCTGGTCTCGAGTTTTATATCCTGGCTACCGACGGGCAAGTTTCAACAACCAGCCCTTCTGTTGATCCGGCCAACAATCCATATTCGTTAGGTATTGATAATCTGCCACCACAAATTACACATACTCCTGTAATGCAATCACCTGTTGGAGCTGATGTGTTGATCAGTGCCGATGTGACCGATAATACCGAATCTTTACAATCAGTTAGCCTTTATTATCGCATTTCTGGTGGTACACCATTTTATACCATGTTGAACATGCCTAATACATTGGGCGATACTTATGAAGCAACAATTCCAGGGGTTCAGATGACTGCCCAGGGTGTTGAATATTATATTAAAGCTACCGACAATTATGGTGTAAGCTGTTTTTACGGCTTAGCCGATTTGCCTTTGGAAATTACAGGTGGAACTGCTCAGAATATTGCACCGGTGCCGGTTGGTTTTCCTGCAGTGGCACCTCAGATTTTTGTTGGTGATACCTATAGCCTGAGTGTTCAGTTCCAGTCACCCGAGTTAGGACAAACAACCGATGTTGTGGTAAATGCAGGTGGTCTCCCGGGTTTCTCTGCAACCGTTACTCCAGGAAATGTTGCTGTCGTTGATTTTAGTCTTATTGGACAGAATGACAATTTAGGAACACATACGATCGAATTTACAGCCACTGATAATGGTTTGCCTGCACTTTCAACTACAATCCAGTTCGAAATCACAGTTGTTGACCAGTTAGCCGGTCATGTGATTTGCTTACCTAAAGGCTGGAGCGGAATGTCGAGCTACAATAACCCTGAGAATCCTGCTATGGAAGCTGTTTTTGCTAGTTTAGTTGCCGAAAATAAAGTTACGATTGTTTTAGGTGAAAATGGTTTCTACTGGCCTTCGCAAAATATCAACACACTTACTGGTGGTTTTGATGTTAAAAAAGGCTACAAAATAAAAATGAATGAAGCCGGATGCCTCGGAATTGTTGGCGAAATGCCACTTGATAAATCATTCATCGCCAAAAAAGGTGTCAGCTATATTCCTGTACTCTGCGATCAACCTGTACCTGCTGTTGATATTTTCTCACAGTTAGGTGCTAATTTTATGTATGCCTTCGACATTTATGCTCAAAAGGTTTACTGGCCAGATGGTGGTTTATTTACATTAGAAAATCTTGAGCCAGGTGTGGGCTATCTGGTGGGTATGGTTAACCAGGGACAAGCTACTTACAATTGCGCCAAATCAGCTTCATCGGGTTATATCAAAGCACAACCTCCGGTTTACGAAAATGCTCCATGGAGCTATAGCCAGACTGGTACAATGCACTTTATCTCAATTAGTGCATCAGCTTATGGTGATCTGACAAAAGGAGATTTTATTGGTGTGTTCGATGCTGATGGCAATTGTGCCGGATTTACACAATACAACGGTGAAACCGGAAACATCCTGCTTGTTGCTTATGGCGACGACCAAACCACAAATGCAAAAGATGGCTTGGCCGAAAATCAGGATATGACTTTCAGGATTTTCCACACAAGTGGGAACATCGAATTCCCGGCTGATGTAACATTTAATACTTCGTTGCCCAATGCCGGTTCTTATGTTGAGAATGGACAATCAATGATACTGAAAATGAGCACAGGTGCCGCTTCAGTTATCGAAAGCAAACTTAGCCAGGTTCGCTTGCATCCAAATCCAAGCACTGGAATTTTCAACTTGAACATCCCTTCGGTTGATCAGCCAATTGATGTGCAGGTAATGAATGTTGCCGGACAGGTTATTTATTCAAATTCAGTTGAAAACAATGGCGCTTCGACCATTCAAATTGACCTGAACAAAAACGCAAAAGGTGTTTATTTTGTAAAAATCACTGATAGCAGCGAAACCGTTGTAAAAAAAGTGGTTATTAAGTAAGTGTGTTGAA
>CAYOWJ010000250.1:0-2113 GCA_964407625.1 uncultured Lentimicrobiaceae bacterium
TTTAACTTCCCCAAAAAAACTTAATTTTGCCGCATGAAGAATTTTGTTATCCTTATGGCGGTTTTTATTCTTTTTGTGATGAAACCTGCAGTTTCACAGGAAATTGTTATCAACGAATTTATGGCATCAAACGAAACCACTTTGCAGGATGCCGATGGTGATTACTCAGACTGGATCGAATTGTACAATGGCACCGGGTCAACCATAAATCTGAAGAATTTCATGATTTCTGATGATACGCTTGTTCCGGCAAAGTGGAAGTTTCCGGAAATGATTTTTCATCCTCAAACTTTTCTGGTAATTTTTGCCAGCGATAAGGACCGACACGACACCACAGAATTGCACACTAATTTCAAAATTAAAGATGAGGGAGAGCCTCTGCTTTTAAGCGATTCTTCGGGCCTGCGAATCAATTTAATTGATCCGGTTAGTTTGCTGACAGATCGGTCTTTCGGAAGATTCCCGGATGGTGGCGCTGCTTTGATGCTTCTTGATTCACCAACTCCAGGTGCAATCAACACGGCAAGCACGAATCTCTTTTTTTCGAACCCCGCCGGATTTTATACACAACCATTTAAAATTGCACTTGCATCCTCAAATCCATTTGCCGCCATTTATTATACCCTCGACGGAAGTATCCCCGATACCTCCTCATTGATTTACACCGATTCGATCCCAATTATTTTCCGGGATTCTTTACCGGATTATTTTTCGCTAATCCCCACGAGCCCGCCAATTTTGAAGGACGTTTTCAGGCGGTGGTATCCTCCTGATGGGCCTGTACCCAAAGCCAATATTGTTCGGGCTGCAACATTTCAAAATGGAAGTATGGCAAGTCAGGTTTACACCTCGACCTATTTTGTTGATACTGCCATTTTCGTAAAAGCAAAATATCCCATTGTTTCGATCAATACCGACAGCTCAAATTTTTATGATTTTTATACCGGCATTTATGTTCCGGGGTTTTTATGGGATACGCTTGATACCGATTTTTCGGGTAATTATTTTCAGAAAGGCGATGAGTGGGAGAGGCCTGCTCACCTCGAATATTTTACCGAAGATGGTGACCTGGTGATTAATCAGGACGTTGGATTACGCATTCATGGAAAAATAACCCGGCACGCACCTCAAAAAACCTTGAGAGTTTATGCCAGAAGTGAATATGGAGAAAGTTATTTTAATTATCCTTTGATGATCCATTCGGATCAGGATGTTTTTAAAAGATTTTTGCTGAGAACCACCTACGCCGATGGAAGCCAGACGATTTTTAAAGATGCAATGACGCATGACCTCGTCAGGCATCTCGACCTGGACCTGATGAATTACCGCCCCGTGGTGGTTTTTGTTAATGGCGAATATTGGGGGATTCATACCATCCGCGACCGGATTGACAAATATTACCTGGGTTTGAAGTATGATATCGAACCCGACAGTATTGATATTCTTGAGAATAATTCACAGGTTGAAGAAGGCAGCAATGCCGATTACCTCAATATGATCGACTACATCGAAAACCACGATTTGTCGGAGCAGCAACATTACGACTCCATCAAAAAACGCATGGATATCAGCAATTACATCGATTATCAGATTGTAGAAATCTACTTTAACAACAACGACTGGCCTGGCAGCAATATCCAGTATTGGCGCGAAAGAGCACCCGGCGCAAAATGGCGATGGACTTTGTTCGATCTTGACAATTGTTATACGGATTATGCTTTTAACACGCTAAAATTTGTGACTTACGAAGGTGATACTTGCTATCAAAATCCAACCTGGGCTACTTTTCTTTTCAGGAATTTGCTAAAAAGCAACGAATTTGAACAGCAATTTGTAAATCGGTTTGCCCAGCTTCTCAACACCACCTTTCAGCCCGACACAATCTTGCCAAAAATCGCCGAATTTACCCAACTCTACGAAAAAGATATCGACCGGCATATCAGCCGTTGGCAATTTCCCAGAAGCCATGATGGCTGGCTTGGGGATATCGACTATACTTTAAATACTTTTGTAAGGGAACGACCATGCTATATGCAGGATTATATTGTCGAATTTTTCGATCTGGATGAAGATGAATTTGATTTTAATTGTCATTTCAATATTCCTGAAACAG
>CAYOWJ010000250.1:2213-5395 GCA_964407625.1 uncultured Lentimicrobiaceae bacterium
CAGATGGATTATGACCAAATGATCAACATCATTGCCTGCAACATGATTTTGTCCAATCACAGCACCTATTATCACAACTATTTCATGTATCACGATGTAAACGGAAGTAATAAATGGGAAATGATGCCCTGGGATCTGGATAAAACCCTTTCGGTGTATGCATGGAAAAATTATACCAATTCTTCGGCGCCCTGGGTTCCGGATAATCCTTTCCTGGAGCGGGCTTTGCTCAACCCAACAATTTTTGCGGATATCCGCAGCCGCGTGCAGGAAATCGGAAGCCAGATTTTGACAACAGCAAACCTGTGGCCGATGATTGATAGCCTGGTAACGGTTTTGCAGCCATCGGTAGAGGAGGATACGACGGATAATATCGAAACCGTTCAACAATGGCTCGACAAAGTTAATGTCGAAAAAACTTATATCGCCAACTGGCTCGATCAGATACAGTGGCAGTTCAATCATGTTCAATCTACATTCACTGCAACACGGACTCCCGGTTTCTCATCACCCAATGTCACTTTTAACTGGACCCCGTCCATTGATCCGGATGGAGGCTCTGTTTATTACCGGTTTTCGCTCACTACAAATGCTTTTGAGCCTGAGACCACAACTAATTTCGACAATATTTCCACAACTTCTTTGTCACTTACCAATCTTGCTGAAGGTGATTATTTCTGGAAAGTTACTTCTGTAAAAGGCGAACAGGAAGTTGAAGCCTTCGATTCGAAAAACCCATTACAAATCACAGTAATGGAAACTTTGCCTTGTACGATAAGCTCCGATCTGGAAATTTTCAATACTAACTCACCTTACCTCGTAAATTGTAATGTAACTGTAGAGCCGCAGGCTAGCCTGATCATTCATGAAGGTGTAACCCTTCTTTTTGAGAACAATACTTTTTTAAAAGTTACCGGTGGCCTGGAGGTAAATGGAACAAAAGAGAATCCGGTGTATTTTAAACCATTTCTTGAAGAAGGTACTTTCGATAGCCTTGTTTTCATAAATACAGCTCAGGATATTCATTTGAATTATTTAAACCTGATTGGCGGAGTAATTCATGCAAACACGGCAAACATAACTTTTGATAATTGCCAGGTAATGCTTTCAAACAAACACCTTGTCGGACAAAACGTGATTTATGGACATTATAACGGGGCGGTTGTTATTAAAAATTCACAATTTTATGGCAACAATACAGGGCAGGGATTAGAACTTGCCTGGTGTGAGTCGGCTGTTGTCGAGAATTGCAATTTCAGTCTGTTAGACGACCCCATCGAATTTATTTCAATTCCTGAAGGGTATGTTCACAACAATACTTTAAAGATATCGAATGATGATGGAATCGATTTTAATAATTGCAAAAATCTTTCCATCAAAAACAATGTGATTTACGATTGTAGTGATAATGGAATTTCGATAGGCAACGAGTTTAACGGACCTTGTGAAAACATTTTGATCGAAAATAACCTGGTGGTCAATTGTGCTTATGGAATGACTGTTAAGGATGGCAGCAATGCAATAATTAGCAACAACACTTTTTATCAGTGTGGAACCGGCTTCAAGCTTTGGGAAAAAAACCCGGGTTTGGGAGGTGGGCAGGCAGTATTAAAAAACACAATTATTTCGGCTACAACAAATCAAGTACTTGATGTTGATGAGCACTCGCAAATACAAATCAGTTATTCGATTTGTGATACTGAAACGCTGGAAGGATCCGGGAACCTTTTTGCCAACCCGCAATTTGTTGCTCCTGCCGACAGCAATTTTCAACTTCTCCCGGACTCGCCCTGCATCAATGCCGGCGATCCTGCAAGCCCCGCTGATCCTGACGGAACCCGCGCCGATATTGGGGCGTATTATTTTAATTTCGGGGCCTACAATGTTATTTTCAACGAAATAAACTACAAATCGGCAAATGATTTTGATACCGGCGACTGGGTCGAATTGTACAATATCGACGAAAGTGATGCGGATATTTCGGGTTGGGTTTTTAAAGATTCAGATGACAATCATATTTTTGAAATTCCTGCAGGTACGATAATTCAGCCCGGTGATTACCTGGTTTTATGCGCCGAATTGCCGCTTTTCAGGCAGTTATATCCTGATCTTGAAAATGCAATCGGCGACTTTTCGTTTGGATTAAGCAGTTCAGGCGAATTGATCCGGCTTTACAATCACACAGGAATTATGATCGACTCGGTACTTTATGGAAACGAGAGTCCGTGGCCGGCCGAACCAGGCGGTCAGGGGCCAACGCTTGAACTTAAAAATCCGTTTTTGGATAATTCGTTGGGCCAAAACTGGGCTGCATCCGAAGCTCATGGAACTCCGGGAGCTATCAACAGTTGTTTTGTAAGTAATTCGATTATCGAAAGTGAAGACGGGATTTCGATGAATGTTTTCCCAAACCCTTCCAACGGACATTTCCAGATCGATTTTGCCTGCCGGGATTCAGGCAGCGTCATTATTTCGATCTTTGATTTTACGGGCAAACTGGCCCATGAATTTTCACACGAAACAGATCTTCCAGGAATAACTTCAATAAAATTGGATGAAGCACTTACAGCCGGTCTGTACATTATCCGTGTAAATGTTCAGACTGCCACCGAAAATTACAGCAGTTCTAAAAAACTGATGGTTGAATAAAGCTTATTTTACCGTCTGATCAGAAATTTCTTTGCTTCCTCCATTTCACCAGATTTTATCCTGACAAGGTGCATTCCTTCCGGGATAAAATTTACGTGCATTTGAACAGTGTTTTCGGATGGTTCAAGATTTTCGGATGAAAGTATTTTTCCGTCAAGCGTGAAAATCTCTACTAAAATTTTTCCTGAAATTCGAATTTCAGGGTTGAGTTTTATCAAAACCTCATCGCTGGCTGGATTTGGAGAAATTTTCCGGATAAGAACTGGCAGCTTTTTAGGGTGAATCTCTGCAATTCCCGGGATGACGTCATCCCAAAGAGGAAGAAAATCAACAAATCCCAGAGCGGAATTGTCGGGTTGATGGAAAATGTGCATTTCCACCGAATCTGGATTCATCGTTCCCCAATTATTATGTTCAGCCATGATGGAATTGGGCGTGTTGTTGTAAAGATCATAAATTTCACCGGAATTGCCATTGTTATAAAATCCATTCATACCGGGATTAATAATCGAACCTTCCAATTGCCCTAAGTT
>CAYOWJ010000251.1:0-5392 GCA_964407625.1 uncultured Lentimicrobiaceae bacterium
TATTTCTTCTAAAAGAGCAACTAAAATCCGCTTGCATGTTTGACAAAACTAAATATTATTCGGGATGCATCTGAAACTACTGAAATTTTTGCTAAAAATCGTCGCTTTATTCGGCCATTACTGAGGAATAGGTGCATGAATAGGATGCAAAAAAACCAAAAGCGCCGTTGTTGATATTTCCCTGAACATTTGCCGGAGGGCCACTGAAAAGCGGCGACTGATAACTGATTTCGGTTTGAACCTGCATTACAAAATTGGTGTATTCCTTTGTTATCCTCGAAATCTTTAAGGTAACCTCATCGCCGGGCACTAGTTTCTGGTCATCTCTCGCCTGGTTAAGATAACCCACGCCAATTCCGTTGGTATAGTTTCCGTTGTAGAGCACGTCGTCGGTAACAAAAATTTCGTTAATCGAATCGGTTACCAAAACATCGTTTCTAAAAACCTGAAACATATAAAAATCCTCTGTTGGCGGGTCGAGCACATAACATTTTACTTCCCAAAAACCGGCGTCGCCCCATTCGGGTTTAAACTCCAGCGCAATCGAGTCGATGGGATAAATCGGATATATTTTACCTGAAGCCGTGTATTCGTCAAAGCCTCCGATTTTCTCCTTTAAAAGGATGCGCGTTTCGTAGGTTTTTCCAACCTTGCCATAAACATCAGGTGCGGTGAGGTAAATCCCCGAACCTGCCGGCGATTCGGTAAGCTGGAATTCATCTTCATCACTGGCTATGATAACCGAGGCTTCAGAAACTGCTTCCGGTGGCTGGTTGTCGAAGTAATCGGCGGTTTTAGTAAGCTTTATAGCATGAACTGTGGTGTCGGACGAAAGCGCGCCTTCGACCACGAGCCTTGCGTATTTCTGGTTATCGAGATCGATGTCGATCCGCTCGGTACACGACATTGCTGCAATACTCATGAAGAGGACTATAATCAGATTTTTTATTTTCATCGCTTAATATTTTAAAAGTGGAAATTGTAAGAAATACTTGGGATAATGGAGAACAGATAGGTTTTTTCGGCGTAGGTGATGTTTGGATCTTCGCTATCCTGGACAAAGTTGATGGTCCAGGCATTTTTCCGGGCGTAAGCGTTGTAAACCGAAACATTCCATTCGCCGTAAAATTTCTTGTCATCACGAGGCTTGCCACGTAGCGTTGCCGAAATATCCAAACGGTGATAATCGGGCATGCGATATTCGTTCCGATCAGAATAAACGGGAACGATTTTGTTGCCATAAATGGCGCGTCCGGTGGGGAAAGTTACCGGTGAACCAGTCGAATAGACCCAGTTTGCGCCAACAGTCACCCGTTTGCTGATGTCGAAATTTAAAACAACCGAAACGTCGTTGGGTTTGTCGTAAGGCGCTGCATAAGGATTGCCATTATTGATTTCCTTAATCTGCCGCTCGGCCTTGGAGAGCGTGTAACTCACCCAGCCTGTAACCGGTCCTTTGGTAAGCCGGACCATGAACTCAAGGCCGTACGACCAGGCTTCGCCAAACCGCAATTCGCCTTCGAGTTCCTTGTTCAGCAGCAATTGAGCATGATCTTTAAAATCGATCGAATTACGCATATATTTATAATAGCCTTCAACGGAAGTCTCGATTTTGTTGTTTAAAAAATTCCTGAAATAGCCCACTGCTCCCTGATCGGACAACTGCGGTTTAACATTCGGACTGGCAGGAAACCAGATGTCGAGCGGGGTTCCGGCAGTTGAATTCTGCGCAAGCTGCAAATATTGAATGGTGTGCGAATAACTGGCTTTTATGGACGACTTTTCGTTGAGCAGATAGGTGATTCCGAGCCGTGGCTCCAACCCGAAATAGGTGTTGTAAAAATCGCCCTTCGTGTAAACCGTCGAATCAACCGTTTCAAAAGTCTCATCAAAATCATACACCGTTGCCGAGCCGATATTCTGAAACATCGAGAATCGCAGTCCGTATTTTAAGGTAATCAGGCTACCGATTTTTTGTTCGTTGCTCACATAAATGCCCGATTCGAGTCCGTAATTTTTCGGGAGGACATATTCGTTAAAAAAAGTCTCTTCACCGGTTCCACGCGCACTTCCGGGATCGAAAGCATGGTAGGTTGTTGAAGCGCCGAATTTGAGTGTATTTTCGGGATTCAGGTAAAGGGTAAAATCGGCTTTGCCGCTGTAATCGTCGAGGCGCGATTTCCAGGTAAACGAATTTGCCTGACCTTCCGGGGTTCCCAGCATATATTGGTAGGTTGTTTTAAGAAAGGTGAAATTCGAAAATAGTTTCTGTGAAAACAGATGGTTCCACCGGGCTGTTATGGTGCCATTTCCAAGCTGCATGAGCGCGAATTCGTTTTTAAAAACATCCTTGCCCAGATAGGCCGAGACAAACACACGGTTTTTTTCGTCGATCGTATGATTCAGTTTGGCGTTGAAATCGTAGAAATACAATTTATTGCCTTTCAATTCTTCTTTGCCAAAAACCGGAATAAAGATATCGGCGTAAGTGCGGCGCCCCGAAACGATAAACGAAGTTTTTTCGTTTACAATCGGCCCTTCCAGCGTAAGCCTGCTCGAAATGAGGCCAATCCCGCCGGTTGCAGAAAACTTTTTGGAGTTTCCTTCCTTCATCCTGACATCCAGCAACGACGATAGCCTTCCGCCATAAGCGGCAGGAATATCTCCTTTATAAAGCGTTACATCTTTCACCGCATCATTATTAAAAACCGAGAAAAATCCCAACAAATGGCCGGCGTTATAAACGGTGGCTTCATCGAGCAGGACAAGGTTCTGGTCGGCACTTCCGCCGCGCACGCTAAAACCTGTCGAACCTTCGGCCACAGCCTTTACGCCCGGCATCAACTGCAAGGCCCTGATTACATCAATTTCACCGAATAATGCCGGAATCTGCCGGATTGTTTTCGATTCCATTTTGATTACGCTCATTTCGGCAGATTTAACATTTTTATCCTGCCGTTCGCCGGTAATCACAACTTCCTGCAAAATTTCTTCGGTTCCGGAAAGTTCGATTTCGAGGTTGATGTCTTTGTCGAGGATGACAGATTTTTCCTCGGTGCGATAGCCGATGTACGAAAATGTAAGCGTGTAAGTGCCCGGAATCATGCTTAAGGAGTAAAACCCATAGAGGTTGGTTGAAGCTCCGGTTCTGGCTTCCTGCACATAAACCGTTGCCCCGATAAGCATTTCGCCGGTGTGGACATCTTTGATATGTCCGCTGATGGAGTTTTTTTTCACTTCGGGATCGCCTTCGCCAATGGCGTTTAAAGCAAAAAATACCATCAAAAACAGTAAAAATAAACTTGTTCTAATTTTAAAGGTCATCTTAAAAATCAATTTTTAAAAATATTCAGAGATACTTTGACGAATAAATAAAGTTTTTATTTCATCAACAAAGCACAATGACAAATTAAAATCGGAAGGGTTGCAGTTTTAGGTTGAAAGGCGTAAGGCATGAGTCGTAAGTCGTAAGTCGCCAGTTAGCAGTTGGCAGTCGGCAGTCATGACGGCGACTGCCGACTGGCAACTGCCGACTGCCGACTCGCATCCTGTCCCTTGTTTTTAACCTAAAATCGTTACTTTTGCAATTCTGAAAAATAAAAAAAATGACTGACAGTAAAATTCTCGAAATCACCAAAGATGTAAAATGGATTGGCGTTACCGATCCGGGCCTCGTTACTTTTGACGTTGTGATGGAAACCAAATTTGGAACTACCTACAACTCCTATTTTATTGATGCCGACCGCAAAACGATCATCGAAACTACCAAAGAAAAATGCTGGGATGCGTATCTGAAAAAAATTAAACAGGTTTGTAATCCCTCCGAAATCGAATTTATCGTGCTCAACCACACCGAGCCGGATCATTCGGGCAACCTTAAAAATCTGCTCAGGATTGCTCCTCATGCTGTTGTGGTAGGGACAGGAAATGCAATCAGATATTTAAAAGATATTATGGGACAGGAATTTCCCAATCTGGTTGTAAAAGATGGCCACACCCTCAACCTGGGCAACAAAACCCTGCAGTTTATCAGTGCGCCAAACCTGCATTGGCCCGACACTATGTACACCTATCTCAAGGAAGACAAACTCCTGTTTACCTGCGATTCGTTTGGCGCCCATTTCAGCAGCGAGATCATTTTTGAGGACGAGATCGAAAACATCGAAGAATACCACGAGGCATTCAAATATTATTTTGATGTCATTATGAAGCCTTTCAGCAAGTTTATGCTGAAGGCCATCGAAAAAATTGAGCCTTTGGATTTCACCTGTATCTGCACGGGACATGGACCAATCCTTCGTACAAACTGGAGGAAATATGTCGCGATAACCAAAGAATATTCGCTTGAAGCGTTAAAATTGCCTGCCCGACCGATGGTTTTCATTCCTTATGTGAGCGCGTATCACAAAACCGGCATGGTTGCCGAAATGATTGCCGAAGGCATCCGCGAAGCCGGCGACATTGATGTTGAAGTTTGCGACATCGAAATGACCCCGATGGGTGAACTGGAGCAGAAAATCACGCATGCTTCGGCTTATGTGATCGGCTCGCCAACCATCAATCAGAATATTTTATTCCCCATTTACAAATGCTTTGCGCTGATAAATCCAATTCGCGATAAAGGCAAGCTGGCCGCCGCTTTTGGCTCTTTTGGATGGAGCGGGGAAGCACGCAAAATCATCAGGACCAACCTTGAAAATCTTAAACTTAAAGTTTTTGATGCCGACATTTTTGTGAAATTTTCGCCAAACGAAGAAGACACCTTACAGGCTGTGAATCTGGGAAAGGCTTTCGGAAAGGAACTGCTTCAAAGCAATATCGAATAAATGATGCCGTTAATTTGCAGGGTAATATTTTGTTTTCATATGTTTTGGTGGTTGAATCGTTCAAGGGCAAAACCTGACTTTTTAGCCACCATTTTTTTGATATCTTAAAAATTAAATCAGGAAGTTTAACAAATCAATTGTTTAGCATTGAAACAGCCAAAGCCATTTCGGGGATTATTGATGATGCTGATCGTTTTAACTTTGGGGTCGTGCTCTTTGGAGCGGGATCTGTCGAAGGCATTCCTCGAAAAACGCGACAACATTTCTATCCTGCTCAGCAAACCTGATTTTGTTTTTAAAACCAATAACAAATCCTGGCAAATTCAAGGCTTCGATAAAATGAGCAACAATCGTCAGGAAGCTGCCCTTCAGGAAAACAGCCTGTTTTTAAACAAAATCAGTGATTCGGTATTTCTGGAAAGGTATTTTACGGCCCTCACCACCGGATTAAATTCATTTGGCGTCAACGTTTATGAGATGGATCAGCTCATGAGTTTTATGGAACAAACCGGCACACTTTACCAGGTTTCGGTTGCACAGATCGAAATCGAAGAAGACATTTTCCC
>CAYOWJ010000252.1:0-2003 GCA_964407625.1 uncultured Lentimicrobiaceae bacterium
TTGAAGATAAAGATCGTTAGGAAAGGAGAATATTTGTTTGGTAGGAAAGAAAACCAAATACACAAAAGCATAATTCTTATTATTGCCAATAATAAATGCCAAAAGTGTGATTTAAATCACATAATTCCCATTTAAGGTGTGATTTGCAGGAATCAGGAGGGTGTTACGATTGCGTAACAAAAAACCGGGAAGATTCTTCATTGATTTGCCGGATGAATTGAAAGACATAGAATTAATCATCCAAATCATTCTTAAAGCCAAAACCGGAAAAAAAGATACTGTCATTGAATTACCAACAAACGATGAAATCTGTTGCAATTGATTTCTAATTTCCAAATTTGGCCACATTCTTTTAAAGAAATTAAATTGCCTCCGAAAATGAAAAAATCGTTACTCCTCTTAATCCTGACTGCCTGTTTTTGGCAGGCTTTCACGCAAAACAGGCCGGTTAGCCCGGAAGAAATACAAAACTCCCGCAACTACATTTTCGACATCGGCGAAGGCAGCAATTTTGATGAGGCCGACAGCCTATCAATATATGGGATTTCTAATGGTCTGCCCTTTTAAAGAATCAGCAGACCGATCAAAGAGTGGTTCTAATTTTATTTAAAAATTCAAGTAATCTTCAAAACGGCTTTCCTTTATTTCGCCCGGATATCGAGGCAGACCATTTGTTTGGAATCCCGCATCAAAAGATAACCGTCGGCGATGGCAAAAGGCCCCCAGGCATCCTGCCCATCGATGATTTTTACTTTGTCGAGTAATTCAAATTTTGATGTGGTGGCTTTTGCGATGGTCAAAGTACCGTCGTCGTCGAGGATGAAGAATTTTCCGTCGGCCAGGATGTATGGGCCAAGTCCGAAACGCTCGGTTTTGCCGCTTGTCCAGAGGATTTTGGTGCAATCATCCGGCTGGCAGCAAACAAACTGGTTACGTACAGCACCAGCATCTTTTGGCAGGATGGCAAAAAGATGACCATCAAAATAAACCGGTGTTTGTTGTTCGGATGCCAGGCCATCTTTGGGTTTATAGATCTGGATTTCCTTCACCGAAAAGTCTTCACCAAATTTAACTAGCTGGAACAGCATTGAGCCGGCGCCGTAACCTGCCGAAACAAATATCTTCCCGTCATCCATAATGAGTGGCGATGGAGCCACAACTGCCGGGGCGAATTTTTTTGTTTTCCAGAGGATTTTTCCAATGTCGTCGCCTTCGGCAGAAATGCCACAAATGCCGCCGATGGCAAAATAAACGTACATTTTTTTTCCACCAAAGTTCATCGGCATCACCGATGAATGTGACATTTTCCAGCTATCCGGGTTAGGCGTTTTCCAGACTACATTTCCAGTGGCGCAATCCACGCCTATCAACAGCGATGAGCCTCCCGGCGCAATTACTGCCACATTTTCGTCGATGAGCGGGCATTGTCCGGTGTACCAAAAAGGAACTTCGGTGCCGAAATCTTTAACCAGATCAAGGCCCCAGAGATAATTTCCGGTGGCAGGATCGGCACACATCACCTGGCATCGAGGGCCAATGGTGACGATATATTTTTCGGTTATTGCAGGCACAGTCCGCGACATGCCGTGGTTTCGTTTGATGTGAACCTTGTACCAGCGGCGCCATAATTCTGTTCCTGTTTCGAGCGAAAAACACCGCAAAGCATCCGATTTTTCCTTTTCAAGATAGTCGAGAATGTAAACTTTTCCGTTGTAAATCACAGGTGCAGCGTGGCCTTCGCCCAATTCGACCGTCCATTTGATTGTTGGACCTTCGGGAGGAAATTTATTGATGAGTCTGATTTTTTCCTTGTTGATGTTGTCAAAATCCGCACCGCGGAAACGCGTCCATTTCCCTTGAAGAGTGGATGTTTCGGAGGAAAAGGTATCGAATTTATCACCGATCAGGATGATTTCGCTGGAGCTGTCGTTTTTTGCAGGCCGGTTGTCGAGGCCCGGAACATTGGCTTTAAAATCAGCCACAGGATTATAAAAAAACCAAAT
>CAYOWJ010000252.1:2103-5386 GCA_964407625.1 uncultured Lentimicrobiaceae bacterium
ACAGGATGTGCCCAATGCTGGTTTTCGCCGAGAGGTACCTTAAAAGAACTGATCAGTTTGAAATCGTTTTCGCCTGGTTCAACCAATCCCATCGTTCCGCCATCATCATAACAATAAAGCAAGCCATCGGCATAAATAATATCTCCGCGTTTCATCATTTCAGATGAAAATAAGGTTTCTCCGGTTTTCCAATCCAGACAATACCATTTTCGGGTATTATCTCCGGAGCCATAAATTCTTCCGTTTACCAAAACCATTCCACCCATTTTGGGGTCGAGGATTTTATTTCGCCAAACCTCGGTAACACTTGCCCCGTCGGGGGATAATTTAAGCATCACGCCACCCTGGCCGTAACCACTGGTGCAGTATAATAAGCCATCGTGGTAAATGGGAGTGTTTGGCTGTACCGACCATTCGTTTGGGTGCTCAACAAACCATAAAAACTTTCCGTCGGCGGCATCAATGCCAATGATTGAGTTTTCGGTGTGTGTGACTACTATTTTGCGATTGGCAAGTTTTACGACCATTGGTGAGCAATAAGCGCTTTTTTCGCTGTTCCCTTTGCTTTTCCAGATCAATTTGCCGGTGTCTTTATTAAGGGCAAGCACATTATCATTTTTTCCGCCAGGGGTGCAGTACAATTTATCGTCGTCGATTAAAAGGTTTTCGGTGTAGCCCCATTTTATGTTTTCTCCGTCATAAGTTTTTGTCACATCAACTTTCCAGAGGATATTTCCCTTTTCGGCGTCCATGCAAACCAACTCGCCAAAACTACTGAGGGTATAAACTTTATCAATATAAAAGAGTGGTGCCGAACGAACGCCAGAAAAACTATCAGTCCATTCTTTCCCATATTCCGTTTTCCAGATAACTTTTCCGGAATGATCGAAAGCCACGATAAAACCCATTTCGTCTAATGTGCCTGCTGCAAAAACTTTGGATTTTGTCACAGCAACTGCTGCATGGCCGTCGCCAAGACTTTCATTGCTCCAAAGCATGGTTGGGCCATTTTTTGGCCATGATTTCAAGAGGCCTGTTTCGTTGTAAATTCCATCGCGGTTTGGGCCACGCCATTGTGCGATTTCCTGCGAATAAAGGCTGAATCCGGTTGCAATTAAGCAGAGGATAAAAAGTATTCTTTTCATAAGTTATCAAATAAATTTAATGTATTAAAGCGTTCAAAAATAGTAGAATCGTATCAAACACAGCGAACTTTTTTTTCGTCGGAAGACCGAAGTCCGAAGTCCGAAGAAAATCTTCCAATGTTTTATACTTCTGACTTCCGGCTTCAGGCTTTGGTCTCCTGACTTCCATCCTATTCCGTCATATACTTTGCGATGTCTTTTAACACGATTATCCCCGTCAAATTTTCGTGAGGTTTGCCATTTTCGGTGATGATGAGCGCATCGAAATACCGGTTTTTAGGTTCAGATTGAAAAGAGTTCCGGTACAATTCGGCAGCATCATACACCGACATTGAGCGCGGAATAATTGCGAAATTACGCTTGTATTCGGCCTTGTTCAACACCTGACTGATTTTGATTTGTGATGGCGAAACCGACATTTGGTTAGCCAGCCAGAAAGCGATATGATTTCCGTTAAGAACTTCGATGATGGCATTCCCGTCCATTACCGGAATCTGGGTGATTTTATGCCTGCTCATCAGCTGCAGGGGTTTGTCGAGCGTATCGTTAAGAAAACAGCAAAAAACTTTCTTTTCGAACTGATCAACCCTGCCGGGATTTTCGATGAGCTCCCGGACTTTTTCAAATTCCTCCACCACTTCCTCCAAAGGTTCGGCAATGGTTCGCCCGCCAAACCGGTCGTTGTGAACCAATACATTGCGCAGGTCGCCACACATGTAAAGCAAATCCTGGTTTTGGCGGATAACCGGATCTTTGGCTGCAGCCCGTCTCAGGAGAAAACGGAATGGCGCAAAATTGCCCTGGTTGAATTTGTTTTCGAGATAGCGCTCAACAGCATTAAAAATATTCAGAAACTTATCGGCATTTTGTGGCATAAAAAGAAGTTTTTACAAGACAATGGTAGTCAATTTTTATGAGAACACGATCAAAAAAGTGGGGTAGGTGGGAGGGTGATCTTGAATTGGAGTTTTAAAATTCAGAATGTCAAATGTCCGGACCAGATGTCCATTATTCATCAGGCATTGTTCTTCATTCTTCATTTTACATTGGAAATTGGACATTGGATATTTGACCTTTTCTATGGGTTTTCGATTTTCAAATGCCATTATTACTTTCAAAAATAGCTTTACAAACCTCTGAAATCACATCCTCAAAATAGGCATATCTGTCATAAAAATCCCATAACATGCGCGTTTCAGGCTCTCTTCTTCTGAACACGGTTAAATTGGGATAATTGCCGCTTTCCCCAATCCAGGTGCTGTAAATAATATCGTCGGCAACCAGCACGGTATGCGCAAACCGGCTTTGATTCTGAATAAAAAAATCAGCCATTTCAGGGGCTATCAGATCCGCTTCGACCAGTTGAAATTTTACAGGTTTCCCTTTAATTTTTTTGGTTTTTCCCATCGAAGCAAGGTTTATTGCGGGCTTGAGATGTTCGGCAGGGATTTCGAAATAATAAACGAGGAAGTTTTCAAAACCGGTGTATTCAATAATCCGGCTCATGATGGCGTCGAGTGAAATATCCGGTTCCTCAACATTCGGGTAAGTTTCACGAGCCTCATGTATGGTTTGCTTTACAAACAATGAATCGACAAAAACAGCCGTAGTAAAATGAATGGGTGCCATTATTTTGGATTTTGTTGTTTCAGGATATTCTCAAATCTGGTTTTGCTCAGGTAATGATCTTCGAGGAGCTTGCCGTCATAAATCAGGCTGAAAGTTCCAAATCCCGAGGGTGCCTGTTGTGCCTCTTCAGGAGTAGTTAGTTTGGTGACATTGAGCTGGATGCCATTGTTTTTGGCTGTAAGTTGAAGATCGGCAACTGACTTTTCGTGCCACGGGCACTGATCGGAATAAACCAGGTTCCAGCCTTTGTATTTTGCCTGGTTTTTTGTCCAGTCGATAAACTGAGGTACAGGGCTTTTATCATCGAATTTTTTTACCATCAGTTCAAAACGGCCAAGTTTATCGGCAACATCAAATCCGTTTTTTTCGAAAATTGTTTTGTTGGCCATCCAGACTCCATCGCTGGTCATCGCACAAATGCCTGATTTGTGATTTAGTTTTGCATCGTCCTCACATTCCTGAAGCAACCGGGATGCAATGTTTTTGTTTCGCGAATCCTTTTCTAAAAT
>CAYOWJ010000253.1:0-5385 GCA_964407625.1 uncultured Lentimicrobiaceae bacterium
TTTTTTAAAAATCTTAATAAAACTTCGTAAATAATTTTATATGAATTCAAAGCCAAATCTTAAAGAAAAGCTTGCTCAAGCAGTTGAAGCGCACAAAAATGTTTTTGATAATATTTCGAGGCAGGAAATGATCCGTCATACCGTCGAAAACAGAGAAGCCATCGTAGCCGAAAGTGGCGCACTGGCAACCTGGACACCGCCAGAATCAACCGGTCGCTCACCAAAAGACACCGTGGTTGTAAAACGTGTCATCAGTGAGGCTAACTTCGACTGGACTTCCCCAAATAATGTTCCGGTTGATGAAGAAACTTTTGATATGATTTTTGAGGAAGCTCTTGGCTATTTGAATGAAAAAGAAAAAGTTTACATCACCGATCGCGTTGTTGGTGCCGACAGTAAATATGCTTTACCCGTAAAAGTTGTCTCTTCACACGCACTTTATGGGGTTTTTGCTGATAATATGTTTCGTCCGATTCCTGGAAATATCAACGAAAGTTGTTTTTTTAACGACGGTTACACCGTGCTCCATCTCCCATATAACAAACTTGATTCGGCTAAATATGATGGCAGGTTACGGAAAATGCCAGACGGAAAAGCCAGCGACATGGTCGTTGCGATGGATGTTGACCGCAAAATTGGTGTAATTGTTGGTTCAGCTTATTGTGGAAGTATCAAAAAAATGCTTTTTACCGTGATGAATTATTTGCTGCCTTTCGAAGGAATATTGCCGCTTCATTGCTCGGCTAACGAAGGAGCAAACGGAGATTCTGCATTACTTCTTGGCCTTTCAGGAACTGGAAAAACTACGCTTTCAGCAGATCCGACCCGTGCTTTGCTTGGGGACGATGAACATGGCTGGAGCAACGATGGCATCGCCAACTTCGAAAATGGCTGCTATGCGAAAATGATCGACATCAATCCTGCCAAAGAGCCGGATATTTACGATGCCGTAATGCATCATGACGATTACCTCAATCACGGCTCAATCGTCGAAAATGCAATGATTTATCCCGATGGAAAATTCGATTATTACGACGACCGCCTTACCCCAAATTCCAGAGCTTCATTTTTGCTTACCAACCTGAAAAATATCAAGGTTTCATCGGTTTCAGGACATCCGAAAACCATACTGTTCCTTACTGCCGACGCGTATGGCGTACTTCCTCCGGTTTCTAAATTAGATCCCGATCAGGCCATGCTTTGGTTTTTGATGGGTTACACCAGCAAACTTGCAGGTACCGAAACAGGCGTTACCGAGCCACAGGCTACTTTTTCGAGGTTTTTCGGACAGCCATTTATGCCGCTTAATCCACACGTTTACGCTTCGATGCTCGGCGAAAAAATGGAAAAATTCAATTCCCAGGTTTATCTCATCAATACAGGCTGGAGTGGCGGTGGCTTTGGCGTTGGAAAAAGAATGGATATCAATCTTACCCGCAAAATGGTGAATGCTGCCTTAAATGGCGACCTGACTAATGTTGAGTATGACTACGACCAGCTTTTCCATGTTCATGTTCCAAAATCCTGTCCTGGCGTGCCTGCTGAGATTTTGACGCCAAAAAATACATGGGCTGATAAGGCTGCTTATGATAAACAAGCTAAAATGCTGGCTGATAAATTCAGCGCAGCTTTCGATAAAAACTACGGCGACAAAAATATCAGCGAAAGTGTTGTTAAGATGTGTCCCGGAAAGTAAAATGTTGATAGAATTGTGTTAATGCAAAAAGCTGTCCGCATCTTGTGGGCAGCTTTTTGTTTTTTGAATAACCGGCAAAAGCAGCTATGCTAAAAGGTTAATCTGAAGGAACCGGCCTGTAAAACATTGTTTTTCCTTTGGTGACCTGATTTAAGTTAAACTCGCTCAGGCCAACCTTTCTGCCCGAGAAATTGGTGTTTTGGTGGGCAAGCTCAAAAATTTTATTATCCTGATCAATCACACGATAAACAATTGCCGTATGGTGATCCATGGTTTCGGTAAATGTCGTATTGCCTTTTTTGTATTTTACCTCCACATTCTCGAACTGGATGATATCGCCGGGATACACAATTTCTTTGACAGGATTGATGAGCTGGCCATATTCATAAGCCCAGTCCCAGATCGCTTCATTTTGTTTTAATGCCTGGTGTGCCAGATCCCAGCATTCGCCCCGGTCAACTTTGGTGCCGATGGTTGTAGTAACGTAAGCCACAATTTTCTGATTCAGTGGAGGAATAATTTCCTGCGCCTTTGCCGATAAAAAGATGAAAATGAGAAATACCTGAAGAATTAATTTTTGTTTCATGTTGAGTTTGGATTTATTCCGCAATTAACGCAAAAAAACGAATTGTGTTTTTAAAAAATGGATTTTTGGATGGGTTGGTTTTCATCAACCGAAATTTACCATCCCGTTCCCAGCATTTAATTTAGTATGTTTGCAACCCCAAAATTGATAATCTATCAGGTGGAAAAATACCTTTCAAATCCGATTTTCAGATTAGTTTCGGAGGCCGCCTCCGAAATGAATGTTGCAGCTTATGTTGTTGGCGGTTTTGTGCGTGATCTTTTGCTCGGAAAGCCTTCAAAAGATATTGATATCGTGGTGATAGGTTCAGGTATTGATCTTGCCCACCTGGTTGCCCGAAAAATTAAGGAAGACACCAAAGTGGTTTTCTTTAAGAATTTTGGAACAGCAATGCTTCGTTACAAAGATTGGGAAATCGAATTTGTAGGGGCACGAAAAGAATCTTATCGTATCGATTCCCGCAAACCGATTGTTGAAAACGGAACACTTGATGACGACCAAAAACGCCGCGATTTTACCATTAATGCGATGAGCATTAGCCTGGTTAAAGAAACTTTCGGGCAACTGATTGACCCGTTTAATGGCCGGCAGGATTTAGCCAACAAAATCATGCGTACGCCACTCGATCCTAATATCACTTACTCCGACGATCCTTTGCGCATGATGCGCGGAATCAGGTTTGCAACCCAACTTGATTTTGTTATCGAAGACAAAAGTTTTGAGGCCATCGCCACCAATGCCCAAAGGATAAAAATTGTTTCGGCAGAGCGCATTACCGACGAACTCAATAAAATCGTGATGGCCCGAAAGCCATCGATTGGGTTTAAGCTGTTGTTGAAAACAGGCCTGCTTCAGATCATTTTTCCTGAATTTGCCAACTTGCAGGGTGCCGAAACCAAAGATGGTACCGGCCACAAGGATAATTTTTTTCATACCCTGGTTGTTCTTGATAATATCGCCGAAAAAACCAGCAATTTATGGCTGCGTTGGGCTGCAATATTGCATGATATCGGGAAACCGGCTACAAAAAGATGGGCCGATGGCGCGGGCTGGACTTTTCATGGTCACGAGGTGGTGGGTTATAAAATGACACCTTCAATTTTCTACCGGTTAAAACTTCCGGCAGGAGAGACTGTAAAATATGTTCAAAAATTGGTTTTGCTGCATCTCAGGCCAATAGTGCTTTCGCAGGAAATCGTTACCGATTCGGCGGTAAGAAGGCTGCTTTTTGAGGCAGGAAACGAAATCGACGACCTGATGACGCTTTGTGAGGCCGATATGTCGTCGAAAATCCCTGAAAAAATCCGACGTTACAGGCAAAATTTTGAGTTGGTCCGACAAAAACTTGTCGAGATCGAACAGAAAGACCAGCTTCGAAACTGGCAACCACCCATTACAGGTGAAACGATCATGGAAACCTTCAAATTAAAGCCAGGACCCGAGATTGGGGTGATAAAAACAGCCATCCGCGAAGCCATTCTCGATGGCATCATTGCCAATAATTTTGATGAAGCCTATGCTTTTATGATTGCTGAAGCGCGAAAATTAGGCATCGAACCTAAAAAAGAAAATTAAAAATTTGCATTTTTGAAATTCAAATTTTGATATAACTTTGGCGCTTCAAAAACCAAATTTTTAATATAAAAGTGAACAAAATGAACGTATTGAAACTTAGAATTCTGGTAGAGGATCAGGACGATTTTGTGAGAGAAATTGAAATCAAATCGAATCAGACTTTTAAAGATTTGCATGATATTATTGTAAAATCAGCAAAATTCAGTGGAAACGAATTGGCTTCATTTTATCTCTCCAACGATGAATGGGAAAAGCTTACCGAAATCACGCTGATTGATATGTCAGGAGATGTTGACGCTGAATTGGGTGATGAAGATGTTGTTCACACAATTTTCCTGATGGAAAAAACCATGTTGGATGAATTCCTGGATGAACCCGATCAAAAGATGGTTTATGAATACGATTTTCTCCATCTGCATACCTTTTTAATCGAACTGATCGATATCTTACCTGAGAATGGTAAGTCGTTATATCCGAAAATTACCTTAAGCAAAGGCACTTTAAACTCGATTGATAAGATAGTTGTCGAAAAAAATCCCGACAAACTTAAAGAGGAGTTGCTTAAAGAATTCAATTCCATGATTAATGGAGATGTTGAAGAAGACGTCCTGGTTGATGATGATTACTAAATGCTGGTGAAGCATGACAGAAGCCGGAAATAAACATCATAAAAACACTTTGCTTGTTATTGCCGGTCCAACCGCAATCGGAAAAACAAAAACCTCGATCATTCTTGCCCGTCATTTTGAAGCCGAAATCATTTCGGCGGATTCCAGACAATTTTATAAAGCCTTAAAAATTGGAGCTGCCGCGCCTTCTGAAGATGAGTTAGCTTCAGTAAAGCACCATTTTGTCGGGCATTTGTCGGTAAACGATTATTACAACGTTTCGAGGTTTGAAGAAGATGTGCTGACAACACTTGACCAATTATTTAAAACGCGGCCATTGGTTATCATGACAGGTGGTTCCGGGCTTTACATCGATGCCGTTTGCCGCGGAATTGATGATCTCCCTTTAATTGAGGATGCTTTACGCGAAAAGGTAAAAAACTGGCATGAGGACCATGGCATTGGTTTTTTGCAGGAGAAATTGCAGATACTCGATCCTGAATATTTCCGGATAGTTGATCAGGCAAATCCAAAAAGGCTTATGCGGGCTATTGAAGTCTGTCTTGCCACTGGGCAAACTTTTACTTCTCTTCGCAAGAATGAAACAAAAAACCGGGATTTCGACATCATCAAAATCGGGCTAAACCGGCCACGCGCCGAGCTTTTCGAAAATATCAGCCTTCGTACCGAAAAAATGATTACCGATGGTTTGGTTGATGAAGTAAAGAGCCTCGAAGCTTTCAGAGAATTCAATGCTTTGAATACGGTTGGCTATAAAGAGATTTTCGATTATCTCGATTCAAAAACCATGCTTGCCGAAGCCATCGAAAACATCAAAACCAACACCCGCCGCTATGCCAAACGGCAACTTACCTGGTTTAAACGCGATAGCGAAATGCGCTGGTTCATGCCCGAAGATA
>CAYOWJ010000254.1:0-1220 GCA_964407625.1 uncultured Lentimicrobiaceae bacterium
TTTTGTTATGAATGAAAACCTGGTTTATTTTTCAGCATGCAAAAATCATATTGGCTTCTCACCAAACCCATCTGGAATTGTGAGCTTCGAAGATGCACTTAGGGTGATTTCATCGAAGTAATCCAGCCATGCACAGGATGGTTGAATTTTGCCATTTTTTGTTCGTCAATTGCTATTACTTTTGCAAGTCCGGAAAATCATTCATTTTGAATACTCAGAAACCGGAAAACAAACTTTTGATTACTGATAAACTCAATAAAAAATATGATTAACCGATTCATTAATGCAGGGATTTTAGTTTTATCGCTAAGTGTGATTCTTTCCTGCACCAACCAAAAAGCCAAAACCCAGCAGCAAGCAAAATCCGTCATGGAAATTGAGGCTTTTGTGGTTGCAGCATCGCCCCTCGACAATATTATCAAAACTACAGGCAGCATCCTTCCCAACGAAAAAATGGAGCTGCGCAGCGAAGTCTCCGGCAGGATTGAGAAGCTGGGATTTCAGGAAGGAACACCTGTTAATAAAGGTGTAGTCCTCGTTCAGATTGACGATTCAGAACTGAGAGCGCAGTTACAGAAATTCAATGCCCAGATGCGCATTGCCAGAGAAGACGAAAACAGGAAACGGCAGTTGCTCGAAATCAACGGAATTGCCCAGGAAATTTACGATGCATCGCTCACAAAACTCGAAGAGCTTGAAGCTGATATTGCCCTCACCAACTCAAAAATCAGGAAATCCAAGATAGAAGCGCCTTTCAGCGGTACAATCGGGCTGAGGTTTGTAAGCGAGGGAGCCTGGGTTTCGACAGGTGAAATTATTTCGACACTTGTCCAGAACGATCCTGTAAAAGTCGAATTCAGTGTTCCCGAAAAATATGCGCCGGATTTAAACAAAGGAATGGCTGTCGAATTTACCATTGCCGGGTTAAAACAGTCGGTTACCGCCAAAATATATGCCACCGAACCACAGATTGATGCCACCACCCGCTCGATGAAAGTGCGGGCACTTACCTCAAACCCGGGCGGTTTGCTGATTCCGGGAGCTTTTGCCGAATTAACCATCAATCTGGGAACCATCGAAAAAGCGCTGATGATCCCCACTTACACCATTGTCCCACTGCTCAATGGCCAGAATGTTTTTGTTTGTAAAAATGGGAGGGCATTACTTACACCCGTTGAAACTGGCATCAGAACCGAAAAAATGATCCAGATCACCAGCGG
>CAYOWJ010000254.1:1320-5383 GCA_964407625.1 uncultured Lentimicrobiaceae bacterium
AGCAGCGACGGCCGAAGCAGCATTGTTGTCGAATTTAACCTCGGCGTTGATATGGAGGCCGCGGCCAACGATGTGCGCGACAAGGTTTCAGGAGCCATTCGCAGTCTGCCCGCCGACGCTGATCCACCCATTGTTCAAAAATCGGATGCCGACGCTCAGACCATTCTTTCGATCACCGTTCAAAGTGATAAACGCAGCTTGATCGACCTGACTGATTTTGCCACCAACACCTTTAAAGAACGGCTTCAGACCATCGAAGGGGTAAGTGAAATCCGTGTTTGGGGCGAACAAAAATATTCGATGAAACTCGAATTTGAACCTTTAAAACTTGCCGCTTATGGCCTCACTCCGCTGGATGTGCGCACTGCCCTGCTCCGCGAAAATGTTGAGATTCCTGCCGGTCGTATCGAAGGCCTCACCAACGAACTGACGATTCGAACCTACGGACGTCTTACTTCGGTTGAAGAATTTAATAACCTGATTATTGCTGAACGAAAAGGTACGCTCATCAGGATGAAAGACATCGGCGAAGCACGGCTTGCACCGGAAAACGAACGCACCCGTTTACGAGGCAACGGCGGGATTCCGATGGTTGGAATTGCCATGAATCCACAGCCCGGCGCCAATTATATCGAAATTGTTGACGAAGCTTTCCGAAGGGTGGAGCAAATAAAAAAAGACCTGCCTCCCGACATTAAAACCGGCGTGGCCCAGGACACCACCGAAACCATCCGCAAAGCCATCACCGAAGTCGAAGAAACCATCATCCTCGCTTTTATCCTGGTGGTGCTGGTGATCTATCTTTTTCTAAGAAATTTCAGGACTACATTAATCCCTGTCATCGCTATTCCGATTTCGTTGATCGGCTCATTTTTTATCATGTATGTTGCCGGGTTCTCGATCAACATCCTTACTTTGCTTGGAATTGTGCTTGCAACAGGCATTGTGGTGGATGATGCCATCGTGGTGCTCGAAAATATTTTTTCAAAAATCGAACGCGGCATGGACCCGGTTGAAGCAGCCCACAAAGGTTCAAAAGAAATCGTTTTTGCGATTATCTCCACCACCATAACACTTGCCGCGGTATTTTTACCGATCATTTTTTTGCAGGGGCTAACAGGAAGGCTTTTCAGGGAGTTTGGAATCGTGGTTGCCGGATCTGTCATCATTTCAGCGGTAGTGTCGCTAACTTTGACACCGATGATGAGTTCGCGTTTTCTGAGGCATCACGATAATCCCAACTGGTTTTTCAGGAAAACTGAACCCTTCTTTATCAGCCTGATCAGCAATTATAACCGCTCCTTAACAAACTTTGTCCGTCGCCCATGGCTTGGTCTGATCATTATGGCTGTTTCACTGGTCATGATATTTTTCATCGGCAGGGAAATCCCTTCTGAACTTGCACCTATGGAAGACAAAAGCAGGCTGCGTATCATGTCAACTGCTCCCGAAGGAACCTCTTTCGACAAGATGGATGAATACATCAAAGAGATTATTCAACTGGTCGATACCATGCAGGAGAAGAAAACACTACTCACGGTAACAGCGCCCGGTTTCGGCTCTTCACTCTCGACAAATACCGGTTTTGTTCGATTGACCCTTGTTTCGCCCTCCGAACGTGACAAAAGCCAGCAACAACTTGCTGATGAACTGTCGGCTTTGATGCGAAAGAAGAATTTTGCACGCTCCTTTGTGGTGCAGGATCAAACCATCAGTGCCGGTCGCGGAAGTTCATTCCCGGTGCAATACGTAATTCAGGCGCCCACTTTTGAAGCCTTAAAAAAGGTAATCCCGGTTTTTTTGGACAGTGCACAAAACAATCCGGCATTTAGCATGATCGACATCAATCTTAAATTTAACAAACCCGAACTCAGGATTGAGATCGACCGCAATAAAGCCCGTGAAATGGGTGTTGCGGTGCGCGATATCGCCGAGACCATTCAACTGTATTTTAGCGGTCAGCGGTTTGGATATTACATCTTTAAAGGAAAACAATACCAGGTAATCGGTCAGGCGGCACGCGAAAACCGAAACGACCCGCTCGACCTCAAAACCATCTCGGTGCGCAACAACAAAGGCGAAACCGTGCAAATCGATAACCTCATCAAACTCACCAATCAAAGCACACCGCCGCAGCTTTACCGCTTCAACAGGTATGTTTCGGCCACCATTTCGGCTAACCTTGCGCCAGGAGTTTCACTGGGGCAGGGCATCGAAGAAATGGATAAAATAGCTGCCAAGGTCCTCGACGAGAGCTTTAATACCAGCCTCGACGGTGTTTCAAAAGAATTCAGCGAAAGCTCCAACAGCCTGATTTTTGCCTTTTTACTCGCCTTAATCCTCATTTATCTCATCCTTGCAGCCCAGTTCGAGAGCTTCTCCGACCCGCTCATTATTATGTTTACCGTGCCGCTGGCGCTTGCAGGAGCCATACTTTCGCTCTGGCTTTTTAACCACACCTTAAATATTTTCAGTCAGATCGGGATTATCGTCCTGGTGGGAATTGTCACGAAAAACGGAATCCTGATTGTTGAATTTGCCAACCAGCGAAAATCGGATGGCCTCGAAAAAATTCATGCCGTTATCGATGCCGCCACCCAGCGGTTCAGGCCGATTCTGATGACAAGCCTTGCCACCATTCTCGGCGCATTGCCCATCGCCCTTGCCCTTGGCGAAGCTTCTACAAGCCGCATCCCGATGGGAATTGTAATTATCGGCGGACTGGCATTTTCGCTCATCCTCACTTTATACGTCATTCCAGCCTTGTACATTTATTTATCTTCCAAAAAAGGAGTTAAAAAAATATGAAACCTGCATCAAAACTAATCATCCTGCTTTTGCTGTTGGCGATAAGCCCGGGAATTTCATTTTCCCAGCCGCCTGACACCATCAGTTTCAGAGATATTCTTACCATTGCCCTCGAAAATAACTACCAGTTAATCATCACAAAAAATGATGCCGAAATTGCTGTAAACAACAACAGTCTGGGGAATGCGGGATTTTTGCCCTCCCTCGATGTGAGCGCCGGCAACAGTTCATCCGTTGTAAACAGCAAACAGGAGTTTTACGATGGGCGGGTCAAAGATGTAAACGGTGCACAGAATAACGCCTTTAACGCACTTGCCGAACTCAACTGGACGGTTTTTGATGGGTTGAAGATGTGGGCTTCCAAAGACCGCCTGGCCGAACTGGAAAATCAGGGGATGCTCAATGTTCAGTTGGAAGTTGAGCTTACCTATCTTGATCTGGCGATGCTGTATTACGAACTGGTACAACAGCAAAAACTGCTTCAGGTTCTTAAAAATTCGATGGAAGTCAGCCGCGCACGATTGAGCCTGGCCGAGAAAAAATACACCATCGGGGCTTCCTCCGAAGTTGACCTTAACCAGGCAAAAATCGATATGAGCGAGGACAGCACCCGCCTCATCAAACAGGAAGTGATGATTAAGAATCTCCAGGCCGACATCAACGTTGTTGCGGCACGGCCACCCGAAATAAAGTTTGCAGCCAGCAACGATATAAGCCTCGAAGCAACGCTGGATTACGCATCGTTGCTCACTTCGATGCAAAATCAAAACTACATGCTTTTAATTGCCCGCAGCGATGCAAGGATCAGCAATCTGGAAATTAAGGAAAAAAATGCGGCGCTGATGCCCCGCTTGTCGCTGTTTACCGATTATTCGTATGCAAAATCAAAGAGCGAAACCGGCTTGCTTCAATCAAATACCACCTCCGGGCCAGCTTTTGGTGTGACTTTTAGTTACAATCTTTTTAATGGTTTAAACGATCGCCGCGAAATCAGGAACAGTAAAATAAACTACGAATCGGCAACCGTACGCACCGAACAGGTGCTGAATAGTTTAAACGCCGATCTTTACAAGTCGTTTAATTCGTATATCGGCGCTTTGCAGGAAGTTGCACTCGAAAGTAATAACCTCGAAAATGCCGGGAAAAACCTGACCATTGCCATCGAACTCTATAAAGCCGGCGCCATCAACGAAATCGATTTCAGAGATATCCAGCAAAAAGCACTCGAAGCCGAAAACCGCCTCCTTACCGCCGA
>CAYOWJ010000255.1:0-5331 GCA_964407625.1 uncultured Lentimicrobiaceae bacterium
AAAATGAAGTTCTTGCCCTTCAATGGAGGAACATAAACAACATCACCTGGTAAGAGATAATAATAATCCGATTCCAAAATCAAAATATCATTTAGGTCCAAATGTTTAACAATGGAGCCGTTTTTGCTTTCGCGCACAACAACTACGTCGTTCCTTTTAGCCCGTGGAGTTAAATCGCCGGCCTGCGCGATCGCATCAAAAATATTGAATTTACTTTCCCAGATGCTGAATTCTCCGGGGCGTGTAACTTCACCAAGCATGGTAACCTTAAATGCTGCAAAACGTACAATAACACTGGCACCCTTAATATAGTCGTCAACTATACTTTTAATCAGGTCTTTGGCCTGATCATAATTAAGCCCCATTACATAAACTTCTCCTACAAAAGGGAAATCAATGTAACCTTCATCGTTAACCAGATAACTGTTTAGGAAAATACCCTGATCATTATAATAGTTTGAACTCGATGAAATGTCCTGTTGGAAAAAATTCTCAGTTTTTGCGATGGGACTGTAAACTTTGATGTACAGGTTGTCGCGGGCTTGAATTTTATAATCGGGGCCGGTTTTATTCAGGAATTCTGATCTTAAAGTATCATCCTCTTGAACCTCCTGCTGAAGATACTTGATACGTTTCATGGGGACACAGGATGCAAAAACAGTAACCAAAAATAAGAACAATATGCCTAAGCGAATTACCAAACTAAATTGTTGTTTCATCAATATAATTATGTTGTAAATTAGACTTTTAAAGGAAGAACTATCTTTAAATAATCGGCAAAAATAATCTAATTTGCCGAAAAACTAAATTTTTTTGTCGGGCAATGTTGATTAAACCCGGGCTGGAGTTGAAAACTGTTGGTTCGGATGAACTTAAGCCAAATATTTTCCTACATTCGCACCTTTAATTTTACTTTAAAAATAATGAAATTATGAGCAACAAATTGATGGATCCCATTGGTAAACTGATGGGACTGAGGTATAAATCTCACCCCTGGCATGGCGTTGATATTGGCCCTGAAGCCCCTGAAATAATCACATGTTTTATCGAAATGGTGCCTACCGACACCGTAAAATATGAAATCGACAAAGAAACCGGTTACCTTAAAATCGACCGTCCTCAAAAGTATTCAAACGTAATCCCGGCGCTGTACGGCTTCATTCCTCAAACTTTTTGCTCCGAAAAAGTTGCGGATTACTGCATGCAAAAAACTGGGCGCACCGATATCGTAGGCGACCACGACCCGCTTGATATCTGCATTTTATCCGAAAAAGCCATTGCCCATGGCGATATCCTTGTAAAAGCCCGTCCTATTGGAGGTTTTAGAATGATTGACGACAACCAGGCCGACGATAAAATTGTTGCCGTATTAAAAGATGACGCCGTTTATGGTGATTACAAAGATTTGTCCGATTGCTCCCTGATGGTTTTAGACCGGTTAAAGCATTATTTTTTGACCTATAAAGATTTGCCCGGAAGGCAACGGAATGCCGAAATAACGCACACCTACGGGATCGATGAAGCTCAGGAAGTTATCCGTCGCTCGATGGAGGATTACCGGCTAAAATTTGAAAACCTCCGGCTGATGCTTTCAAACGTTTGATAAAGTCATTTGTCGCCGAGATGTAGTTTTGTTGCCGGTTTGTTTACGCTTTTAATAATTATTTCTTTATCATTTAATCGCTGAAAATCAGTGGTAAAAGGGTAATTATTTTAATAGCTCATGCTGAAATTTGCGTAAAGAATATTCAGGGATGTCGATTTGTCGGTTTATCTGCTTGAATTCCAAAATTTAATTGTTTTACCTTTGCGGCCTTAATTTTTTTTGAAAGGAGTAAATATGTCGAAAAACCTGGTTATTGTCGAATCACCTGCCAAGGCAAAAACTATCGAAGGATTTTTAGGTAAGGATTTCACAGTAAAATCGAGTTTTGGTCATGTGAGAGATTTATCCAAGAAGCAATTAGGTGTTGATATCAACAAAGGATTTAAACCAGATTATGTGGTTTCGGAAGACAAGAAAAAAGTCATTGCCGATCTTATAAAATTATCCAAAGACGCTGAAATTGTTTGGCTTGCAACTGACGAGGACCGTGAAGGAGAGGCCATTTCGTGGCACTTATTCGAGACGCTCAAGCTCAAAAAAGAATCAACCAGGCGGATTGTTTTTCACGAAATCACCAAATCTGCCATAACTGATGCCATTAAAAACCCTCGTGAAATCGACATTAATCTTGTTGATGCTCAGCAGGCACGGCGGGTTCTCGACAGACTGGTAGGTTTTGAACTTTCCCCAATTTTATGGCGCAAAGTAAAACCATCGCTGTCGGCCGGAAGGGTGCAATCAGTAACTGTGCGGCTGGTAGTTGAGAAAGAAGAGGAGGTTAAGAATTTTACGATTGTTCCTTACTTCAGAATTACTGCCGAGTTCAAAATCGAAAAAGATGGTAAAGTCTCCGTTCTTTTTGCTGAACTGCCAAATCGTTATGATGAAAAGGAAAAAGCAGTTTCATTTTTGAATAAATGCATCGGTGCCGAATTTACGGTAAATGCCGTCGAAACCAAGCCTGTGCAAAAGTCGCCCGCACCACCGTTTACAACTTCAACGCTTCAGCAGGAAGCAAGCCGCAAACTTGGATTTACGGTTTCCAAAACCATGCTTGTAGCTCAGCAGCTTTACGAATCGGGTAAAATTACCTACATGAGAACCGACTCCGTAAACCTGTCGAACCTGGCGCTGAACATGGCTAAAAGTGAAATCCTGAGTAATTTTGGCGACGATTATTATCATTTCCGTCAGTACACCACCAAATCAAAAGGTGCGCAGGAAGCGCATGAAGCCATCCGGCCATCCTATTTCGACAAACAAAGCATCGACGGAACTTCTGATCAGAAAAAGCTGTACAGCCTTATCTGGAAACGCACCATTGCCTCCCAAATGAGCAATGCCAAACTGGAGCGCACCACTGTAAACATCGACATTTCAAAAGCTAAAGAACAATTTATTGCCCGTGGCGAAGTGCTGATTTTTGATGGTTTCCTTAAAGTTTATCTCGAATCGTCGGATGAAGACGACCAGGACGAAAGAAGCGGTGTGTTGCCTCCATTGCAGGTTGGCCAGAAATTGCCTCTCATCAAAATCGAGGCAACCGAAAAATTCACCCAGCCACCAGCCCGCTACAACGAGGCCAGCCTGGTTAAAAAGCTTGAGGAACTCGGCATTGGCCGGCCTTCAACATACGCGCCTATTATCTCGACCATTCAAAAGCGCGACTATGTGATCAAGGAAGACATGGAAGGTATAATCCGCGAATACAGGCTGATCACGTTAAAAAACAACAAAATCAGCGAGGAGACAAAAAAGGAAAAAACCGGCCAGGTGAAAGGAAAATTAGTCCCCACCGACATCGGTATTATCGTGAATAAATTCCTGATGCAGTATTTTGTAAATATTATGGATTACAATTTTACTGCGCAGGTCGAAAAACAATTCGACGAAATCGCTCTAGGACAAAAGGTCTGGAACAAAATGATCAAGGAGTTTTACGATCCTTTTCACCAAAAGGTCGAAAATACCATCGAGCACAGCGAAAAATTCAGTGGCGAAAAACTCCTCGGTCAAAACGGTGAAGGGAAAAATGTTTTTGTAAAAATCGGTCGTTTCGGCCCCATGGTGCAGATGGGAGATACCGAAAGTGAAGAAAAGCCAAAATTTGCTTCCCTAAAAAAAGGTCAGACACTCGAAAACCTGAACCTCGATGATGCACTCGATCTGTTTAAACTTCCACGCACCGTCGGCGAATTCGAAGAAGCCGAAATGGTTGCGTCATTAGGTCGCTTCGGGCCTTATGTGAGGCATAAATCCAAGTTTTATTCCCTCGGAAAAAATGATGATCCGCTAACTGTGGAAACTGAAAGAGCCATTGAAATTATCCGCGAAAAGCGTAAAAAGGATAGCGAGAAACTTATCAAAGCTTTTACCGAAAATGAAGATGTTCAGGTTTTAAATGGCCGGTGGGGGCCTTACATCGCCATCGGGAAAGATAATTTTAAAATTCCAAAAAATACGGAGCCGTCAACGCTTACTTTGGAAGATTGTTTAAAGATAGCTGCCGAATCCGACAAAAAGCCTTCTAAAACGATTCCTCCAAAAAAAGCTGCAGCGCCTGCACGGAAAAGCGCAGCACCTGCAAAGAAAAGAACAGTACGAGCGAAAAAATAATTAAAGGACGATTTAAGTATGGAAATCTCACTTTACTTCGACCCGGTTGAACTTGACCGGCTAAATTTCGTAAAAGATCCCGAGGTTAACCGCTTTGGCGATATTGTTGAATTTGCTCAGGAAGTTGATCCGGAGAACGATTTTAAAGGGTATGATGTAGCCATCATCGGCATTACCGAGGACCGCAACGCCTGTAATAATTCAGGTTGTGCCCTTGCACCCTTCGAAATCCGTAAATATTTGTACCGTCTTTTTAAATTTGATAATAAACTCAAAATTGTTGACCTTGGCGATATCCGTCGCGGCAACGAGTTAAACGACACCTATTTTGCTTTGAAAACCACACTGGCCCCGCTGATCAGTTCAGGGGTGGTGCCGATTGTTCTGGGAGGTAGCCAGGATCTGACTTACGCCATGTATCTTGCCTATGAATCGTTGGGCAGGATTATTAACATGGTGAGCATCGACTCAAAATTTGATCTGGCAAAATCGGACGATAATTTCGACGCTCAATCCTATCTCTCGAAAATAATTCTGCGTAAGCCAAACCACCTGTTCAACTTCGCCAATATTGGCTATCAGACTTATTTTGTTGATCCGGATGCCGTGAAACTGATGAACAATCTGTATTTTGATGTTCATCGCCTCGGCATAATCAGGCAGAATATCGAAGATTCCGAACCCATCATCAGAAATGCGGATATGCTCACTTTTGATATTTCGGCCGTGCGATATTCTGATGCTCCGGGCAATGGTAACGCTTCGCCCAATGGTTTTTATGGTGAGGAAGTCTGCCAGCTTATGCGATACGCCGGTTTAAGCGATAAACTCAGCTCGGCCGGTTTTTTTGAAATGAACCCGAAGTTCGACAAACGCGGGCAAACGGCCCATTTGATGGCTCAGATGATATGGTATTTCCTTGACGGTTTAAGCAGTCGCAAAGGCGATTTCCCGATGGAAAGCGCGCATTTCTTAAAATATATTGTCGATCTGACCGGACATAAAGAAAACATCGTTTTTTACAAAAGCAAACTTACCGACCGCTGGTGGATGCAGATTCCGGTTAGTGAAGATAAAATTTCGAAATACCGCCGTCATGTGATGGTTCC
>CAYOWJ010000256.1:0-3358 GCA_964407625.1 uncultured Lentimicrobiaceae bacterium
TTATGACTAAACCAAGTGATCCAGCTGGGACTCGAACCCAGGACCCACGGCTTAAAAGGCCGTTGCTCTACCTACTGAGCTACTGAATCATCATTTTGGGCTGCAAAAGTACAATCTATTTTTAGAAATACAAATTTAGCCTTGCTTTTTTTAGACATTATCTGTTCATTAAATTTTAACTTAATGAATTCCATTTATTTAAAACTAAAAATAAATATTGAGTTGATGATATTTTCTAGCTAAAAAGTGGTAAAACCGTGATTTTTACAGGATTTTCGTGAGAAATTCCAAAGCAAATACTCCATTATTATCTTGAAAATTAATAAAAACGGCTCTCGATCAGAAAATATCCAAAGGGCCAAGGCCTTCGCGGATTATCGTAACTTCCGGACCAGTGCAATCAAGGATCGTAGAGGCCAGGTTTCCTCCAAAGCCACCGTCAATAACAAGATCGACCAAATCGCGGTATTTTTCATAAATTAGTTCAGGATCGGTGGTGTATTCAATCAACTGATCCTCATCATGAATGGATGTTGACATGATTGGATGTCCAAGCTGACGTACAATTTCGATTGGAATATTATTATTGGGTACCCTGATTCCAACGGTTTTCTTTTTCGATTGAATGTATTTTGGAACAGTGTTGTTAGCCTCCAGGATAAATGTGTAAGGCCCGGGCAGCACCCGCTTCATGAGTTTAAAAAGGTTATTGTTGAGGGGTTTTGCAAATTCCGAAAGCTGGCTTAACTCATGACACAGGAACGAGAAATTGGCTTTTTCAGGTTTTATTCCTTTGATTCGTGCAATTCGTTCGATGGCTTTCGATTTAAAAATATCGCAACCCAAACCATAAACAGTGTCGGTAGGGCAAATAATAATCCCACCATCGCTCAGGCATTCAACTACCATCTTTATCTGCCTATGACTGGGATTCTCCGGATGAATTTTAAGTAACATAATTTATTTGAATTCGATAAACCGGGCAAAATTACAAAACAAAAGGCATCTTTTAAAGAAGTTGATTTAAAAAGGATCTCTTAGCCCGATTTTTCGACAAATCATTCATTCTTTGACAAAATGAAAAACTCATTGGCCAATTTCTTCATGTCCAGGGCTTACTGTTCACCTATTAATACCTTGAATATTGACACAAACGGAGGGAAATAAAAAATGGGTAAGCTACCTATATCGCACCGCTACAACCACCTACCCTTGCTACCTTCCGATCCTGGGGGAATTCAATAGGAGCTGGTCGTATAGGACTTACCCGCTGCAAAAATAGTATTTTCACGGAATACAGCAATATTTTTTAATAATTTTACTTTTTACAGCATTGATTATTACATTTGCCTCTCATTTAAAAATAGAAGAATTATGAATGAAAATGTACCTTCAAACTCAAAAATCGCCCTAAACAATGGCGTAATTATTGGAATTGTCCTGATATTTTATGCGCTTTTGCTGTGGATTTTTAATGTTGACCGCGAAAATTGGTTGCAGTATTTTTCTTACCTTTTTATGCTCATAGGTGTGGTTTTAGCAGTGAAACAATACCGCGAAAAAAATAATGGCTTTCTTACTTACAGTCAGGCTTTTTCGAATGGATTCCTGACTTTGCTTTTTGCCGGAATTTTGACTTCGGTTTATTTCTTTGTGTTTTTCCAGTTTATTGCTCCTGAGGAAGTTCTGAAAATGATTGAAACAGCCGAGGAGAATATGTACGACAGTAATCCAAACATTACCGAACAGGAGGTTGATGTTGCAATGGGTTATGCTAAAATGTTTATGACTCCCGGGGCTATGGCCATTATGGTATTAGTTTTTAATGCTATCGCCAGCCTCGTCATTGCTGCTATTGTTGCAGCTTTTATGAAAAAAGAAGAGCAGCAGTTTGTTTAATAAAATTGTTTTAATGGATATTTCAATTGTTATTCCCCTTTTAAACGAAGAAGAATCCCTCGGCGAGCTGACCGACTGGATTGCGCGGGTTGTAAAGCATGAAAATCTTAGCTATGAAATTATCTTTATTGATGATGGCAGTACTGACAAATCATGGCAAATTATTGAGGATTTAAACAGCTGCAACCCAAACATTAAAGGAATCAAATTCAGACGCAATTACGGCAAATCTGCTGCACTCAACCGTGGCTTCGATCTCGCTAAAGGCGATGTGGTTATCACGATGGATGCTGACCTTCAGGACAGCCCTGAAGAAATTCCAGATTTGTACAGGCTCATTAAAAACGAAGGTTTTGATATCGTTTCAGGTTGGAAGAAAAAGCGCCATGATCCTATCGGGAAGAGGCTTCCATCAAAATTTTTTAACTGGACAACACGCAGGATTTCCAAACTTAAGCTTCACGATTTTAATTGCGGATTAAAAGCCTACAAAAATGTTGTTGTAAAAAATATTGAGATTTACGGTGAAATGCATCGCTACATCCCGGTTATCGCCAAGTGGGCAGGCTTTTCAAAAATCACCGAAAAAGTCGTAAACCACAATGCCCGAAAATACGGTAAATCAAAGTACGGCCTCGAACGCATTATGAAAGGTTATCTCGACCTGATTTCGTTGACTTTTGTTTCGAAGTTTGCCAAGCGCCCAATGCACTTTTTTGGATTATTAGGCACATTACTTTTCTTTATTGGTTTTCTAATCGCCGCCTATCTTACTTACGCCAAGTATTTTATGTTGGAATTTAAAATGACCGACCGGCCATTGTTTTATTTTGGTTTACTGGCAATGGTGATGGGAACGCAGGTTTTTGTGGCTGGTTTTCTGGCTGAAATGATTTCCAGAAACTCGTTTCACCGTAATGAGTATTTGATCGAAAAAAGGGTTGGCGATTCACCCACAGATTAGAAAATGTACACAACCGGACCCACAAGAAAAGTAGTTATTTTAGGTTCAGCCCACCCTTTAAGAGGTGGGCTTGCAGCTTATAATGAGCGGCTTGCAAGAGCCTTTATCCAAAATGGCGATGTGGTGAAAATGATCAATTTTTCGTTACAATATCCTGGTTTTTTATTTCCCGGGAAAACCCAGTTTTCGAGTGAACCACCTCCTGAAGATCTCGATATCGAAACCTGTGTAAATTCGATTAATCCGTTAAATTGGGTTAGGGTAGGGTGGAAGATAAAAAACATGAAACCCGACCTGCTCATCATAAAATTCTGGATTCCTTTTATGGGACCGTGTCTGGGAACGATTTCCCGAATCGTTAAAAAAAACCGGAAAACCAGGATTATCTCGATTCTCGACAACATTGTTCCGCACGAAAAACGGCCTGGTGACAGGCTTTTGGCGAATTATTTTGTTAAGCCTGTTGATGGTTTTGTGGCAATGTCGCGCCAGGTT
>CAYOWJ010000256.1:3458-5286 GCA_964407625.1 uncultured Lentimicrobiaceae bacterium
AACGATTTTATCCCCGACAGCCAGGTTGCCGACTATTTTAATGCAGCCGATATTGTGGTTCAACCTTACAAAGATGCCACGCAAAGCGGAGTTACCCAAATTGCGTATCATTTCGAAAAACCAATGATTACGACCAATGTTGGCGGCCTTGCCGAAATTGTTCCTGACGGAAAAGTTGGTTTTGTCGTTAACCCCGATGCTACCGAAATTGCAGATTCCATTTTCCGCTTTTATCATCAAAACCGGGAAGCCGAATTTATCAACAACATCAAAATTGAAAAATTGAAATACTCGTGGGAAAAGATGATCGAAACGATTGATAAATTAATCTGAAAAACTCATGATTTACCGAAGCAAAGCACCTTTACGCATTGGCCTGGCAGGCGGCGGCACCGATGTTGCCCCATATTCCGATATTTATGGAGGAGCAATTCTCAACGCCACCATCAGCATGTACGCTTATGCCAACATCGAACCCCGCACCGATGGCAAAATAGTTTTAAATTCGATTGATAAAAGCGAGGAAATCGTTTTGAACAGCGAACTTCACCTGCCCATTGACGGGAAGCTTGATCTTTTAAAAGGAATTTATAACCGCATTGTAAAAGATTTTACCCACAAACAACTCTCATTTACTTTGTCAACGTATGTTGATGCGCCTCCAGGTTCCGGCCTTGGGACTTCGTCAACGCTGGTGGTGACGATTTTGGGGGCTTTTTCGGAGTGGCTCAGGCTCCCGTTGGGCGAATACGACCTGGCTCACCTGGCTTATGAAATTGAGCGTAACGATTTAAAAATGGCCGGAGGAAAGCAGGATCAATACGCTGCCACTTTTGGCGGGGTAAATTTTATGGAGTTTTTTAATGATGATAAAGTCATCGTAAATCCATTGCGCATCCGAAGCAAATACCTCAACGAAATGGCTCACAACATTGTGTTGTACTATACCGAAACAAGCCGCCTTTCGTCAAAAATTATTGAAGCACAAAGCAGGAATGTAATTGCTAAAAATCAAAAATCCATCGAAGCCATGCACCAGCTAAAGAAGCAGGCTATTCTGATGAAAGAAGCTATCCTGAAAGGTGAATTGGAGAAAATTGGCGAAATACTCGATTTTGGTTGGGAAAATAAAAAACAAATGGCCGAAGGAATCACCAACCCGATGATTGACGAGATTTATAGCGCAGCAAAAGCTCATGGGGCTTCCGGTGGTAAAATTTCCGGTGCCGGTGGGGGAGGTTTTATCTTTTTTTATTGTCCTCAAAATACGCGTTCAAAGGTGGTAAAAGCCCTCGAAGCCTTTGGTGGTCAGGTAAAGCGTTACGAATTTACCACACACGGATTGACGACATGGGCGTTCTGAAACACGATTCTCCAAAAAAACTATATTTGCAAACTTAAAATTTGAAATATCGTTTTTATGATCGAAAATTCTATTAAAAATTCAATTGATACCAAGCAAAAAATCCTGAATAATAAAGATTTACTTCAAAATATTCAGGCTGTTGCCGATAAAATTATTGATTGTTACAAACAGGATGGTAAAGTTTTGTTTTGCGGAAACGGCGGAAGCGCTGCTGATGCACAGCATCTTTCTGCCGAGTTATCGGGCAGGTATTATTTCGACAGGCCTCCTTTGTACGCCGAAGCACTTCACGCGAATACTTCTTATCTTACTGCAGTGGCCAACGATTATTCGTTTAATGATGTTTATTCGCGTTTAGTAATCGCAAATGGCCGCAAAGGCGATGTTCTGGTGGCTTTATCCACTTCAGGAAATTCACAGAACATCATCAACGCCATCGAACAAGCCAATAAAATTGGGATG
>CAYOWJ010000257.1:0-5285 GCA_964407625.1 uncultured Lentimicrobiaceae bacterium
AGTTTGTATTCGTTGCCGCTCTGGTGGCCGATTACACGGTAATTTTCTTCGTCGAGATAGTAAAAATCGTCGCTCAGGTTGCTCAGGCGGATCATGCCTTCGCATTTATTTTCTTTGATCACCACAAAAATGCCGTATTTTGAAACACCCGAAATCAGTCCGTCGAACTCCTGCCCGATTTTGTCGGCCATATATTCGGCCTGTTTGTATTTTACCGAGGCGCGTTCGGCTTCCTCGGCCTTTTTTTCCATGTCCGAGCTGTGTTCGCACATTTCTTCATATTCTGCCTCATCAACGGACGGCTTTTTCTCGAGATAACGTTCGAGCAGGCGGTGAACCATCAGGTCGGGATAACGGCGGATGGGCGAGGTAAAATGGGTGTAAAACGGGAAAGCCAGGCCGTAATGCCCGACATTGTGCGTCGAATAGCGGGCCTTCATCATCGTGCGGATGGCGAGGGTTTCGATAAGGTTTTCCTCGCCGCGGCCGCTCACTTCCGTAAAAAGCTCGTTGAACGATTTGGCAAGTCCAATCGCAGAAGTTACCCGCAATTTATAGCCAAATTTCCCAATGAACTGCATAAACTGGCTCAGTTTTTCGGGCGAAGGCTGGTCGTGAATCCGGTAAACGAAAGTTTTTGGTTCGGTGGTACCACGCTTGCGGCCAATGCGTTCGGCAACTTTGCGGTTTGCCAGCAGCATAAAATCTTCAATCAGCCAGTTGGCCTCCTTTTGAATTTTTACGTAAACGCCGGTGGGTTTTCCTTTTTCGTCGAGATAAAATTTTACCTCTTCGCTTTTAAAATTGATGGAGCCTTTCTTAAAACGATCATCCCGCAGTTTTGAAGAAAGTTGGTATAAAATGGCAATTTCATCGGCCATCTCACCGGTTTTTTCTTCGATAATTTTCTGGACGTCCTCGTAAGCAAACCGGCGGTTGGAGCGGATCACGGTTTTCCCAAACCACTCATTCAAAATTTTCGCATCATCGTCCATCTCAAAAATTGCCGCAAAGCAAAGTTTCTCCTCATCGGGACGGAGGGAGCACACAAAATTCGACAGCGCCTCCGGCAACATCGGAATCACGCGATCGACCAGGTAAATGGAGGTTCCGCGGCTGTAAGCTTCCTCATCAATGGCGCCGCCGGGCTGTACATAATGCGAAACATCGGCAATGTGCACGCCCACCTCATGGTTGCCGTTTTCGAGTTTTTTGTACGAAATGGCATCGTCGTAATCCTTGGCGTCAACAGGATCTATCGTAAAAGTGAGCACATCGCGGTAGTCGCGGCGCTTCTTAATTTCATTGGCCAAAACTTCATTCTTCACTTTTTGGGCTTCCTGTTCAACCTTTTTGGAGAAAGAAAGCGGGAAGTCATGATCGGCAAGGATGGCCTTCATTTCGACCTCGTTTTCGCCGGGACGGCCAAGCACCTCTTCGACCTCGCCAAAAGGATTTTTTGAATGTTCGGGCCACTCGGTCATCCTGACGACCACCTTATCGCCCTGTTTGGCATTTTTAAGGTCGCTGAGCGGGATAAAAATATCTGTGGGCATGTTTGGATTATCGGGGATGAGAAAGGCGAATTTTGGATTTTTCTCGATGGTTCCAACAAACCGCGTTTTGGCACGGGTGATAATCTCGATGATCTGCCCTTCAATCTTATGATTTTTACGTTTCGGGAAGAGCGAAACCTTTACCGTGTCGCCGTGCATGGCTCGTCCGGTATTATTTGAATCGATAAAAACATCTTCCTCCAGCTCTTTGGTAATCACGTAAGCCTTGCCGGTTTGTTTCATATCAACTTTTCCGGTAACAAAAGGCATTACACGGGTAATCTCGGCTAGTTTTTCGGGATTGATCTGGTATTTTCCGCGTCGCAGCGCGATGAGGTCTCCGGTCAGGGCAAGGTCTTCGAGAATATCGTTAACCATATTTTTGGCGGCTTTGTCGAGCGCACCCATAACGTGGGCAATTTGCTTGTAATTAAACGACTCGAAGGGAAGCCCTGCAAAATGGCTCAGGATGCCTGCCATCATTGCTTTTCGACCAAGTCTTGGGGTTTTTTCTTTGGTGGGTTGTTTTGTGATTTTCTTTACCATGGTATTCGTTTTTAAATGCTATTCATGCCCGATTTTAACCACAATAGGCATCCCGATAGCTATAGGGAGGACACATAGTTTTCTAATTTATTAATAATCAATGCTAATGTTTGATCTTGTGGGTAAAATTACACATTCTTTGTTACATCTTGGGGGTAAATATTCAAGATTTATGTAACATCTTGTGGGTAAAATGAAAAATTCATGCGTTGATCTTAAAGCAATTTTTTGGGGATCCGAAAAGATTAGCCATAAAATGCCCAGAGTGTTTATTTACTTTTGTAATAATTCTGTCCTTTTTCCGTCATTAATCTTTCATTTAAAAACCATCATTTTGGCACTCATTCAAACAATCGGGCTGGCAAAAACCTACAAAAAAGGCAAAGTTGATATTCCGGCTCTCCACGATGTATCTTTTGAAATTAATGAAGGCGAGTTTTTCTCGATCGTCGGGAAATCCGGTTCGGGAAAATCAACACTGCTCAACCTCGTTGGTGGCCTCGACACAGCCAGTGCGGGAACTATCATTTTCGACAGCAAAGACCTGCGAAAGATGTCGCGTAGCGAACTGGCCAATCACCGGCGGTTTTCGGTTGGAATGATTTTCCAATCGTTCAATTTGGTAAAATCGCGGAATGCCCTCGAAAATGTAGAGTTGGCACTTATTTTTGGAGGTGTTCCGAGGAATCTTCGTCGTAAAAAAGCGACGGATTTGCTAACCCAGGTTGGTCTTGGAAGCAGGCTAACGCACACTCCCGATGAACTTTCGGGTGGCGAAAACCAGCGTGTGGCCATTGCCCGCGCCCTGGCCAACAACCCCAAAGTGCTGCTCGCCGACGAACCAACCGGCAACCTCGACAGCGAAACATCCAAAGAAATTATCGAAATACTCCGCGACCTGAATAAAAACCATCATCTTACCGTCATCTTGGTAACGCACGACCTCGAAACCGCCGAAATTATTTCCGACCATATTATCCGGATGAAAGACGGGAAAATTGTTGATCAACTTACAAAAACGGAGGTTTTATGAATTTTACGGACATGATCATCCTGGCATTTTCGAACCTCTGGCGTACCAAACTCCGCACATTGCTTACCACCCTTGGTGTCGTTATCGGCATTGGCGCGCTTACTTCGATGGTTTCGTTTGGCACCGGAATGCAGAAAAACGTGACCGATGCCTTTAAAAATAACGATGTTTTTACCAGTATAACCGTTACACCAAAACAGGTGAATATTGATGAAATTGCTTCCGGCTCGGTGGCCGAAATGGCCGAAACTTTCAAGCAGGAAAGCGTTCCGCTCACCGATTCGATGCTTCGGGCCATACAAAATATTCCGGGTGTCGAAATGGCCTATCCAAACATGGAATTCCCCGCAAGGGTAACGCTGCTGGGCGATTCAACGAGCATCCGTTTTCAGGCAATGCCCGCCGCTATTAAAAAGTTTAAGCCGTTTAATGACATGCTTGCCGGCATTTTTTTTGAAAACGACACGTCGAACAGCGTGGTTATTCGGGAAGATGCGTTATGGCAGTTTAACATCAGGCTCAAAAAAGAGGGTGAAACGCCGGTTCTTTCGAAAGAAGATTCGGTTAAAGCGGTAAAAATTGTAAGTGCTGATTCGATTTTAGGGAGAACCATTCGCGTTGTTTCGCTTTCGGTGAGTGCTTCCAAAATCCCGAATGCCTTATTCAGCATGCTCCGCAATAAGCCGGAATTGCCTTTTGATGAAACTGTAACATTACTAAAAGTTAGTGGCATCCTAAAAAAGTCCGGCCCTTTTGGGAATCGCGGTTTCAGTGGTGGAATTATTATTCCCATAGGCACGGCACAAAAAATCCCAAAACTTGGATTTTCGAGTGTTTACGACCTTTTAGACAGCAAACACAAAGCCGGCACCTACAGCTCAATTCAAGTGCGCATCAGCGATTTGAAAAAAATGGACGAGGTTAAAAAGGCACTTCAGGAGATGAAAGTCGGTGTTTTTTCGATCGCCGATCAATTGTCCGAAATCAAACGCGCTTTTCTTATTTTAGATTCGCTTCTTGGTGCCATCGGGGCAATTGCATTGATTGTTGCTGGTTTGGGAATTATCAACACGATGGTGATGTCAATTCTGGAACGTACCCGCGAAATCGGCATCATGAAAGCCATCGGCGGAAGCGAAAACGAAATCAAAATGATCTTTTTTGTTGAGGCCGCTGTTATTGGCTTTATCGGCGCTATCTTCGGGCTTATCCTTGGCTGGATTGTTACAAAGATTGCCACTTTTGTGATGAACACACAATTCCTTCCTTCCGGCCAGGACCCGGTAGATCTTTTCTATTTCCCCATTTGGTTGATTCTGGGAGCTTTTGCTTTTTCGTTAATTATCAGCCTTGCAGCGGCTTTGTACCCTGCCACCCGCGCGGCCCGGATTGATCCGGTGAAGGCGCTCAGGCATGACTAAAAAGTCAAGCACCAAAATTCAAAACTCAAGCACCAAAATTCAAATTTCAAAAAAACCAAAAATTAAATCCTGAATTTGAGATTTGAGATTTGTAATTTGAGTTTTAAACTTTCTTAAAGAGTGGTCTTATCAAAGCCAAAAAGGCAACAAAACTCCAGGTTCCTTCGAGAATGATAAATGGGATAAAACCGATGAGCACCGATGCATAGCAGGCAATTGCCGCGCCCAGAAGATTCGTCAGGATATAAACTTTTCCTTCCTGGCTGATAAATCCGAATAAGTTTAAGAAAAAGGCGAGCAACAGCAGGCTTACGCCGATGGTTCCGATAATGTCAGGAAAAGTCATAGCAGGTTTTTTATAATTATTGGGCAAAAGTAATCACTCCAAAATTTTATTAGAACATTAATTATTTTAGTTTTGCCCGACTAAATCTAAATTTTATCCGAAATGAAAAAACATCTCTTTTTTGTTGGCCTCATAGCAATTTTGTTTTTTGGGGCTTGTAAAAATCCGAATCCGCCACTGACCGACGCACAAAAAGCGGTTATCGAGAAACAAGTTCTCGATCAATTGGAAAAAATGAACGTTTCGGTCGAAATGGCTGACGCTGATGGCTATAATACTTTTATTAGTTCGAACAACTTTTTGAGCATGATTTCACAGGGAACTCCGTTTTTCACCAGAGATGAATATGCGATGGCGGTGAAGGACTGGTTTAGCCAGCGCAA
>CAYOWJ010000258.1:0-2753 GCA_964407625.1 uncultured Lentimicrobiaceae bacterium
TGATTGCGATTATTTTTCAAACCAGAATGCCGAAGATGTTTTTGATGCCTTTTACAACCTGATGCACAGCGCAAATCCGTTTAAGTATCCGAAGATTTTTTAGGAGACTTCTGTTTAAATTAAATGGCCACATTTTTCTCAGTTTCCGGCCTCTTGGGAGTAAAAGTTACATCTTCAAACTTCATATTTCCACTTTCATCAATCACCAGCAAAAGAGATTGATAGGTTTCAAATTTTAAAACAACCGGTGTGCTTTTCCCATTAAAATTAATTACCACCTTTTGGATAATTGCTGAATCCTGCAAGGATTGGCCATAGGTTATCGGGTAAGCCAGGTCCTTACTTCCGGGATTGGCGAAAAAAATAATCGATGTCGTTCCGTCGGTGCGACACCAGAATTCAGGCAGGTTTTCGCCCTGGATTAATGGGAGAACTTTAATACAACCGGCAAATGTATTGCTTACGCCAGGCATTTGCCTGAGTTTATCCACCAATGCTTCATAATCCTCATCCTTTTTAAAGCCAGGCTCTTCCGGGGTCCTTTTGAGGCAAACCGGCAACCCTTCTTTAGCCAGTTTCAGAATGGTTTTGAGCGCTTCTTTATCCATAAAATTCACATCAACATAAAGCATTTCAAATTTCAAATCGTTGATGCAAAGTTTCCCGTTTTTATATTCGGCCTGTTTCAGAAAATGGTCATTTATCCAAAGTGGATGGTATCCCTCAAGTTCTTTATCGAAATCGTTGTATCGAAATTCATAGGTTCCCCATGCCCACGGAAGCTGGAGTTCTTTGGGCAACTCACCTGCAACCCACACATCTTCAATCGGCAGATAAACGGCAACATCAGAATAGGTCCTTCCAAAGCGCATTTTTTCGGAAATTTTAGTCATATAATCGTTGAACACCGGAATCTCACTAACCAGGCTTCCTTGTTCACCGACATGTACACTGGCATAAAAAAACACAGAGTCACTCCCGACGGTATTAAAAGGCATTCCGTGCCAGATGATCTGGTTGACGCCGTTTGCGAAAAGGGCATCGGCCACCAGTTTGAGGTCGGCGGTTTGCTCTTCACGAAAATGGATGGCCGGCCAACCATAAAGGCAGGTGAAAGTTTCGGAACTGATAATGGGTTGTCCGGCGAGTGCAGCGCCTGAGGCTACAATTTTTGTGTATTGCGGATTGTAAAGCATGGCCTCGGTTTCAGGAATATCAACCGAAGCATAAGCAGTCATAAGGTCGGTGGGGGATCCGGCACATTGAACCCGGCTCAGCGCACCCATCTGGTGGCACTTTTCGGTGAAAGGAATGTAAAACTCATCCAAAACCAGCGCTGCGATAAGTTTCATGTAATCGTACCTGGGGCCGGAATTCGAAGCTGTGTAGATACTGTCCATGAAAGGGCTGATATCGTAGCCGAACTTTTCCTGGAATTTTTCATCAAAGCCATCTGTCCAGAGGAATTTGGTTTCCACTTCCCACGAATCACAAAAAACCGATGACTGAGCGCCTGCCAGTGCGGGTAAAAGGGCTTTGCCCATGACGTCAGCATAACGCCCGAAGGCTTCTTTATTGAGATGATCGAGTACATTTCCGGTATCGGGATGGGTCCACGAAAGTCTGAGTGGTTGCTTAAAGGCGCTGTCGCCCCATTTTTTGGTGCGGTCGGCATCGCTTACAAATGTTCCTCCAAACGGCCACAAAGTTCCAAAAGTAAAATCACAACCAAGCCCAAGGCTGTCGGAGCAGGTTTTGGCGTAAATTACCATATCCTGCCATTCCGGGCCAAGCCATTCAAACCGCTCAGCTTTTGGATTACGGTTTATGGGATAAATAAAAGCGATTTCCACGCCCCCGAAATTGTTGTTTTTGATCCATTTAAGCTGTTCGCGGATATCTTCTTTTGTAAATTTTGATGCGAACCACCACCAGCGCGTGTAAGGTTTTGAACTTTGGTATTCGGTAATATTAACCCTTGCGACAGGCATTTTTTCAGAATTGTTGCACGATGAAAACACCAGTAAAACGGTGAAAATGATGAATGCCCCGGTGATCAGTTTGTTCATATCGAAAATTCAGTTTTTGTTAAATGAATGATGGAGGATCCAAATTCTTTTCCTCTCCTTTGCAAAGCAAAATTAACATTCTGAAGTAAAGCAACAGATTAATTCCGGATCACCCCGGTTATTTCTGTTTTGATAAAGATTGTGGTAAGCGTGTTTTACTGACGTCAGGATTTCATTCATCTTGAAAAATGACGCCATAAATCCTCCTTTAAAATGCCGGATAGTCTGGATGATGATTTTTATCTGATAAGATATCTTAACCAATGAAAAACCAAAGCTTAAACAAAATTCTTATCAATGTATTCCTGGAATTTTTCTTTGTATTGCTCACTGACCGGGATGTAAATTTTGTCGTCGAACACAATCCGGTTGCGTTCGATCACTGAAACCCGGGCCAGATTGACGATAAACGACCGATGAACCTGCATAAACCGGTCGGATGGAAGTTGCTCGTCGATGCTTTTCAGGCTGACCTGTGTCATCACCGGATTGCTGTTAATCAAAAATATCTTGATGTATTCGTGCTGGCTTTCGATGTATTTGATGTCGTCGAGTTCGATGCGAATAAGTTTATATTCCGATTTTACAAACAAATGATTTGCCGTTGCCCGGAGGCTTTCTTTTTGGCTGTTTGAAGACAAATCAATAAGGTTTTTCACTTTGTTTGCGGCCTTCAGGAAATTG
>CAYOWJ010000258.1:2853-5238 GCA_964407625.1 uncultured Lentimicrobiaceae bacterium
AGGCTTTCTTTAATGTTATCGAGGCCTATGCCCGAATATTCGCCCTGTGAATTTGCAGCAATTTTATGTTTGCTGTTTCTGATGATGCACGTGAGCGCTGCTTTATCAAACCGGAGCTCGAAATGAATATACGATTCCAAAGGATAGCTTACACCATGTTTAAAGGCATTTTCGAGCAACGAAATAAAAAGCATCGGTGGTATTGTAACATTGGGAATTTGCTCGGGAACAATTGTGGTAACTACAACCTCATCCGAATGCCGGAGCTGCATCAACGATATAAAACTGCGTATAAATTCGATTTCTTTCTTCAGTTCAATCGTGTTTTGGGCTGCATCATACAACAAATACCGCATCAGCGTCGAAAGCCGTACAATCGCATCCTGTGCCTTTTCGGTATCCATTTCGATGAGCGAATGGATGTTGTTGAGCGTATTCATAAAAAAATGCGGGCTTACCTGATGCCGAAGCAATGCCAGGTTGGTTTTGAGATGCGCTTTCTCGATATCTTTTCTCAATTTTTCCTCGCTCAGCCATTTCGCCATCAGTTTAAATGTAGTACCAGCGCCTATAATGAGGATACAAATGATAAGATTATCAGCAAAAGCCATCAAAGGTGGTTTTTGCATGGATGAAGGCCTGTCGGCTGCGCTGTTTTCGGTTGGTGGGAAATTTGTTTCGGAAGCGCCTTGTGGCGGAGCGTTGAAAATATTGAGGGCAATCACAACAAATATAAAAAGTGAAACGAAAGCAAAGTACGACCAATATCGCTTTTTTAAAAGCAATCGCGGCACCAAAACATAAACATTTACAAGAAAAATGACCAGATAGCCAATAATAGGCATCCAATTTCTCGTCACTTCATGCCAGTTGATTTGCCCCGAACTGCGTTCGCTAAAATAAGGCACCGAAAAAACCAGTGCCCAAATTACAAGGTAAAATAAAACCTCAATTTTCCGATTATTCAACGAAAGTGATTTCATATCGCAAAATTAAAAACATAGCCAGTTAAAACTGTATTTTGTAAATAAAATTAGGAAAAAACCCAAGCTGATAGGTGGTATTTATCGTCTTGCTCCTATCATCATAGCTTTCGGAGAAAACATTATCGTTGTTCGTGATGTTTTGGAGGTCGATGAAAAATGACTGCGAAAGTTTTTTCGTCCGGCTGTTATGCGTATACCCAAGTTTGAAATCTAAACGAAAGTAATTGGGATAAAAAGCCGAATATGCGTCCGAAGATAATTGTTCGTGGCCAACTGCATTGGATGCTTCCAGATCAATAGGTGTGTAAGCCCTTCCTCCGGCGTTGGTACATTTAATATCGGCGGAGATTTTATTACGTTCTTCGCTTCCCACGTTCCATTCTTTTCCTCCCAGAATATTGAAAACGTATTTCCCATTAAATGCCGTGTTCCGTTCCACTCCATCGCTTCCTTTGTATTTGGAACTGTAAATGGACGACGTAAACAACCCATAATATCCGAGGCTGAAAAATTTCTCTACGGTCAGTTCCAATCCATAGTTTGTTCCGGTTCCGTTATTTGCTAAACTGTCTTCCAAATCAGTCTTAAAACCTGCGCCGGTATTTAGCATGGAGTAGCTGCTCGAAAAAGTATTCACCGGCACATTGTAGAGATATTGGTAATAAACTTCTGCTTTTAAGCGCCAGTCTTTTATGGGTTGCAAATCGTAACCCAACACAAAATGATGGCTTTTTGTAAAATCAAGATTCTCGTTATTATAAACGTAGGAGCCATCAGCAATCTGGGTTTGTAAAAAGTAAACATTAATGGGCTGCATTTGCGAATGAAGTCCATAGCCAAAACTCAAACTACTCCTCTGATTTACTTCATAATTCAATCCCAAACGCGGTTCAACTGAAAGAGAATTATTTAAGAAAAACAGTTGGGAATGTAAACCTGCATTGAGGGTAAGTTTATCATTAAAACTATATTTGGCATGGACGTAAGCCTGTGCCAGATTGGTGTAATTGTTATAATCCCAGATCTGATTCCAGTCCGATTGAATCCTGTCTTTTGTCCGGTAATAAAGATTCAACCCGATAAGTTCATCCTGAATACCCACTTTTATAAACAGCCTTGAACTTATTTTTGAATTATAACTTGTAGCAAAATTATAGCCTGTTTTGGTAACCCTGTTTTCTGATTTTGTGTACGCGGAATCGCTCATTCGGTCAAAGTCATAATCCGTTTGCCCCGAATTTGAATAGTTTAATCCAATATTAGAGCTAAAATAAGATTTGCTGTTAATCTGTTTGAAATGCTTCAACCCGATAATACCTATTTGACTGCTCAAATCATGTCCACCTCCTTCACCTCCATACAAGGAACCTGAGTTTCCCCCTTCGATATTGATGCTGCT
>CAYOWJ010000259.1:0-5194 GCA_964407625.1 uncultured Lentimicrobiaceae bacterium
ATAGCTGCCGGAAATCTCAGGTTTTAAAACCTTGCAATTTTCCTGGGAAAACAAGAATACCCCTACCATTATAAACATCAACAATAGCGAGCCTTTTATCAGATTTTTCATCTTTAAATATTTAGTGTTATCTCACAAATTTCTGTAAATCAAATATCGTTTCAAATGTACAAAATATGAATGTAAAATGTTAGATGAATCTTCAAGGTTATCGAACAGTGAAATTCCTGATGTTGTAATGCAGCTTTCGACAGGTGTTTGGGAGAATAAAAAACCCAGCCAGATGGCCGGGTTCTAAAACTCCAAATCACGAAAAACTTCTTCCCCACATTTTATAAAGCTCCGTCATCATAGGCCTTTTCGCCATGAAGTGCTTTATCGAGTCCGACCATTTCTTCTTCTTCGGAAACCCTGACCCGCGTTACAAGATTGATAACAGCCAGCGCCACGTAAGTAAAAATAAAAGCATAAGCTGAGGCAATCACAACAGCAACAACCTGTTTCATCTTAAAAGTAGCGCCGCCTCCGGCAAGTAAGCCATCAGCACCGGCAGGATTAATTGCTTTGGTGGCAAAAAATCCAAGCAAAATTGTCCCTAAAACGCCGCCTACTCCGTGAACACCCCAAACATCGAGTGCATCGTCCCATTTCATGCGGTTTTTGAGCTGTACGGCAAGATAGCAAACAATACCAGCCAAGGTGCCGATTACTGCCGCCGCCCAGAGCGGAACAAACCCGGCACAGGGCGTTATTGTTGCCAACCCGGCAATGGAGCCGGTAAGCAAACCCACAAACTTTGGCTTCCTTTCCCTGGACCATTCAATGATAACCCATGCAACAGTTGCAAACGAAACAGCCACATCTTTATTTAAAAAGGCTATGGCTGTAATTCCATCAACTGTAGCCTTGCTTCCGGCGTTAAAACCGTACCAGCCAAACCACAAAAGCCCGCTGCTGATGGCAACCAGTGGAATGCTGTTGGGTGTTGAATTTTTGTCAACCCTGGCACCCACATAAAATACCAAAGCAAGGGCGGCAAAGCCAGCAGTAGCATGAACAACAATGCCTCCGGCAAAATCAAGAACGCCCCCTGACTTGTCCTCCCTTTCTTTTCATAAAATTTATAGTATAGATTATCAGCACTATATGATTATAAATATTGACTTTTAACGCACTAACATGAAAAATTTGTGTTCTAACACTTTTATGAGCTCAATGCTCTGAGAATGCAATAAAAGTTTTTTAGATTTTTTTTTGTTCTATGCAATGCTCATTAAGCTAAACTCTGAATTGATTGTTGAGGATTGACATGAATTGAATTTTTGCCGCACTAAAAAGGACAAGTCAGGAAAATAATCCCCGGTCAGAAGCCTGTGCCTGTTGATATAAAAGGAAAAGGGAGCCTGCTAAGCCCCCTTTTCAAAATAATCAGTCAATAATTACCTTAATTCAAATAATAGGTAAATCTTAAAAAAAAGTAACTCGCTTCACCTTTGTGTTTTTACTCGATGATGAGTTTTTTAGTTGCAGTGCCATCGATGGTGGTTATCTCGACAAGGTACAAACCACTTTGGAGCTCAGCAATGTCAGTTACAAACGAATTGCCAGAAACCCCGATATTCAGGACTTCCTGACCGAGATAATTCATAATCCTGATGTTTTTCAGTAAAGCCGGGCTTGTAATGTTCAGCACGTCCTTGGCAGGATTTGGAAACATCTTTGCTTCGACAGGCTTATTGGTTAATTCGCCGATTCCCACCGTTGAACCGGGTGTTAATTGAATGTTATCCATAAAGAAGTATGGTGTGCCATTGGTTGTGGCCGCATAAACATCCATTGCACCAAGCTGGTTGATACCACCGCCTGAAGCACCAATGCTCCATTGCCACGAATGAACCAAAGTTCCGTTTACAATCAGTTGCGCCCAGTCGTTGTCGAGATCAATAATGTTTTCGACATAAAACCATTCGTCATAATTGTAATTAAAGGTGGCGACACCGGCAGTACCACCTGCTGTCAACAAAGCTATACCGTTAGGGTTTAAGTAAACTTCCGATCCCCATTTTGAAGTTCCTCCACTAAATTCCTGAAGAATATTGTAATATCCAACTTTGCCTGATGGAATAAACATTCGGAAATTTACAGCGTAGCTTCCTGAGGTCTGGTCGCCGAACAACATCACAAAATCGTTGGTACCCTGGCAAAGCACCGAATTTGTTCCTTCATAAGCCTGCTCTGATGAAACAATTGGGTCTTCGGCCGAACCGGGAGTATTGCTCCAGGTCGTCCAGTAGGTCAATCCCATATTTACAGCTTGCTCAACCAGTTTTTCGCCGGAAGTATAGTCTTCGAAAGGTTCGAAAATTAAATCGTTCGAAAATGCTTTGTAGTCGATATCTTCAAAATAGGCTTTTGGTGTTCCGTTAACGTTCCAGGCATAGAAGTTAGCTGCCGAAAGCTGCAAGAGTCCCGGAGTTCCGAATGTTCCAAGGCTCCACTGCCATTCGATAATATTTACATCATTCACATAAAACTCAGCCCAGTCCTCATCAAGGTCAACAACCACTTCAATGGGGATCCAGGTATCGTAGGCATAGGTGAAAGTTCCCGCACCTTCGCCACCTGCGTCAATGGTTCCGAGGCCGCCTGCATCAAAATATGCCTGGGTTCCCCATGCGCTGCTGGCTCCTGCGAAGTCCTGCAAAACATTAAAGTACCCAAAGAATCCTGTCGGGATGTTCACATAAAAACTCAACGAATATTTTCCTTCGGTTTTATCGCCAAGTAAAAGTACGGCATCGTTGGTACCTTCGATAAGCATCGAATTCATTCCTGTATGCGATATTGCATCGCTTACCATCGGATCCTCGGCGCTGCCGGGGCTGTTGCTCCAGGTTGTCCAGTAATCTTTTCCCTGAGCGATGGCTTGCTGAACCAATTTCTGTCCGGCAGTATAATAATCGAAAGTTTCGATGATAATCGAACTTCCTCCCGAACCACCAGCAGCGGTCATTTTTACCAGATCGAGGCTGAAAAATCCGGTAGTCTCACTCGAATATTTAAAAGCCAGGTATGAATCAGAGATCGAATAATCTGACAATTTAATTGATAATTCCTGCCAGTCAGCAGTAACTGGGAAGTTATCAAGTTCGATAAAACTCCCCGGGTTTGCCGGATCGCTCACGGTGCCAACACTCAATGTTGGATTCTGGTTTGCTTCTCCAACCGTAAAATATAACATATCAACCAAGCTCAGGTCAAATTCAGGGGTAACCAGCATAACATCGGCAGTGCCGGCATCCTGGCGGAAGAATATAACTTTTCCGCCATACCAGTAAACATAGTTCCATCCAGATGCAATGGCTGTATAATCATCGGGTAAACCTTCTTCAAAGTCCTCATAATAATAGTAATCCGGGATATTAAGTGTTGCATTGATGTTTACTTCCTGATCAATAACTTCTAAAGTTCCTGAAACCCCTTCAAGGCCAGCTTTTGTTATTCCGTAAGCATAAACTCCCGGGAAAATCTGCGGATAAGAAGCCTGACCAGCGGCATTTGTTGTAATTGCTCCCTGGCTTTCCATAGTTATTTCAGCACCTTCAACCGGGGCACCGTCGCTATCAATGACATTGAAGTTTACAGCATAGGTGTCAAAATTTGCAGCTTCTACTTCGATCATCTCCGATTGAATCATACTTTTATCGGTATCATCCTGCACAAAAACAATCACACGCAAATCGGTGGGTTCCTCCATGTTGGTGGTCGTCATGTCAAAAGTTTCGGTAATGTCAACCGAACTTCCAACAGAAAGTGCCCCCAGTGTGGTGCCCGAGGATCCTGGCAACATGGTCATCATCACATTATAGAATTCGGTTTCTCCGTTTGTTGAAACATTGCCAACAGTAACTTTTTCGACAACAACGATGTGTGCTTTAAGGCCTGCAGCATAAGCCGCCGCCGAACTGATATTCAGATTAACAGTGATCATCATATTTTCGTCGATGCTGGCATCTGACGTAAGCTCAATTGCAGTTACATTGTCAGCAAATTCGTCAAACATGACCTGTGTAAGGTCGCCTGCATTTGCGATTTGTGTTGCATTAATATAAAGATCGGGCACCCACGAACAGCCATAATAATCCCGGCGGTTTCCACCTTGCTCGGTGTAATAAATATCGCCGCTTCCTGGCCAGTTCATCTGATATTTTATGAGGCTGTATTCATCCGGATTTGCAGCAAGAACAGCATCAATGATGGGATTTGCTTCGGCGCAGGGAGCACAGGTTGAGCTGGTAAATTCTTCATACAATGGTTTTTTCATCACAAGATTATCCAGAACCTGGAAATCTTTTGTAAGCACATTGTTGGCGGGATTTTCATCTCCGGCAAGAGTAACAGTGACTTCGGCAGTATAATTTCCCTGTATGGCAGTCCAGTTTGCATAGGTTACAAGCTCCGATTGGAAGCCAGCCAGATTTGTAACATTGTAATTTTGCGTGTAAATAGCCGACCCACCTTGCAAGATTTTGAAAGTTGCGGTAAATGAAGCTGTTTGTGTTCCAAGGTTAGAAACCAATGCTTTTGGTGTAACGGTGTTTCCTGTTGGGATGATTGAGGAAATATAAACCGCTGCTACAGCCGCGTCCAGATTAGCGGCCTCAAAAAGATTCAGATCATCCAAATACCAGTAGTTAAGCTGATAAGAGTCGCCATCAAGAGTGAAAGCTACTTTGAAGTTTGGAGAACCAACATCACCATTATCAATCAGCACTAATTTTGTTTCGGGGCCAACGCTTCCATCTACAGCAATTGACCATACTTCATTCCAGGTTGTACCATCACTGGTAGTTTCAACTTTAAGGTCATAACCTCCGCCATAATCGTTAACATAATGCTTAAATTCAAAACCAAGCGCATTATAGCCGGTAGTATTGATGGCTGGTGAAACAAGCCTGGAAATTCCGACAAAAGCAGGTGCGTAGTTTAACATGCCCTCGGGAGCCGTGCCTCCGGCATTGTTAGTAGCGCTTGTTTGCCAGTTTGTTTGCCCTAAACCCACAACCGTCCATCCGGTTGGTGGACAACCACTTGAGAAGTCCTCGGTGAACAACGAATTAATGTTGTCGGAAGGTGGCGTTACATAGTCCTTCGTAAAACAAACTCCCTGGTTTGGTCCGGGAAACGGACGAGG
>CAYOWJ010000260.1:0-5168 GCA_964407625.1 uncultured Lentimicrobiaceae bacterium
TTTTGCATGATATCTTTAACTGCCTGATTGTCGAGATGATTGGTAGGTTCGTCGAGGATGAGCAAACCGGGTTTACGAAGCAAGGCCCGTGCGATGGCAATTTTCTGGCGTTCGCCGCCCGAAAGTAAAATACCGTTATCGCCAATCTGCGTATCATAAGCGTCCGGAAGGTTTATGATGAACTGATCCGCCAGTGTAAGCCGTGCGACTTCCAGCAGGTGTTCATCAGAAATATCAGGATTGCCGTAAAGGATGTTTTCACGGATGGTTGCCGGCAATAACGGCGGATGCTGCGACACTACCCCGATTTGCTTGCGGAAATGTTTAAAATCAATTTCCTGAAAGTTGATTCCATCAGCGGTAATGATCCCGGATTTTGGCTTGTAAAATCCAAGGATCAGGTTAATGATGGTTGACTTTCCGGCACCGTTTTCGCCAATGATTGCGATACGTTTGCCAGGCGAAATATCGAATGAAATATTTGTCAGAACAGGTTTTTCGGTATAGCTGAACGAAACGGACTGAAATTGCAGACGCCCCGTAAAGTCGAATTGCCGGTTTCCGGAATATGGCTCTGTTTCCTGTTGAATGGCAATGTTATGAAGGGTCACCAGCGATTCATTTCCGGTAATAATGGTCGAAAAAGAGTTACTCAGGGTGTTGAGTTGTGATTGTAAATGGTTGGCAGCCATGTAAAAAGCCATCAAATCGCCGATTGTCATCCGACCTATCGCAACCGAAATCCCACCGCCAACCATCACCATAATCCCTATAATTCCTACAAGGAATGCCTGTAATTGCCCGTTAACAGAGGACATGTAATTTTTGTCGGTAGATTTTTCCTTTAAATTGTCGATGGTCCCCATGTGTTTTTCACTTTCATCAGCTTCAACCGACTGGATTTTGATCAGGTCCATAAATTTCATCAGAAACAGGGTTCCTTTCGAAAACCCTTCGAAGGCACGCTGATAAGCACGAACACTCTTTTTCACTGCTCCACCCATATACATGTTTGAGAAAAACAGTACCGGCAAAAAAGCAATCACAATCAAAAAAAGATACCAGTTCAGATAAATCAGGATCAATGCAAGTCCTAAAATAATCAGCACCGACGAAAACAATCCCGAAATCAATGCATTGCTCATTCCCCCGATGCGCTCGGTATCCTGAACAATGCGTGTATGAATGATTCCCAGGTCTTCACGGGTATAATATGATCTGGAGAAAGAAAAAAACCTTATTGTTAAATCCTCTCTGAGTTTGGAAATTGCTGTATTGACGATTTTGAGATTTTTTTTCCTTAAAAACAAAGAAATCAATGTATTCAGCAGACGAATCGACATGATAGCCAAACCAATGTAAAAAAATGTGTCGATTTGTTTTTTGGGGATGGCTTCATCAAAAAGAATGCGGATAAGCAACAAAGTCGGGATGATGAGCATCGATTGAAACACAAACCCCAGCGAAATGCCAAATAACCTGATTCGGTAAGGCCGTAAAAACTGATAAAAATAGTTCCACGCTACAATGGATAAAAACGGAGTTTTTTTGTCGGTGGTTTTTTTTGAAAACATCATGCCCTTTCTGATTAAGATCCTGAAAAATTAGTGTCTCGTTTTGAATAAAAGTGAAAGCTGGTAAAGCAAAATCCTGAAGAATGGTTTTCCCTGGTTGCGGAACCGCAGATATTTTACAAACCCGATATGCCTGGCCAAAAACCCGTTTTTATTGGTCTGCCGCATATAAGCGGCGTAAACGGTGATCATTTTTTCGATGAAGGTTTCCGGGTTTTTGTCACCGTATTTCTGTGCATGACCGAAAATCAGTTTATCGATGCGTTTAACCTTCAGTTTTCCGATTTCGGCAAGGAATGATGCGGGAACAGGTGCGTCAAATTCTCTGACAAGGTAGTTCAGCGCATCCTTCATGTAAAGCGCGACTTTAAATTTCTGGGTGTGATGCAACAACCTTTCCCAATCCACCGGAAGTTCGCTGCATTTCAGAAGCGCCAATCCATCGGCAATCCAGCGGATTGGCGGCTCAGGATTGTATCTTAAACCGTGAACAATGGTATGGAAAAAAATGTCGGTTGTACAAAACGACAAAGTCTGGATACCGGCAACCTGCAAAGGAATAGCTTTATCCCAGAAATCGGCTTCCGAAATATCGCCATGTGCTTCAAAAATGGGGTGCCAGTGCACGTCGAGTTCGGTTTTTTCGTGATCCACAAAAGTGATGCTGCGCCCATATTTCAGGTTAAACTCAAGGTAATGCGGATTTTGCATGATCCATCCGGCATTTTTAAGCAATCCGATGGTTTTTAAAGCCTGCGGAAAAGGAACCAGAATATCAATATCAGCCATTGGCCTGATGCTGTGATTCTGGTAAACCAATATCGAAAGGGCAATTCCTTTCATGATGATGACCGGAACTCCAGAATTTTGAAGATATGAAATCACCTCACCAGCCTTAAAAAACAGCAAATGGTTTTTCGACCACGATTTCCGGTAAATTCCTTTCAGGCGAGGCATCAGGTCGTCATGAGCTTCCTGATTATGAAGGTTAAAATACAAAAGTGGAAGTGTACGAAAGGAGGCGTATTCGATGTCTTTTTCAAAATCAACCAAAACTTTCCATTTTCGAAAAGCACCCATCATAGCTTCGCCTTTTAAAAGGGATGCCTTTAAAAGAAGTTCATGCTTTTCGGATGGGAAAGGGTTGCCTGATAAATGATTCATCAAAAACTGAAGGATTTTTGTATCTGAAAACGCATTGTTTATGGTTTTTCCTGCCCGGCTGATTTGCTTTCGGGCCAGCCCTTTTCATCAACTTCATGAATCGGGTCGAGCAGCAACAAATCCTGCATGTCGGTATATTTGTTGACAATCGGCGGTTTAAATTCCCCGGCAAATTCGGCAAGCTGACTCATGAGCAAGCCCGCATCGCCGACGGGCATTTCCTTATTCGATTTAACGAGTAAACCTTCTTTAACAAGTTCTTCAACAAAACCAGTTACCGAAGCCGAAACAAGTGCACTTTTATCAGGATTACCGGCGGACAGCACTCCGATTACCTGTTGCCAGTCACCGGTTTTATCAATAAATTCCCAGATGAGCGCACCGGAGCCATCAAGACTAAAATAACTACCGGTTTTCAAATCGAGTAAAATTGTTTCGCCATCAATCGTTTCGTGAACAACATTTGGAGTATTAACCCTCAATCTATCAAATAATTCCATAGTTTTTCAAACATATTTTTAATAAATAACAGAGACCAAAAATATTGCTTTTTTCTGAGTATTGAACCGATTCTCAAATCTTTGCCTGAATTTCTGTTTTCGGTTAAATGCCTGCAAAAATTTACACTTAAAAAATCGTTCCCAACGCTCGCGTTTTCTGACAAGCCGAGGTTATGATCCAGGGCATGAAAACACCGGATTAATGCTAAGGAACCAAAACAAAACAGCCTTCTGTTTGTTCTAAAACTTACTTTTGCAAGGGAAGGAACCCTGGATTAGACCAGTCATAATTTTAATCAAAAAATTTAAAATGAAAAAAACAGGAATTTTTTACGGCTCAACGCTTGGTTTTACCAAAAAAATTGCCGGGATGATTTATTCGCAGTTTGGCGAAGAAAACGCTGATCTGCACAACATCGAAAACTGTAAAAAGGAAGATATCGAAAGTTATGAAAACCTGGTATTCGGAACCTCCACCTGGGGTTTGGGCGAAATGCAGGAAGACTGGGAGAATTTTGCAGCTTTGCTCGAAAAGATTGATTTTACCGGTAAAAAAGTAGCACTTTTCAGCGTGGGCGACCAAAAAGAGTGGAGCGACAGCTTTGTGAACGGCATGGGAATTTTGTACCATAAAATCAAACCCTACTCCTGCATCACAGGTTTTACCGCGATCGACAATTACGATTTTGATATTTCGCTGGCCGTCAGAGAAAATCAGTTTGTCGGCCTGGCCATTGACGAAAAAAACCAGCCGGAACTCACCAAAAAACGAATTACCGACTGGGTAAACGCACTTAAAGAAGTATTTGTAAAATGAACATTCAGCAAACGCTTATCCTGATTTTATTTGCCGCTTTGGGTATCGTTTTCTTTGTGGTGGTTTACAAGGTAAAAGCCGCCGGTGGCGAGCTTTTTGGACGAGCTACCATGAATCTTTCTGTTCAACTTCTGGGGAAAATTCTAATCCTGCTTCCAAATTGTTTTTTGCTATTTGAAATTTTGGGATTTAAACTTTCCTGGCTTGAGGTTCCGGATTTCCTTCGGTGGATCGGTGTTTTCATCTTTTTTGAAGGCGTCCTGTTTTTATGCTTTTCGCTGATTCATCTTGGAAGATTTACAAAATTAGGACTTCCGAAAAATGATGTAATTCAACTCCGGACAAACGGTATTTACAAACTCAGCCGCAACCCGATGTATCTCGGTTTAATTATCGTCGCCATTGCCTCGGTGATGATGGTTCCCAACCCTTTTAACCTGGTTTTTGCGGTCGTTGGAATTTTGATTCATCATAAAATCATCGTCAACGAAGAAAAATTCCTGACCGAAAGGTTTGGACAACAATACCTTGATTATAAGAAAACCACAAAGCGGTATCTATAAAAAATCTTCAGATGCAGGAAAATTACGATGTCGTAATTATTGGCGCCGGCCCTGCCGGATTAAGCTGTGCCAGCGCGTTGGCCGGAAGTTCGCTTTCGGTTTTGATCATTGATAAAAGTAAAACACTGGCTACAAAAGCCTGCGGTGGAGGGATTACCCAACTTGCCGGGAATTTCGGTCTGCCACCTGATAAAATCCGGGTTTTTGATAAACAGACCGTTTTCCTTAACCGCCTGAAATTTACCTTTCGTCTCCAGAATCCGTTAAAAACCATCGCCCGCAAAGACCTTTCTGATTTCCAGTTAGCCGAGCTTAAAAAAGCCCCCAACATCGAAATCCGGAATCCAGTGATAATTAAAAATATTCAGAAGAATTATGTCGTCACCAATTTTGGGAAATTTGGTTTTAAATGGTTGGTTGGCGCTGATGGAGCCACTTCGCAGGTGCGGAAATATCTGAATTTACCATTCAGCATCCGGGCAGGATTTTCGACGGAGGTTCAAATTTCAAACCCAAAGTTTTCGTGGTACGTCAATCCCCGCAAAATGGG
>CAYOWJ010000261.1:0-5149 GCA_964407625.1 uncultured Lentimicrobiaceae bacterium
GCCTTACGCCTTACGCCTAAAAATCAATACCGCTCAACCCTGACTTCCGAAACGGCGGCATCGATTTTTATGGTGATTTTTTTGGTGGCGGTGCTGTATCCTTCAGTCTGATAAAGGCTATTATCGATTTTTTCGAAGCCTTCAAAATTTCTGCTCGAAAGCACAGTGGTGGTGCGCAACTGGCAGCCCACAGCCTGCGGCACTTCGACGAAAATGGACGAAGCTCCGGTATTGATGCGGATGTCGGTATTATCGTATAAATCTCCAAGTTTTAATTTTAAAGATGAGGCGCCACCGTCAACATCGATGCGGTCGATTTTGAATGGTGACAGGTCGAAATCAATTTTTGCTGCGCCTGCATCAACTTTCAAATCCCAGATAACTTTTGGGTTGAGGCTGATGGTGGCTTCATTTTTTACATTTCCCGACTGGATTTTCTGGCCGTTCATCGATAATTTCAGCACAACCGAACTCCCGGCATTCTCGGCATCCAGCGAATATTTGCCCACATTGCCTTCGCGCTCAAATTTTAATAAATAGGTTTCGTTGGGCAAAATCTTAAACTCACCTGCAACGGCATCGAGATCGAGCACTGCATTTTGGATGGCCGAATCATAATCTTCGGTAAGCAACTGGTTGCTCCAGGTATCGGTGTCATCGTAAGTTTCATCATTGGTGTCATTATTCCAGTCTTTGTCCTGCCAGTTCCAGCTCCAGGGATTGCCCCAGTGAAATGACTGGTCATTGGTTTCGTCGGTCAGGAAAATTACCGAAGCAGCAATCACCACAAAAGCGATGATTATCCTGATAAAACCTTTTACAGGAAGCAATGAAATCCCAAGCACTACCAGGATTACCGGCCAGAGCCGCAGGAAAGAATACCAGCTAAAGTAGAAATATCCCAGATTGCGCAACACAAAGAGCAATCCGATGGCGACTAACAGTACGCCCCAAAATACGCCTTTTGATTTCATCAGTAATTATTTTTAGGTTTTGTTAAACTGCTTTTCAGGATAAGAATACCGCCAACGATGAGCAGTACCGGCCATAAATCGCGAAAGCTGATGTGCGAAATAAACCGTGTTGCGAGAAATAATCCTCCGATAACGATGAGCACGATTCCAGCAATGAGGTTTCCTTCGCCTTGTTTTTTTTCGGGTTCAGCATAAGGTCCGTACTTTTGACTGAAACTTTCGCCCCCTGCGTTGGTTTCAGTTTTGGTTTCCCCGCCTGTGCCAGCTTCGAAGGGTTGATCAGTTGCAGCAGGTTCTGGATTTTGATAGGTATTTTTGAAGTTGTACGAATGAAATGAAAGATCCGGATCAACGGGAAGGGCGATCCATAAAATGATGTAAATTATCAGGCCTCCTCCTCCTGTAAAAGCCAGAACCACAAAGACAATGCGGGCAATTATCGGGTCGATGTTGAAATATTTTGCCAGGCCGCCTGCCACTCCTGCAATTACCGTATCGTAACGATTCCGGTATAATCTTTTTGCTTGTTCCATTTTTTTGTGATTTTATCTTTTTATTTAGTGAATAGTGTGATCTTGAAAATATGAAATACTGGTTCAGAAATTTATTACCTAATCAGGAAAATAGCCATAAATTTTACTCCGATGCAAAAAGCGTATGAATATTATGGTGTTGTTATCGAAAATAAATCCGACACGATAATCTCCAATTCTGATGCGATATGCTTTTTTGCTGCCCTTTAATTGTTTGCAATGTTTTATTTCAGATAGTTGGTCTAGTTTCCGGATATCTTCAATTAAATCAGCAAGCAAATTCAGAAGATGTTTGTCACTAATTTTTTCAATGTCTTTTTCAAAAGACTTATCAATTAATATTCTCAATTACGTAGTTTTTTTATAAATTCTCCGGTGTCAACATATTCTCCGGTATTACCCTGATCAATTGCTCTGATTAAGCCGATTTCTTCCTTTTCTTCTTCGGTTAAGTATTTTACTTTAATGCCAAGTTTCCGGGCTAAATCAGCCAGTAATTTCAGATCTGTTTTAGATTTACCTTCTAATACCATTGTTTGCATGCTGCGTCTATTTATTTTTCTATTACAAAAATACTAAGTTTTGATTAGATGTTAAAAATATGTGGGTGTTGGTTTGTACAATTTCTTACACTTCACATGAAAAACTACCAGTAACTTTATCAGACTCTAAAACTTACGGATTGTTACAAAAATCTTACACCTTTTTAATTGTAAAGTTTGTGAAATCGAATAAATCTTAATTTTGCTGAGAAGGTGGGAACGGATTTCATGCAAATTTTAATAAACATGGTAAAGAGAAAATACAAAATTATAGTGAGGTTAGTGAAGTTGCTTTTTATCATGCTTTTCATTGCTTTTTTCCTGATTTACGCCTGGGCGCCGGTTTATGATTTCCCTGAACCCAGGCCATTTTCAGGCGATAAATTCTATAATCCCTACCAGAATATCGACAGCACAGCCTGGAAAAAGGGTAATTTCCAGATTCAATCGAAAGTGTGGAGGGGAATCACCAACGGGAGGAATAATTCCAGTGATGCCATTCATGCGGTTTACAAACAATTAGGCTATGATATTATTGTGATTTCCGACTACATGAAAATCAACAGATTTGGGAGTGAATCCAAAAACTATATCCCCGTTTACGAGCATGGTTTTGGATTACGCAAAACCCACCAGGTTTGCATTGGCGCCGGAAAAGTGAGCTGGATGGATTATCCTTTTTACCAAAACCGTAATCACAAACAGCATGTCATCAATATTTTAAAAGAGAATAACAAAGCTGTTGCCCTGGCCCACCCTGACCTGAAAACCGGATACACCCGCGAAGATATGCGCTACCTCACCAATTACGATTTGATTGAAGTGCTCAACCAGTGCAGTTTTTCGATAAATCATTGGGATGCCGCCCTTACTGCCGGCCACCTTGCTTATATCGTTGCCAGCGACGATGCCCATGATGTTTTTAAACCCGATGAGGTCGGGATGGTTTGCACGTTTATTAACACAGCATCACTCCGCGGCGATGATGTAATTGATGCGCTTATCAAGGGAAAAGCTTATGGCGTGGATGTTTTTATGGAAGAAGGTTCCGATCTTGCCAAAAAAGCCGAAGACCACAAAAAACTTCCGCTTGTTACTTCCGTCGTGATGAAGGATGATACCTTGTTTGTATCGGTGAGCGAGCCATTTCACGACATCATTTTTTTTGGTTCAAACCGAACCAATAAAAAAATGACAACCGGATCGAAAACCGCGTTTTACAAATTCTCACCTGGCGATGCTTTTATCCGCGCCGAAATAACTTTTCCAGGCACCACAAGATATTATCTGAATCCTGTAATCAGATACAGCGGAAATGAGCCATTACGGCCATCAAAGCCAGGTATTAACCTGGCCAAAACCTGGATGTCGCGGGGCGTTTTTATCCTGATATTTGCAATTGTCATCATGATGTATGGCTTGCTTAAAATGAAGCATAAAAAAAGGAGACTATTGTCCCGTCACCCACATTATTATTGTTTATGAAACCTATCATCGCTTTCGACGAAGACAAACTTCCGGACAACCGGAAATTTAACGGACTGGTTTTGCTGATCGTCGTACTTTCGGTAATTGTCAGAGGTTTTTTTGCATGGACACTCGAGCTGGGCAATGACGAGGTTTATTACTGGACCTACGCGCTGTATCCTGCACTCAGCCATTTCGACCACCCGCCGATGGTAGGTTTTTTAATTCAGACCTTCACTTTCGACTTATATTTTGATAGCGAATTTTTCATCCGGTTAGGCGCCGTAATCCTGGGAGGAGCAAATACCTGGCTGATTTATCTTATCGGAAAAACTGTGAAGGATAAGCTCACCGGTCTTTTTGCCGCCATGCTTTACAATGCGTCGGTATATTGTTTTGTGATTGCCGGCATTTTCATCCTGCCCGACACGCCACAGCTTTTTTTCTGGCTCCTCAGTTTGTATATGATCATCATTGCCCTTCCTGACAAGGAGACAACGAAAGCAAGCCGCAACATTATTTTTTATGCCGGCATTCCCCTGGGATTGGCCATGCTGTCGAAATATACGTCGGTTTTCCTGTGGGTGGGAGTTGGTTTGTACATCATTTTCTTTAACAGGAAATGGCTGAAAACGGCTGAACTTTACATCTCAGTCCTGATTTCGCTCGTCATATTTTCGCCGGTTATATTGTGGAATATCGAAAACAATTTTATCAGTTTCAGCTTTCAGAGTGATCGTGTAGGGATTTTTGGTGCCGGCCTGAGGCCTGATTATTTCTTTACCGAACTTTTCGGACAGGTGTTGTACAACAATCCTGTAAATTTCGGCATCATCATCCTGGCATTGATTGAGCTTAAAAGAAAGAAAATTAATATCCGGAAAGATTATACCCGGATTTTTTTGCTCACCTCGTTTCCATTGATTTTTATTTTTTTATTTTTTGCATTATTCAACCGGACTTTGCCCCACTGGACCGGCCCTGCCTATCTTAGCCTGATTATTATTGCAGCAGCCTGGTTATCCGAAAATGCCATCAAGCCCGAAAAGGCCATACTTTTTCCTTTATACATCCGGATTTCGATGGGTTTTTTGCTGGTCGGGCTTACGATTGGATTATTTCAGATAAAGTGGGGAATTTTTGAGACTCCAAAAACCGATAACCCCAAAGAACTTGGTAAAAACGACTTAACCCTCGATATGTATGGCTGGCGGCAGTTTGCGTATAAATTCCACGAATTTGCCGACCATGACTTTTTCTCGAAGCGAATGGCAGTAACGGCGCCAATCCTTTCGCATCGCTGGTTTCCGGCGGCGCACCTCGATTATTATGTGGCACGTCCACGCGGCATCGACCTTCTCGCTATCGGCGATCTCGAACGGATTCACAAATATGCCTGGATAAACCGCGAAAGGCATGAATTGCTGTTAGACTCGGATGCTTATTATATCACATCCAGCCGCGATTTCCAGGACCCCGCGAAGCTCTTCGGCAAATATTTTGTGTTTATCGAAAAGCCCGAAATTATCAAAATCTTTAAACGCGACCAGCATGTCGAAAACTTCTTTGTTTACCGCCTTCGCTCATGCACAGCAATACCACCGGACGTTCTGGAACAATTCGGGATCATGAA
>CAYOWJ010000262.1:0-5128 GCA_964407625.1 uncultured Lentimicrobiaceae bacterium
CCTAATTAATTGAATATCTATGCATTGCTTATACTTCCCTCTCAGGTAATGTTATTTTATTAACACTGTTATTATTTTCACAAATATTTCTTGGTTTTAATTGACTTTCATCATACTTTTGCCGCCATGATCCGGGGAACGGAAATTTTGCATTAATGACTATTATTCAATAAATTAACATAATTAAGTTTACGAATAAACACCAAAAACACGGAGGCATAAATTAAATGACGAAAATTAAATCGCTTGCCGAACTGAAGTTAAAAAAGGAAGAACTTGAAAAAAAGCTCAACCTCAGAGAAAAAAGCAATGAGCCAGAAAAGTACATCCAGATAAAAGTAGGGATGGCTACGAGCGGTATTGCTTCTGGCGCAAAGGTGGTGATGGATTACCTCATCGAGGAACTCAATAAACGGGGCATCGATGCAGTGGTAACCCAAACCGGCGACATGGGCTATTGCTACGCCGAACCAACCATCGAAGTAAAACGTCCGGGTGAAGAACCTATCGTTTTCGGATATGTTGACCTCAAAAAAGCTGATGAAATCATCGAAAAATACCTAAAAAATGGTGAACTCGTCGAAGGCATTATTCCGGTAAATTATGAATCAATTGACGAATAAAAACCTGAAGTAAAATTATGGCACAACAAATTAAAATGCACCTGCTGGTTTGTGGAGGAACGGGTTGCCGTGCTTCGGAAAGCGATCAGATACAGGCAAGCCTCGAACACGAACTCAAAGTTCATGGCCTCGAAAACGAAGCTAAAGTTGTTACAACCGGCTGCTTCGGTTTTTGCGAAAAAGGTCCGATTGTAAAAGTCATTCCCGACAACACTTTTTATGTTCAGGTAAAACCAGGTGATGCACGTGAAATTATCGAAGAGCACGTTATTAAAGGACGTAAGGTTGAACGCCTGCTCTACACCGATCCCGAAAATAAAGAACATGTTGCCGACAGCAAACACATGGGTTTTTATCGTAAACAAATCAGAATTGCGCTGAGAAACTGCGGTTTTATCGATCCCGAAAATGTTGATGAATACCTTGCCCGTGATGGTTATCAGGCTCTTGGAAAAGTCCTTTCGGAAATGACTCCTGAAGATGCCATAAAAATCATCAAGGATTCAGGCTTACGCGGACGTGGTGGCGGAGGATTTCCAACAGGATTGAAATGGGAGATCACCCGCAAAAGTGTTGCCGAAAAAAAATATGTAGTATGCAACGCCGATGAAGGCGACCCGGGTGCATTCATGGATCGTTCCATTCTGGAAGGTGACCCGCATGTTGTACTCGAAGCCATGGCCATTTGTGGCTTTGCAATTGGTGCAGATGCCGGTTTAATTTACATCCGTGCCGAATATCCGCTCGCCATCAAACGGCTTAAAATTGCTATCGATCAGGCAAGAAATTATGGCCTCCTCGGAAATGATATTCTTGGAACAGGTTTTAATTTTGATATCGAATTACGGTATGGAGCCGGCGCTTTTGTGTGTGGCGAAGAAACCGCCCTCATCCATTCGATGGAAGGCAGCCGTGGCGAGCCTACCTTCAAACCTCCGTTCCCTTCGGTTGAAGGCTACCTTGGAAAACCTACCAACGTAAACAACGTCGAAACCTTTGCCAACATCCCTCCGATTATCAATAAAGGCTCCGAATGGTTTGCAGCCATTGGAACCGAACGTGCCAAAGGAACCAAGGTTTTTGCACTCGCAGGAAAAATCAACAATGTTGGTTTAATCGAAGTTCCGATGGGAACAACTTTACGCGAGGTAATTTTTGAAATCGGTGGAGGCATCAAAGACGGCAGGAAATTTAAAGCCGTTCAAACCGGTGGCCCATCGGGCGGCTGTTTGACTGAAAAACATCTTGATATTCCCATCGAATACGATACATTGATTGCTGCAGGCTCGATGATGGGTTCGGGTGGTATGATTGTGATGGACGAAGACGACTGTATGGTTTCGGTGGCTAAATATTACCTCGATTTTACGGTAGAAGAATCCTGCGGAAAGTGCAGCCCATGCCGCATCGGAAACAAGCGGCTGCACGAAATCCTCGAAACCATCACCAAAGGTCAGGGTACGATGGAAGATCTTTCGAAACTGAAAAATCTCAGCCATGTTATCAAAGACACCTCCCTTTGTGGCCTCGGACAGACTTCCCCTAACCCGGTTCTTTCGACCATGGAAAATTTCTGGGACGAATATATTTCGCATGTGGTCGATAAAAAATGCACTTCAGGAGTTTGTAAATCGCTGATGCGTTACGTGGTGATTCCCGAAAACTGCATTGGTTGTATGGCCTGTGCGCGGAATTGTCCGGTAAACTGTATCACGGGAGAACGCAAACAGGTACATTTTATCGATCAGGACACCTGCATCAAATGCGGAACCTGCCTCGAAAAATGTAAGTTTAATGCTATCGCCATCATTTAATCATCATCAAAAAGTTAATTATGGAAACTATCAAACTGACCATCGATAAAAAGCTTGTTGAAGTCGAAAAGGGAACTACCATTCTGCAGGCTGCCAAGAAAATAGGAATCAACATTCCCACCTTGTGTTATATGAACCTGGGTGATATGAATATCGAAAACAAACCGGGCGGATGCCGCGTATGCGTGGTAGAACTCGAAGGCCGCCGCAACCTTGCTCCTGCATGCGCTACCGACTGTGCCGAAGGAATGGTCATTCACACCCACTCCATCAGGGTACTTAATGCTCGTAAAACAGTGGTTCAGCTCATTTTATCCGACCATCCTTTTGATTGCCTGATTTGTGCAAAATCTGGGAATTGCGAACTGCAGAGCCTGGCACATAAACTCGGAATCCGTGAAATTCCTTACCAGGGCGAACAGTCAACCTATCGCAAAGACACTTCGCCTGCGATTATCCGTGATGTTGATAAATGTATCATGTGTCGTCGCTGTGAAGTGATGTGTAACACGGTTCAAACTGTTGGCGTCCTTTCGGCCATAAATCGTGGCTTCAAAGCAGTGGTGGCTACAGCTTTTGAAATGAACCTCGACCATTCGGTTTGCACTTATTGCGGCCAATGTGTTAATGTTTGTCCAACCGGCGCTCTAACTGAAGTTGACCATACCAACCAGCTCATCAACGACCTGGCCGATCCTGAAAAAACCGTAATCGTACAAACTGCCCCGGCAGTACGCGCTGCTTTAGGCGAAGAATTTGGTATGGCTCCCGGAACTTCCGTTACCGGAAAAATGGCAAGTGCCTTGCGTGAACTTGGTTTCGATTATGTTTTTGATACCGATTTTGCTGCCGACCTCACCATCATGGAAGAAGGATCCGAACTTCTTGGCAGACTATCGAAACACCTTGCCGGCGACAAAGAGGTAAAACTGCCTATCTTAACTTCGTGCTGCCCTGCCTGGGTCAAATTTTTTGAACACAATTACCCCGAAATGAAGGATATTCCTTCCACAGCCCGCTCACCACAGCAGATGTTTGGCTCGATTGCCAAAACTTTTTTTGCTGATAAAATCGGCGTTGACCGGAAGAAACTGATCGTTGTTTCGATTATGCCATGTGTAGCTAAGAAATATGAATGTTCGCGCGATGAGTTTAAAGTTGACGGAAATCCTGACGTCGATTATTCAATTTCAACACGCGAGTTAGCTGGTCTGATCAAGCGCGCCAATATTGATTTCCTTTCATTACCCGACGAAGATTTCGACCACCCAATGGGCGAATCAACCGGTGCTGCGGTGATTTTTGGAACCACCGGCGGTGTAATCGAAGCTGCGGTAAGAACGGCTTATGAAGTTTATACAGGGAAAACTTTGAAAAAAGTGGACTTTGAAGAATTGCGCGGCCTCGAAGGTTTACGCTCAGCAACCATCGATTTCGACGGATTGAAGCTTAATATCGGCATTGCGCATGGTTTAGGAAATGCCCGCAAATTGCTCGATGAAATAAAAGCCGGGAAAAGTATGTATCATGCCATCGAAATTATGGCTTGCCCCGGCGGCTGCATTGGTGGCGGCGGACAGCCTTATATCCACGGCGATTCATCTATCCTGAAAGCACGACATAAAGCCATTTATGCCGAAGATGCCGGAAAGACCCTCAGGAAATCACACGAAAATCCTGACATCATCAAACTCTACGAAGAGTTCTTAGGCAAACCATTGGGCGAAAAAGCGCATCACTTGCTGCATACGCACTACTTCGACAGGAAAAAAGAAATATTTATCGACTAACCCGGAAAAAAATAGGAGATCAACAATATGTCGTCTATTAAAATAAAATTAAAAGAAAAAGACATCGCTCAGATTGATGAAATCTGCAAATCTTTCAACAACGAGCCGGGCGAACTCATCAATGTCCTGCACAAGGTCCAAACCACATTCGGCTATCTTCCGGCTGAAGTACAGGATGTTGTAGCCAATAAATTAAATATGTCGGTTGCGAAAGTATATGGTGTTGTTACGTTTTATTCGTTCTTCACCATGATTCCAAAAGGCCGTTTCCCGATTTCGATATGCACGGGCACAGCATGTTATGTGCGGGGAGCTGAAAAGGTTCTGGATGAATTTAAAAAGCAACTCAGCATCAAAGTAGGCGAATCGACACCTGACGGGAAATTCTCGCTCAACTGTTTACGCTGCGTTGGAGCCTGCGGACTTGCGCCTGTAGTTCAGGTTGGCGAAAAAACCTACGGACGGGTTTCGCCAGACCTGGTAAAGGATATATTAAAAAATTATGAATAAATGATCGGATTTGCCATAAGGCAGATTTCTCGTAATAATTGTTTGATAAATTGATTTGATAGAACCCTGCATTTTGATTAGTGCGGGGTTTCTTTTTTGCCTCACATCAGCAGGAAACATCAAAAAAAAATATTTAACCGCAGAGAACCGCAGAGCTATAACGCAGAGAACCGCAAAGATAAATGTTTCAACGTGTTGTCTCTGCGGCCCTTTGCGTCTTTCTTTGTGCTCTTTGCGTTTAAAATAAACCTGACAGCATCCGCCAACTAGCGTTAATTTCCCCTGCTGGCCGTCATTTGCAATGCCGCCCAAAATTATCAACTCAGCACCGTAGGTGCGAAATTATGGTAGAAAGCTTGTGAGGTCTTTTTTTAAAGCCTCGTAGATGCGG
>CAYOWJ010000263.1:0-5113 GCA_964407625.1 uncultured Lentimicrobiaceae bacterium
TTTTGTAATTTTAATAACTTATGGGCTGGTTTGAGATTATTTCGTTGACAATAGCCGGATTTCTTGCCGGATTTATTAACACCCTTGCTGGTGGCGGATCGGTAATTTCGCTGGCCATGCTGATGTTTTTGGGCTTGCCGGCAACCGTGGCCAACGGCACCAACCGCATTGCCATCGCCATTCAGACATTAACAGCCACTGCAAGCTTCAGGCATCAAAAAGTATTAGATACCAAAAAAGGCTTCTGGCTGGCTGTTCCGGCTGCAATCGGTTCGTTACTCGGAGCCTGGATAGCCGTGGATATCAACGAGGAAATATTCGAAAGAGCGGTTGCAATTGTGATGCTGTTCATGCTTTTCGCAATCCTTTATAATCCCGAAAAATGGATCAAAGAACAGAAGCACCTCATCGAAAAAAAAATCACCATCTGGCAGGTATTACTGTTTTTTTTAATTGGCATTTATGGCGGTTTTATTCATGTGGGCATCGGTTATTTTTTGCTCGCAGCAATTGTACTCAGCGCCGGCTACGAACTTGTAAAAGCCAACGCCATTAAAGTTCTGATCGTTTTACTCTACACACCTTTTACCCTGGTCGTATTCATCTTAAACGGAAGCGTAAACTGGACCTATGGCCTGGTGATGACTGTGGGAAATGTGCTCGGTGCCTTTATTGCAGCGCGAATGGCTGTAAGCCGCGGAGCCAACTTTGTAAAATGGGTAATCGTAGCGGTAATTTTGATAACCTCGGCACATTTATTCAACCTGATCGATTTTAGTAAAATGATGCATAATTTAAAATAGCTCAAATGAAATAAGCATGATTAAAATAATTATTAAACACCCACTGTAATGATTATTTTAATCATGCGATTCCATCTGACAATTAAAAAACAAATTATAAACAGATGAAAAATCACTTCTTCATTTTTTTTATTCTGCCCGGTTTAATGATGATTTCGTGTGTTCAACAAAATCAAAAACCTGTCGAAAAGGCCGTTGTAAAAGCAGAATGGGCCATTGTAATTCACGGAGGTGCGGGAAAAATCAATCCCGAAGATTTTAGTGCTGAGAAAGAAAAAGCTTGTCGCGAAAAACTTACCGAAGCACTCGAAACAGGCGGAAATATCCTGAAAAATGGTGGAACCAGCCTCGATGCTGTCGAAGCGACTATCAAAATCCTGGAGGACAGCCCGCTGTTTAATGCCGGGAAAGGTGCTGTTTTTAATGCCGATGGCCAGAATGAATTAGATGCTGCCATAATGGATGGCAAAACCATGAAAGCAGGCGCTGTGGCAAGTGTCACAACAATCAAAAATCCCATTTCGGCAGCCCGGAAAGTGATGGAAAATTCGCCGCATGTTCTGCTGGTAAAAGAAGGTGCTGAGGAATTCGCCAAGGGACAAGGCCTCGAAATTGTTGATCCCTCCTACTTTTTCACGCAGGAACGCTGGGATGCTTTACAAAAAGCCAAACAACGAGAACTCGAACAAAAGCCCGATGAGACCAAAAAAGGAGGCACTGTTGGCGCCGTTGCCCTCGATAAATCCGGCAACCTTACCGCGGGAACTTCCACCGGAGGTATGACCAACAAAAAATATGGCCGAGTGGGCGATTCGCCCATCATCGGGGCAGGAACTTATGCCAACAACGAAACTTGTGGCATCTCAGCAACTGGGCATGGCGAGTTTTTCATCATCAATGTGGTGGCCTATGATATTTCGGCCAGGATGCAATATCTCGGCGAAAGCCTCGACAGCGCTGCAAACTACGTGATTAATTCCAAACTAAAATCTCAAAATGCAAGTGGTGGCCTGGTTGCGATGGATAAAAACGGCAATATTTCGATGCCCTTTAATTCGGATGGAATGTTTCGTGGATTTTTAAAAGCTGATGAAAAGCCGCAGGTTTTTATTTTTAAAGAAAACTGAAGAAATGATTTTTTTGTATGATTTGCTCATCAATCGTGGCTTCCCTTTGTAAAAATATTACCGAACTCTTTACCAATTTTCTGAATGGTTTCGAAACCTTTCGAGAGTGAATCCGGATTGATGTCTTCGTATCTTTCGTTGGTATGAAGTGCGCTGAACTGTTGCGGATAAATGATAATCCTGCTGCTTTCGCCCCAGTGTTTTTCGAGCTTTGCAGGAAGCCTGTCGAGCACGCTGATATGCGAAACCGAGCCTGAACGCGCCGAAACCAGCACCAAAATATCATCCGGTCTTACCTGTTTTGAAATCGTCACCAGATCGTCCCAATCATCAAACAAATTAAAAGCGATTTTCGAATTCAGCTTATACTTCCTGACACATTTAAAAACAGCTTCTTCACTTTTCTTAGCTCCAAACGCCACCATTGGAAGACTTAACTCGGTAGCCAGTTTCGTAATTTTCGAAAGCCACTGCATAAAACCACTCTCCAGTTCGGCGAGAGGAGGCATAATCAGCACCAACCTTTTGTGAGCTATCAAAGGCTTTACAAAATGGCAAATAAAGGTGGTTTTGTTGGTGCTATTGAGGATGCCTTTTGTTTTTTCGCCAAGGAATTTATCAATCATGCCTTCTTTTTGCGGCCATCCCAGAATAATGATGTCGGCGAGAATTTCACGTGAAGTACGCGCAATGCCGCTGGCTGTATTATGGTCGATGGTGGTGATGACGTTGGCCTTGGTTTCGGAAGCCGAAGCCAGTTGGGCAATGGATTGAAGTTTAATGCGGGCTTTACGGATATTTGCCTCCGCTTCATCATTATTCGAAACCACCGAAAGCAGCGTTATCGGGTTTGGAGCTTTTTTGTTTTTGATAAAAACAGCAAAATCCAGCAGGTTCCCGATATTCATCATATTTGCAATCGGCAAAAGGATGTGTTCGTTGTTAATCCCGTTGATATCTTTTTCCTCGTAGCCTTCTTCGTCGGAAGTTAAAACAATTCTTTTAGCGGCTTTTTCCGAAACTATTGAAGCAACAACACAGGTTATCAGGATTAATAAAATAGTTCCGTTTAAGATGTTTTCGTCGAGGATACCATTTTTATATCCCACCAGAATTACAGCAAGGGTTGCGGCAGCGTGGGAGCTGCTTAACCCAAAAATCAGGCGCCGCTGGGCTCCTGAAAATTTAAAGACAAGCTGGGTTATCCATGCAGCAATCCATTTCCCCGTAAGGGCAACGATGGTAAGCGTTCCGGCAACAATCAGCGCTGTCGGGCCATTATTGATCACCTCGAGGTTTACAATCATTCCGACGCTGATGAGGAAAAAAGGAATAAAAATGGCGTTACCGATAAAATCGATGCGGTTCATCAATGCCGAAGAAGCCGGGATCAGTCTGTTTAAGGTAAGTCCGGCCACAAAAGCGCCTATGATCGGTTCAACACCGGCAACCTGCGCCAAAAAAGCTGCGAAAAATACCACAGCCAATACGAAAATGTAGTGAGAATGCTTTTCGCTCTCGAGTTTACTAAAAAACCATTTGGCTATCCGGGGAGCAATGGTGAACATGAAAACGAAAAAAACCGTTAACGAAATAATCAGCCTGATCCAGAATTCCTGGTTAAGCCCTCCCTGGTATGAGCCGATGATAACAGCCAGAAGCAACAGTACGGCGGTATCTGTAAGAATAGTTCCGCCGACGGTGATGGCAACCGCCTCATTTTTCGAAACACCCATTCTGCTTACAATTGGGTAAGCTACCAGCGTATGTGTCGAAAACATACTTGCCGTAAGCAGACTGGCAAAAAAATCGTATTCAAGGAAATAATAACATATCGGAAAGCCAATAGTTAATGGAAGTGCGAAAGTAAAAAAACCAAACAGGATACTTTTGTGTTTGTTTTTGTTAAACTCGTTCAGGTCGAGTTCGAGGCCGGCAATAAACATGATGTAAAGCAAACCGATGGTCGAGAACAGATCAACTGCCGAGTTTTTTTCGAGGATATTCAATCCGTGCGGGCCAATAAAAACGCCGGCAAGAATTAATCCGATGATGCCGGGAATGTTGATTTTTTTAAGTAAAAGCGGGAAAATGAGGATGATGAAAAGGATTAACGAAAATATGAGCACCGGGTTGGTGAGGGGTGTTTTAAACTCGTGTAAAAATGTATTAAAAAAACCATCCATCGCTTGCTGCTATTGCTTTTAACGTGAGTCTGGCGCAAGTCGGTCATTCATTTTAAAGCCCCGAAGACTTAGCTATGAAAAACTTTTGCCGCACTTTTGCCGCTATAAAAGTAATTAGTTTTGATGAAATAGAAGCTAAAAACACCAAATGGTTTTAAAAAACGGTCAGATCGGTTGCGAACAGTATCTTTCCCTCGTCAGTCCAAATCTTACAACACCATCTTCGGAACCCTGGCCTGCAAAAACGAACTTGTTTTTCAGCATCACACCTTTGGAGGCTTCATGGTCGGGATAAGTTCCGGCAATCACCATCTTTACATTTTCATGAGCAAAAGCCCATTTCAACAGGCCTTCCAGCGCTTCAGAGGCAAAACCCCGCCGGTGAAAGTCTTCCATGATCGAATAGCCGGTTTCGGTGATTCCGTTTTCATCGGGCAACCCTTTAAAACCAATGCTTCCGATAGCGAGTCGCTGCCCTGAGCCGTTATCTTTCAAAATAATGTGCCACATCAGCCAACCACGTTCTATAGGATTTATGGCAAGTCTGTCGTGAAACCACCGTAACGCATCCTCATCATTTAAAGGGGGTGGCCAGCCATCGGGAATTTCGGCATTTATCAGCTTCGAAAGTTTGTTCAAATCGGTAAGTCCGGCTTCCGCCATCTCCCGGTCGGCAGCAATAAGCACGAGCCGCGGGGTATCGACAATAAAATTTCCCATAAAAACACCATGCTACAATTTGTGGATAACGGATGCTCCCGAAATATTGATACTTCCCAGCGTCGGGTTCCCGTAATAATTCAGGGTTGAAGCGCCGCTTACTTCGGCATTGAGCGTTTCCGTTACATGAATGGTAGCAAAGGTGGCGCCGCTTAACAATACGTCTGCATTTTGACAGACAAAATTTCCCATATTCAGCACGCTTGCCCCGCTGGCATTAATATTCATCCCAATTCCGTTGCCCGAAATATTTACCACACTTGCGCCTGATAAGTGG
>CAYOWJ010000264.1:0-5096 GCA_964407625.1 uncultured Lentimicrobiaceae bacterium
CCGGTTTTTACAAAATGATTTCCCGGAAGGAAAGGTGCCAGGTGTTTTGCAACGCCAATCGGACCAACGCCCGGACCGCCGCCGCCGTGAGGAATCGCAAAGGTTTTATGAAGGTTCAGGTGGCAGACGTCTGCGCCAATAAGTCCCGGATTGGTGAGGCCAACCTGGGCGTTCATGTTGGCGCCATCCATATAAACCTGTCCGCCATGCTGGTGAATGATGGCGATAATTTCGAAAATTTCCTGTTCAAAAACACCGTGCGTCGAAGGATACGTAATCATCAGTGCGGCAAGGCTGTCTTTATATTTTTCGGCTTTTTCGCGAAGGTCCGGAATATCCACATTTCCACGTTCATCCGATTTAACAACAATCACTTCCATGCCAGCCATCACCGAACTTGCAGGGTTGGTACCGTGTGCCGATGAAGGAATCAGGCAGATATTTCGGTGGCTCTGGCCGATACTTTTGAGGTATTCACGGATAACCATCAATCCGGCGTATTCGCCGGCAGCGCCTGAGTTGGGCTGGAACGAAACGGCATCAAAACCTGTAATTTCGCATAAATCCTTTTCGAGGTTACAGATAAGCTGGCTGTAGCCTTCGGCCTGGTCGGCAGGGACAAAAGGATGAAGATTTGCAAATTCGGGCCACGACAGTGAGAATAATTCGGCGGCAGCGTTGAGTTTCATCGTGCAGGAGCCGAGCGGAATCATGGTGCGGTTGAGCGCCAGGTCGCGGTTTTCGAGCATTTTCATGTAGCGCATCATCTCGGTTTCCGAAAAATAGGTATTAAAAACCGGGTCTTTCAAAAATGAAGATTTCCGAACCAGGTTTTCCGGCAAACGGCAAATTTCTTTTTGATCAACTTTTAAAGCTGCTTTTCCGGCAGCCTTTGCAAAAATTCCAATTATCTGGTTTACGTCATCCAGGCTGGTGGTTTCGTCGAGGCTAATGCCGATATTCGACCCATCGTATCTGAAATTCATCTTATTTTCGATGGCAATTTTCTGAACATTTTCAGCAGTTACACCAACAGGCAGCGAAACATACAAAGTATCGAAGAAATATTTGTTTTCCTGTTTAAAGCCAAGATTTTCGAGGCCTTCAGAAAGCGTGGCTGCAAGATGGTGAACATCTTTTGCGATGGCTTTGAGGCCTTCGGGGCCGTGATAAACGGCGTACATTCCGGCCATAATGGCCAGCAATGCCTGAGCTGTGCAGATGTTTGAAGTTGCACGTTCGCGTTTGATGTGCTGCTCACGGGTTTGCAGCGCCATACGTAAAGCGCGGTTGCCAAGCGCATCAACCGAAATGCCGATAATCCGGCCCGGCATATTGCGTTTAAAATCTTCTTTGGTGGCAAAAAAAGCTGCGTGAGGACCGCCGTAACCCATCGGCACACCAAAACGCTGGCTCGAACCAACCACAATATCGGCGCCCCATTCACCCGGAGGTGTGAGCAACGCAAGACTTAACAAATCGGCAGCAACGGCAACAACAACGCCCTTTTCGTGGGCTTTTGCTGCAAAACCGGTAAAATCCTGAACGTTGCCTTTGTGGTCGGGATACTGGACGATGGCGCCAAAAAACATCTCCGTAAATTCGATAGTATCGTGACAGCTAAAAACCAACTCAATTCCCAGCGGCAAAGCACGCGATTTAATTACATCAACGGTTTGTGGGAAAAGCGTTTCGGAGACAAAAAACTTGTTTGCACCCGCTTTAACGGCAGCTCTCGACCGCGAATTGAAAGCCATGATCATGGCTTCGGAAGCGGCGGTGCCTTCGTCGAGCAATGAAGCGTTGGCTAAAGGCAAGCCAGTAAGGTCGGCAATTACAGTCTGGAAATTAAGTAAAGCTTCGAGTCGTCCTTGCGAAATTTCGGCCTGGTATGGCGTGTAAGAGGTGTACCAGCCAGCGTTTTCGAGAATATTCCGCTGGACTACACCAGGCAAAATGGTGTTGTAATATCCCAGGCCGATGTAGGTTTTATAAATCTTGTTTTTTGATGCAATTTCTTTCAGATGGGTCAGATACTCAAATTCGTTCATGCCTTTGGCAAGTTTCAGCGGCGATTTCATCCGGATTGCCGGTGGAAGCGTTTCGTCGATGAGTTGATCAAGGCTGGTAACTCCGGTTTTTTGGAGCATTTCGGGAAGTTCGGCTTCGGTTGGGCCGTTGTGTCTTTTAATAAAATTATCAGTCAGCATATTGAATATCAATTAAATACGTGAAATTAAAATTAATTTATTTTGAGCGGCAAAGGTAAAAATCTTTACTTGAAACAAAGCGATTATTGTTAATTAAATAACGGACAATTTACTGGCCAGAAACCAGGATTAATTTCAAAACTTGAACAAAACCCTAAGTTCGCTTATCTTTGCCAACAATAATCTCAGCAAATACATTGAAAATACTAATAATCAAATTCATATCTGCTTTGTTTTTATTTTTGACTGTTTCTTTTTCGCCTGTTGTGGCGCAGGAACAATCAAAACTCGATTCGTTGAATACTTTGCTTGAAACGGCTCCCAACGACTCGGCGAGGATTTATCAGCTTGTCAATATTTCGCGGGAATATTCGAATAACAACATGCCCCTGTCGCTTGAATATGCTCAAAAAGCACTGACTCTGGCCGAAAAGGGGAAAGATGAGAACCTGCTGGCCTACTCAGTGTTCAATATAGCGCGTTCGTACTTCAACCAGGGTTTTTTAGAAATTTCGACCAGGTATTTCTATCGGTATCTTGATATTCAGAAGTCCATCAATAACAGCAGAGGAATTGCTTATGCCCTGGTAAATCTAGGTGCCATTCATCTGCAATTAAAACAATTCGAAAAATCCAGGGAATTTTTTGAGAATGGACTCGAAACTTTAAATCAACTCGCTAAAGATGACCGGATTGATAAGCCAGGTACTGATATTATTACCATTTATAATAACCTTGGAATTGCTTCACAGAATCTTAACGAAACCGACAAGGCCATTGATTATTATTCACGCGGGATAAGCCTGGCCCGAAAAAGCCCGGGAGAGCATCTGATACTGGCTAACCTGCTCAATAATCTTGGAACTTTATACCTCGAAGAGGGCAAATTGGCAGAAGCTTTTAGCTACCTCACCGAAGCATTAGATATTCGTACCAAAAATGACAACAAATCAGGACAGGTAAATTCGTACCGTTCGATGTCGATGTATTTTAACAAAAAAAACGATAAAGCAGAAGAGCTCAAGTATCTGAACCTGGGGTTTAATCTGGCTTTGGAGATTGGCTCGATATCACAGCTTGCTAATCTTACCGAGAAAATGTTCGGGTATTACCAGGAACTGCAAAATGCTGATTCGGCGCTCAAATACAATATTCTCTTTACTGAATATATGGAAAAACTGAATGAAGAAGCCACCCGCAAAGAACTTGCTCATCTTGAACTTGCTTCTCAGTTAAAGGAAAAAGAGAAAATACAGCAATTTGAGCAAAAACGGAAAGAGCTTTTGTATCTCGTGGCTGGCCTCATTTTAACATTGACAGTAGCCATCCTGAGCCTGCTTTATTTTATCTCACATAGCCGAAACCGCCGACTGACCCTTGAAAAAGAAATCATCAACCTAAACTCCAAAAATCTTAAACTCGAAAAAGAAAGTATCGAAAACGAGCTGGATCAGAAAAACAAAGAAATGGCTACCAACGTCATGTATCAGATTCAGAAAAATGAGATGATTCACGATATCGTCGAGAAGTTGCAAAAACACAGCACCACAGGCATAAAGCAAGATGATAGCTGGATTCTGGAGATTATCCGGGACCTCGAAAAAACCCAGGAGAAATCGGTCTGGAACGAATTTGAAGTCCGGTTTCAACAGGTGCACAACGATTTTTACAAAAAGCTCAACGACATCAACCCCGAACTCTCCACCAACGAAAGGCGGCTTTGTGCATTTCTAAAACTAAATATGACCACCAAAGAGATTTCAACCATTACCGGTCAGATTCCGCGCAGCATTGATGTTGCCAGGACCCGCCTTCGCAAAAAACTCAATCTTACCAACTCAGAGGTCAGTTTAATTGAGTTCCTCTGCACTATTTAAAATCTTAATAATAAACCTTTTAACACATCCTGTATTAAAGATGTATTGATGGATATTGCTCCATGTAGCTATGATGTTGCAGCCAATAATTTGGAACGAAGGCAGGTTCAGGTGTACTATTGCCGAAAAATTCCGAAATGTCGAACAAGCAAAACAAAGGCAAGAAAAAGTCTGATATCGAAATAAACCTGCAGGATATTATCGACAGGAAGAAAACCGAAAAGCAGGCGCTTCTGAAGTTGCTCAGTTTTGTGGAAAAGGAAATTAAAGGGAAAAAACTCAACTAATTTTGGCTTAAGATGTTAATCATTACTATTATTTATAAATTAAATTTATCTATTATGCGTTTCAAAACAAATTTCTCTGTCTGGCTTACGCTTTTCGCAACAGCAATGTTGCTGTGGCCATCACTAACCTTACACGCTCAGGATGGTGATACCCGGACATTTCCTCTGAACGAAGATTTCGAGACTGGCACATTTCCTCCAACCGGATGGAATGTGTTTGATATTGATGCTCTTGGTACCATCTGGGAACCAAATCCAACCTTGAACCACACTCCGGCCGGAACTACTTCTGGTTATCATGGATATGCCCAAGGAGCCCAGGATGGCTGGATGGTAACACCTGCAATGAGTTTTCCTGCCACTGGTCCGATTGTCCTCGCCTTCTGGAACTGGACAGTGGATATTTCGTATTATGCAAAAAACAGCGTTTTAATAAGCACCGGCAGCGGAAATCCGGCAGATGGCGATTTTGTTGAGATTTGGACTGACACCTCTGTTGCTTCGGCATGGCAGCAGGTTGTTTTAAATTTAGCCGCTTATGCCGGCCAAACCGTTTATGTTGCTTTCAGATATGAAGGCGACTTTGCGCATGGCTGGGCTGTTGATGATGTTTTTATTGGTTCGGAATTTAATACAAGTCCGGTCATTTTGGTGTCACCGGCTGCTATCAATGGAACTGCCCCGGCAAATTCGTCTGTTACAAGAAATCTGACTATTACCAA
>CAYOWJ010000265.1:0-5049 GCA_964407625.1 uncultured Lentimicrobiaceae bacterium
ACAGGGGCCATCTGGTTTAGCGATTGGCCAAGAGAAAGATCACTTTTAAATCCTTCAATCAAGGTTTTTTCGGACTTACCAAAAGGCGGGAAACAGTCGGTCATGTTATCAGCACCAAGGCTCAAACGATAAATTGGTTTTGGTCCATAAAGGTTTACTTCATACCAGCTCCACAAAGCTGTTAAATATACCCGGTAATAAAACTGAAGCATTGCTGACATAATAAAATGCTTATCTTTTTTAGGAATATCAATGTATGAAGATCCCATTCCTACATAAAGTCCAACGTCCAATGCGCCGTAAACATCAACAAGGCCGCCACCAAATGTTACACCCAGCGACAACTCGCTATCCATTCCCATGTACACAAAATGGTATGAAGCGCTATTCTTGTAAGCCTCCTCATGGTCGGGATTGGCATCAATTTTAAGGTTACCGAGTGAACCCCATCCACCTTTGATGGTATCAACTGAATAATGCATTCGTGACGCATAACCAACCGTAGGTGAAACTGTAAAATTGGCTGTGATACCTACGGGTTTGGCATCCTTCCAGTTTTTTATCTTTAAATTTTCGTAGAGTTCCATCATTTTCGTAATGGGATTTTCGACAAGTCTTTTGATGCTCCAGGTTAAGTCAAGCGCTGCAGCAAAGTTTTGGGTTGCAAACAGGTCGTTATTTTCATCCAGGTAATATGAATTTTCTTCATCCAATTGAAAATCAATATTAACAATTTCGGGGGGGCCTATTTCGAATATAAATACACTTTTGCTGAACACCGGAGGTTCGTTAATTTCGAGCTTGTTAGATGATTTGGTGAATTTCAGATAAGCTTCAACGGTGGGAGTTCCTGTAGTAATACTTGTTTCCCCTAATAATGGCACCCCTTTGGGTACAACAAATGTCGCAGTTTTTGTGGTTCTGTTATCTTCACTTAAATAAGTTAATAAAGAAAATGTCACCAAATCACCGCTTTCCTGCACATTATGGAAACAGGTGTCTTCCATAAAATCGAACCAGCGTGGCCTGGTTTTGTGGATGATAATCTGATAAGGGCCTTCGATGAGGGCAGGTATAGGATTTTGCCCGAGATAATATTCAATTTTCAGATTGGCTTGCGGTGGCGGGAGTTTTCCCATGTCGTAGGTCAGATGCCAGGTGGTGTCGTTAATTTTTACAGCATTGGTTTGGGCAACCAATTGGCCGGTGTTAGCATAAAACTTACCAATTACCTTGTTCATATCGTCTAATTCTTCGGTAGCGATGGTGAACGTGTTTTGCTGGTCCATGCAACCGGGCGCAATAGCCTGCAAAAACGGGCCTAAATCGCCCGATACCGTGGGCGCAATCATCTGGTTGATATAAATGGGTATCGGAAAAGCATTTTGAACCGAAGTGTCGCCGGTGGTGGTAATATAACCGTTCTGTATGCTTATGTAACTTCCCGGCGACGCGTCGCCCATATCGAAGCTCAAAGTAAATTCCTGATTTGTTTGTGTATAAGGAAAAATCTGTTTACTGATAACATCGTGCGATGGCGACAGAAAAACTCCCTTTAGAAAATCTTTTGACCAATTTGTTGTGCCTTGCAAGGTATAATTTGTAACAAACGTAATATGATTGATCAACTGAACACCTTCATTAAAATAGCCGATACCCGAATTAAAATTATAGTTAAAAGTGTAGCCGGGCAACGGGTCTTGGATAATAAAATTTCCAATAGGATAATAAATTCCGTTTGCTGGCCCGCCTTCATAAAAAAGCTGGACAAAAAAGGTGTATGTGCCGGGAGTTTTGTTTATCATGTTTCCCTGCCAGGTGATATACGAAAGATTTCGGTTAACTGTAACCCATTTTTGTAAACCGCCACTTAAAGTCCCATGATTGCTCCCTTTTGAATCCAAAACAGTTACACCTTGTCCGTCATCGAGCCGATACAATGTTTCGCCCCGGTTTTTGCCCGGATTCCAAAAATAAATTTCGGCCAGTGAGCCTTTAAAATATTCGGCCAATGCCCGTATTTCTTCAGATTTGTTTGCGTGATTCCTGCCAACCAGCCAATAGCCATCGTAACCGGTTAAGTAGGGAATGCTTTTGTGATCAACCAACGAACCATCAATGTATAACTCAGCCGAGAGGCCTCCAAACGTCCCCGTAACATTGTGCCATTGCCCGTCGTTGTATGCGTGCTCGCCATATAAAACGTATCCCGACATGACCTGAAATCTTACTGAGCCATCTTTTTCCAAAAGGAATAACCGCTCTGTACGGGTGCTACCAACACCGTTTTTGGTTTGGCTAAATGATAATAAAACCCCGCCATCTTTGGATGTAGTGTTGAAATAGAATGAAATTTTACCATCAGTAGGACAGGAAATTTTTTGGGATGTTTGTATAAAATTGTCAGTTCCGTTAAGATTCAGTGAGTATTGGCAAGGAACGCTGTTTTGGGTAAAAGTTTGGGTATCGTAAAATACGTTGTCCTTTTCGAGGCCACACACAATTTTAAACGAACCCGAAGGAAGGCCTGCAACTTTAATTGTATTTATCAGCGCATCGTTTGGGCCGTCACTCTGATAAAAACGGCTCCAGTTATAATTGGGGGTTGCAATAGGGATTGGCGGTGTTACCGAAACATTGTATCTTGTAACAAAACCACTATCGGCAACCCCTGGAAAATATTCGCTCGTTGTTAAATGGCTGACTTTGTAAGATATTGAAGATAGATCATAGCTTAAAGTGCATTTACAGGCGGTAGGATTCAGCAATTTAGTATAAAGTACATTGTTTTGATTGTCGTAAAAACAAAACCTTATTGAATCGGTGAGTTTATTGCTTGATGTAAAGATTATAGTATCCTGCAAATCCTGAATATCAATGGCCTCCGGAATAAAATATGCGCCATTTTCGATGGTTCCGGTGTTGTTGGTGTAGCTGTCGTCCGAAACAATTTTCAGGCGGTTTCGGAGGTCGTCAAAATTCCAGTAACCTGTTAAAGACAAATCCTGAAGAACGGGCTTTTTGTAATTGCTTTTAATTTCCTGAGCCGACCGGACATCATTCCAGATTCTGACTTCATCCATTGCTGTTATAATGCCTGCCGGCGACCCATTGCCCTGAGTACTACCAAGTATCAGCGGATTGGTTTTCATATTATCCTTATATGGAATTTGGTACATTACATAATCGAATGCATCAAGATCCAAAGAAACCTGGGAAGGATTAATCCGAACCCCATCCCAATAAACTTTTACCGAATATGGTTGATTTCCTCCGATATTTTGAAAAGTGTAGGCCAAATGATGCCAGCTATTGTTGACAATTGAAGGTAAACCAACTTGTACCAGCTCGGTTTCATCACCACCGGCCATCGAATTAAAGAAAAGGTTATTGCCTGTCCCATCCTTGTTTAAAGTCATATTCCACAGCGAATCAACCGACATTATCATCATACCACCCCAAGGAAGCGTCGAAAGCTTTGGATTGAACTGCAGCCAGGCCTCAATGGTAAATTGGCCCTGGATAATATCAAAACTGTAAGGCCCGGCATATTTGGTACCCGACAGCGTTTGGTTCATTATCCCGGGTCCGTTCTGAATTTGAGCGTATTTATTGGTGTCAACCATGATGGCCTGGCCACCGGTTTGGTTTTGTGTAAATTGCGGTATCGAATCGTGATAAATATTCAGGTCGGTTTTGCATAATAATTTTGGCTTTTGAGGGATGATGATTAATTCCTTATTCTGAATTACACCATTGGAAGGGCCGCCGGCACAAAATGAAGCCGCCTCAATATAGCTTGTTTTGAGTGGCAGCAAATCCATCCTGACATTCAGGAATTTTGCCGAGTCGAGATACTGGCCGGTTGGCGCAATGGTAAAAGATGAATCGACCGCAACCGAATCGGCCGAAAAAATGGTAAATTTCACCTTTTCGGTTCGTGGCGGCAGGTTTTTTACGCTAAAAGTATTTGGCATTTGGGCAACATTGTGCCAGGAAGTATCCGTCCGGGTGTAATTGTTTGTGATAAATGGCCCCCAGCCTTTGGTGGCTTCAAAAAATATGGTGTCGCAGTAAACAAGGTAAGGAATATAATAATTGGCCAGGCTGTCGGTTTGATAATGCACTTCCACGTTTAATTGCGGCGCTAAAGGCAAGTTCATCGTATCCGATTCAAATTCCCAGAAAGCCGACTCCAGATTGTCGCCTTCGGTGGTGGACGAGCTGTTTATCTGGTCGCCATTCTCATCAATCATCCTGAAAGTAATGCTCGATGTATTTGAAGGCAAATCGTAAGCCATAAAAAAATTGTCGCGCGAGGTGCCGATGGTGTAAGGCCCAAAGCCGTTAAGCGATTCGATGGTTATTTGTGGGATGTTAACCGTGTCGGTTGAGGCTTGGGCAGACACCTCAAAAGTGCAGAATAAAAATAGAATTATGGCTGAGAAAAGCGAAACGCTGTATTTGACTCTCATACTTTTAATTTTTTATGCGTTAATAATTTTCCGGTATTGCATGTATCAAAATTTTTCTAACGATTACGAAAAGTGCAGGAAACAGCAAAAACCCGGGAGGCTAATTATTATCTCCAAGGTTTTTGCTGAACCTATGCCTGGGCTATTCCACCAGTCGTTTCCTTGAATTGTAAACTTTCTTGCTACCATATCCTGCTGCCAACGAGATTAATAAAACCAGGCCGCTGCCAATGGGCGCGCCACCACCAACAGGACCTTGACCGCCCTGGTTTGCATTGCCCGGCGGAACTGGCGGTGCCTGTGCTAAAAGTGAAAACCCCGAAATCATCAGTACAATCGAAAGAATCAAAATTTTTTTCATAGCTAAAATGATCTTAATATTTTATTTCTGTTTTTTTTGACGCTGGTGCTATGCACGCCCACAGGTCGTTGGTTCCTAAAACCCGCCGGTTCGCCAGACTTCGGCGCGAGCTCAGTCGAACGCTGGCGGACGGCGGTGTTTTGATCCATAAATTACTGTATCACCAACCTTTTGATGACCACATTTTTGTTGGTTTCAATCTTTAAAATATAA
>CAYOWJ010000266.1:0-5047 GCA_964407625.1 uncultured Lentimicrobiaceae bacterium
GGAAAATCCAGCATCACATCAGCATCAACTTTTATAAAATAAGCTTTCCCGGGAAGAAGTTGTTCCAGGGTTTTAATTTCCATCGCTGGCCAATACAGATTATTTCCTGCTATTTGGGTTATTGCGATGAGATGGCCTGACAGTTTTTCCTCAATTTTCTCACAGCTTACGCTACACCCCGCTTTAACCGGAAGTATATTCCATCCCTGAAATAATTGCTTTTCGGGAGATACAAAGGCTGAGCCGTTTAATGTTAAAGTGTTTTCCTGGTTCATTTTAATGATATAGCCTGAATTTGAATCCCAGTTTTGCAAAGTATTGATTCCGGAACCGGGGAAATAGGTTTCTTCAAAATTCCTAAGAATAATAAAATCAGCCGAAACTGGATTAAGCAAAGTCTGGATATTGGTGTTTGACGGAACCACAAAACCTGAAACGCCACTCCATCCTTCGGGAATAATAATTACCTGACAGGCCGAGCATCCGGGTTTCAGATTTTCGACGATGGCTCTGTATTTTGGTGCAGGAATCAGTGCCGTGTCCTGGTTCATGGTTTCCAAAATTCCCCAACTGCCATAGCGGGCACTTCTTCCGCCAATAAAAGAGAAATTCATGCACTGCAACGGATTGTTACCGCTGTGGAGGCTTCGCATAAAACCGAACCATTCGGTGTAAAGATTGTACATGGCCGTATCGCGCTGAATGTCCAAAAGTGCCTGTGCATAAGTTGGTTCTTCACCAAAAGGATTTGGGGTAACATGCTGTCCTCCTTCGTAAAAAGCCATTGGCAGGTTTAACTGATCGGCCAACTGGGTTTTGATATCCTGCATCCAGATTTTTTCGTTTTCATTCCGGCTTTGCCTGACCCTGGTGGCCACATCAGCCACCGTGGCATCTGCGCCAAGCTGGTCCAATTCGGCTTCCAGACTTGCGGAACTCAGGCCAAAATAATAGGCTGGCGAAACTGCATCGAAACTACCGGGACGCATATTAAAAGCCATCCTTTGACTCACATCGAGCCAGGCAGTCTGCAATCCTACAACCCTTTTTATCCTGACCGAATCGGCGCCATAAACACCCGTCCAGATATCCATGCAGTTTTGCACATAAGGAACCACACCTTCGGGCCAATCAATGCCTTGCGATTGGCAACCATAATAATACAACCAGTTGGTTTGGCCAAACATCCAGTTCCAGATTTCGTTGCTGTACTCAACGGTTAATTTTCGCTCCGGCTCAAGCTGGTCGTGAAACATGGCGGCCATCTGCCCGATAAAATCATCACCGGCAATGTGGGGCACACAAACCCATCCATCCAGATCAAAATCATTCAGCAACTTAATCATCATTTCGTAAGGAATTCCTTTTTTGGTTGCCCAGGTGTAATTATCCATCCTGGCCCGATCGCTCCAGGCGGCCATTTCAGGATTTTCCCACGACCAGCCATCAACCTGCCCCCAATTGTTGGTGGCACCCCAATCCATAAAACGCACCGATTTAAAAATTAAAAGTTTTTCGATCCAAACCGGGTTGAAAGGCTGGGTTTGATAAGTGTTTTCGAAATTGCTTTTGATTATTCTGATATGATGAACAGGATCAGCCAAGGCGGAAGAATCAATTGTCATTTCAAGTAAATTTCCAACAGGATTATCGAAATCGAAAGTGTAACGGTTGGGCGACGTTTGTTCGAGATTTGATAATCCAAACCCAAAGCCAAGTTTACCGGTACCGTCGAATAAAACAACATATTGGCCAGGCTGCCAACCATCGGTAATAGCCCAAATGGTAGCGACTTTTTGAGGGTGCTGTATGCCTGGAATAACCTGTGGAATATGTGTGGGGTAGCCATCAGGGCGGTAACTCAAACTGTCGGCTGTGCCGGTGTTCCAGGGTCCCCAGGGCTCATCGGCATTTTTTGTGTACCATTCCCTGCAATTTCTCATCATATCAACAAAAGGCAATTCGGTGCCCCAATCGGCCAGGCCGCCTAAGTTTGTACCAAAATTCAATTTGCAGCTATCGGCAAGCTGCGCCTGGGTTGGAGCAGTTGTTGCAAATGCAAAAAACAGTAAAAAATACAATCGCAGGTTTTTCATGTTTGATGATATTTTTGAATAAAAAGGAAATCAATTTTCCGTAAAGGTAAATCTATGAAAGACAGAAAAAATTCTTTTTAAGCAAAATCTTAAAATTGATCGGCTTTACGGATGATATTTCTATTTTAGCAAAAAAAACACAAATGAAAAGATACATCGAACAATTGGTTGAAGACCTGCGAGCAGCAAAGCAATTAGCCCCAAAGCAAAAACCCCGGGATGAAATGAATGAAGAAGAATTTTGGGATGAATTAATCGAAATTGACAGGATTATTGATGAAGAGCCAGACAGGCCATTGCATAATATTTTTGGGATTGACCCGCAAAGCTTTCCACCACCCGAAAAACTTACAACCGAACAAGCTCAGTTGCTGTCGGCCGAAATATTGGAACTTTGGGCTGCCTTTAATATTGATGCAGTGTATCCTGAAAACTTCCCGTTAGACAAACTTTACCCGTTGCTGGTCACTAAGTTTAAAAAGCCTTTCCTGTATTTTCCGATGGGAATGACCGGTATCGAGTTTTGTAACTACGAACCCAAAGAATGCCCTTTTGGTGACGAATATTGTACCTGCAAAGAATGGAGTTATGATGCGAAAGATGATTTCGCTGATGAAGTTGAGAAATTCGATCCTGACGAGTTGCCTTTTTAAACTATCAATATCAGGTGTTTCATTCCATTATACAATAACAACTTACGAAATTGTTACATAAGAGACCAACACCCCATTGCCGTCAGGTTAAGTCCAAAATCTTCAAATATTCCATAGCCCAGTCCGCCAGACTTAGGCGTGAGCTAAGTCGAACGCTGGCGAATTGGGATTTCTGTAATCCACAAGGCATAGAAGCCAAGGCGTTTACGCCTTTTTTCCATCAGGTGATTTCTGTCAGTTGAAGGTCGTAAACGACCTTTCATAAAGGGCTCCCCGTCTCATTTTACCCAGGGCTGCGGAAGCTGAGCCTGTCGAAGCTAAGCCCTGGGCTACGGATTCTTTTCCAAACCTGACTTTGATATCACCTCTTAACTTGATACTAATGGGGCGTTGCCGCAGGTTTTAATGTAGCAGGCTTTCATCCTGGTTAATCAGGTAGTTTGACACACTAAAACCCATAGAAAAACAATGCAGGAAAAACACCAAAATGATGATTTCGGATTAACTATTTCTCAGGCTCCAATGTAAAACTGCCAGCCTTCAATCCAATTGCTGATGCATGGATTTTTATGGGTTTTAAAAATGCTTCCGACCGCAACAAAATAGTGGCAATACCCGCTTTTGCCGGTGACGGGTTTTCTCCGATCAAGCCAGCTTCGCCTTCAACCGAAAAAGTAACCAGGTTTCCGGCATCCGGAATTGTGGTGCCGTTTTTATCAACAATAGAGGCGTAAACGAATACAACATCAGGGAATTCGGCGCTCAGCGGCTTTGATGAAAAATCGACATCAATTTTAATAGCGGTCGCGATTCCCGGTGTTTTTACGATGTCCTCTACAACCATTTCATCACCGAGGTATCCCATTGCTGTTAAAGTTCCCGGCTCAAATTTTTCAATTTTAAAAATAAAAGGCGGGTGGGATAAATGTGTCGAAAACTTGTCATTGACGGGCTTTTGCTTCGAAACGAGTTCATCATTGAGGTAAAGTTCGACTTCGTCGCAATTGCTGTAAACTTTAACATCGGTTGGCGATTTTTCGGTCCAATAAGTGGCAATTTTAACCATTGGCCCCGAAAAAAGCACGGGTTCAAGTATTTCACCGGGTGGCCGCTGACTTTGATAGAAATAATGAACAAACTTTGGAATCCTGAAAATATCTGATATTCCGGAGGCTTCCAGGTCGTCGGTATAACCGCGGTTGTAATCAAACATCAGCCAGTTGGCGTCGCCAATGGTCGAAGCTCCTTTACGGTTTGAATTTGCAGCTTCCTGGAAGTTGAGAGACTGCTGCAAAAGCCTGGTTTCGCCGGATTCACGCAACTGACGGCTGGTTCGTTCATCTTCTTTCAGACCGGCAAACTGCGTTTGATTGAATCCTGCATTGTGCGCGTAATATTCCCAGTCGCCATATTCGGCAATAAACACCGGCCTTTTGCCATCTTTATAAAAATTCCAGTAATCAGGTGCCTGGCCGTGTTGCCGTGCCGGAATAAAAAGATCGAAAGCCGGATGATCCACCCAGCCGGCGCTGTAAATTCCGGAGTAGGGCAATTCGGTTTTTAAGATTTGATTTGCTTTTACAATGAAGTCATCCGGCATTTGAGTTTCGTTGAGCGAGACTTCCCAAAAAATTACAGAAGGATGGTTACGGTCGCGCCGGATCATGTCGCGGCAATCCTGCAGCGAGTTTTCGACGAATTTCTCACTACCGATAAATTGCCAGCCCGGGATGCAATTCATGACCAGGATTCCCAACTCATCACAGGCATTCATAAAGGCTTCCGAATGTGGGTAATGCGACAGACGGACAAAATCGAATCCTGCATTCTTAATTTTTACGGCATCACGATACTGGGCCTCATCCGAAAGGGCGTATCCAACGTAAGGATATTCCTGGTGGCGGTTTGTTCCGCGGATGTATTGTTTTTCACAGTTGATAAAAAATCCGCTATCGGCTAATCCGATATTCCGGATTCCAACTTTCAGGCGAAGCTGATCGACGGGTTTATCATCGGCAAAAAGCTCGATTTCGAGATTATAAAGATGAGGATGCTCTGGCGACCAAAGTTCAGGATTTTCAACGGTGAAACGCTCTGAGAGGTCAAGATCAGCACCAGATTTTACGGATGTCTTTGCGGAGTAAATGTCGGTTTGGTTTCCTTCAGAATCTTCGAGGGAAGCATTGAAGTAAACATGGCTTTCATCATCAGATTCGTTCATTAAATGAATCTGGATCAGACCATCAGCATTTTCTTTACCGGCATTATCAAACCTTACCAAAACCCCGCCGCTGTTGG
>CAYOWJ010000267.1:0-5020 GCA_964407625.1 uncultured Lentimicrobiaceae bacterium
ACCAATCTCGATTTTCAGGGTTTAATTTCGTTAGGCAACTGGGAGTGGGATAAAAAAATTGACAACCTGCAAATGTATTTCACCGACACCAACGAACCGGCAAACACCTTTAGCTTTGATGCAACCGGCATACACGTTGGCGACGCGGCACAAACACAATTGGGCGCAAGTTTGAGATATGAACCCATCAAAGGTTTGTACATCGAAGGTGGCGGTACTTTTTTCGATCGCTATTATGCCGACTTCAACCCGGAGGAATGTACCGATGAACTCGGAAATCCTGTCGAATCGTGGAGGATACCGGCTTACATGTTGCTTGATTTTCATACAGGTTACCGTTTCAAGCTTAATGCACTCGACAAGTTTGGTTTTACCCTCAAATTTAATATGTTGAACCTGTTAAATACCGTTTATGTTTCGGATGCCCGCAACAACGATACTTACATTCAACAACCATACAGTTCCTTTGATGCGCGTTCAGCCTCGGTTTTCATGGGTGCAGGCCGTCAGTTCTCAGCTTCTTTAAAAATTGTTATCAACTAAAATTAATACACTTTTAATATGAAAAAATCATTCATTTTTGCCCTCTTTTTATTCAGCATTTTTTCACTCAGCTACGCTCAGAATACAATCCTTGAAGCTCGTGCAATGCCCGAAGGCACTGTTGTTACGGTAAAAGGGATTGCAACCAACGGCTCCGAGTTAGGCATAATCCGTTATTTTCAGGATGCCACCGCCGGAATTGCTGCCTATGGTTCGATGGTCAGTTCATCTAACCGAGGCGACACCATCACCGTTACCGGAACACTCAAAATCTATAACCAGTTGCTCGAACTCGATCCGCTTACCAGCGTTGTGGTTAATTCAACCGGAAATCCGCTGCCTGATCCAATTGTACTAACACCAAATCAAATCTCGGAACCTTATGAAGGTAGATTGCTGAAAATTCAGGATGTACTTTTTAATGATGCCGGGCTTTTGTTTACCGGAAACAAAAAGTATCAGTTTTCGGCAAATGGTGAAATAGGTTATATTTATGTAAAAAACGGACAAAATCTGGTTGGAACCGTTATTCCAACCGGCCTGATCAGCTTAACAGCAATCTGTTCACAGTTTGATTACAGCAACCCGAACGCCGGTTATCAATTATTGCCGCGCGATTTAGACGATCTCGGACAAAACAGTGCCATTTTTCTCACAGGTTCATTATCAAATACTGCTTTTACAAAAACCACCCTCGATTTTAGCTGGACTACCAATGCAGCCGGGACAACCCAAATGTTTTACGGGCCAACTGCCGAAACGGTTACTACAAACCTTGTTTCAGGAACCGGCAGTTCAACAAATCACTCCATCAGTTTGTCGGGTTTAAATCCCGGCCAGATTACCTGGGTAGAAGCTTTTTCGGTAAGTGGATCGGATACTGCATTTTCGGCTGTTACTTCATTTGCAACCATTTCAAATTCCAGTGGCGACATGAAGGCCTATTTTAATTCGCCTGTTGATGTTTCCTATTCAAACGGCGTTGACGCAATTTATCTTCCTTCGACCATGGACGATACCCTGATCAAATACATCGAGCGCGCCAAATACACCATCGATTTCACCATCTACAACTTTAATAATGCCGGTATCAGCAATATCAGCAATGCATTAAAAGCTGCTGCCAACCGGGGCGTGAGGGTTCGTGTTATCGGATGCGGAACAACTGCAAACCTTGGGATTGACGAACTGGTTGGCTCGGAAGTCCACGTGCTGATCGGGCCTTCAGGGTCGCAGCGTACCGGCATTATGCACAACAAGTTTATCGTTTTTGATGCTCAATCAAGCGATGCAAACGATCCACTGGTTTGGACGGGTTCGACCAATTTTACTGATGGACAGATCAACCTTGACGCTAATAATGTTATCATTATTCAGGATCAGAGCCTGGCACGGGCTTATCAGATCGAATTTGAAGAAATGTGGGGATCTTATGGCGACGAGCCTAATTTTGCAAATGCCCGTTTTGGAAGTACAAAAAAGAACAACACTCCACACAAATTTGTGATTGACGGGAAAAACGTCGAATGTTATTTTAGCCCGACTGATGGGGTAAATGCAAAGATTGTTGAAGTGATAAGCACCGCCAACAGCGATTTAAGTGTGGCCACCATGTTGATCACCCGCATCGAAATGGCCAATGCTATTGTTGCACGTAAGTCGGCAGGTGTTGCCGTAAATGTTATTACTGATGCCGCAGGCAGCAACAACGCCACTGTAAATACCACACTTTCAAATTCGCTGACAACGCATTACACTTTCGACGAAGTTTCGAGTGGCATGCTTCATCATAAATACATGATTATCGACCAGGCTGCACCAGGTTCCGACCCGATGCTTTTTACAGGTTCGCACAACTGGAGCGCTGCTGCCGATAACGAAAACGACGAAAATACACTGATAATTCATGATGCAACGCTTCCAAATATTTATTACCAGCAGTTTGTAAAGCGCTTTGTGGATAATATGGGCGTACTTTTTGAACTTACCACACCTCCAACTGCCGTTAACGATGTTGCTGAAACCGGTATAGCACAACTTTTAACGGTTCAGGTTTTAGATAATGATATTTTTCAGGCTCCTGTTACAATTACCGTTGAGCAACAGGCAACCCACGGAAATGCATACATCCCTTTTGGCAATTCAAATGTTGTAAGCTATTTGCCGGCAGCAGGATTTGTTGGCCAGGATTCGGCAGTTTATAAAATCACCTATCAGGCTGCAACAAACCTTTCGGCAACAGCAAAAATTTACATAACCGTGCAGGATGACAGTGGGATAAATGATTTTGCAGGAATTGCAAGGTTGAATATTTATCCAAATCCCGCAAAGGACGAAATAAATATTCCACTTTTAGCGCCAATTCAGGGCGAAGCAGTTGTAAAGGTTTTCGATTTAATGGGAAATCAAAAATTTGAGATAGCCATCAAAAGCAACGAACCTCAGTTGAAACTGAATATCGGCAATGCTGGCCTGAAACCAGGTGTTTACATGGTTTCGTTGCAGGACGAAAAGTCATTATCAGCAGGAAGACTCGTTATTAGCAAATAAATTTGCGATACCTATCAAATTCAGAAATGATTTTTCCGTTTCAATGAGTAATAATTTCTGAAAAAATCTCATAAAAATGATGGCTGACAAATTAGTAATCATCCCAACTTACAACGAGAAGGAAAACGTCGAAAAAATCATCCGCAAGGTATTTTCACTTGCGGGTGATTTTCATGTTTTAATTATCGAGGATAATTCACCTGACGGAACTGCGGCAATTGTACGTGGCCTGTTAAATGAATTTCCCGACAGGCTTTTTATGGAAGAGCGAAAAGGGAAACTTGGCCTCGGTACGGCTTACATACATGGTTTTAAGTGGGCGCTGGTACGAAATTATCAGTACATTTTTGAGATGGATGCCGACTTTTCACATAATCCCGACGATTTGCTAAGGCTTTATGATGCCTGCAAAAACGGAGCCGATGCAGCCATTGGCTCAAGATACGTCGGCGGGGTTGTAAATGTGGTGAACTGGCCGATGGGGCGCGTTTTGATGTCGTATTTTGCCTCAAAATATGTCCGGATTATTACAGGCCTCAAAATTGCCGATTCAACCGCCGGATTCATCTGTTACACCCGAAAAGTGCTGCAAACCATCTGGCTCGACCGGGTAAAATTTGTGGGATATGCTTTCCAGATTGAAATGAAGCTAACCACGTCAAAACTCGGTTTTAACATTGTCGAAGTCCCCATTATTTTTACCGACCGCACCGAAGGCACCTCAAAAATGAGCCGCGGGATTTTCAAGGAAGCCATCATCGGGGTTATCAAACTCCGGTTTAAACGAATCCGGCCAAATCCTGAGCTGGCAGGGAAATAGTATGTTTTAAGATATTCAAAACTCCAGGCTTCTGCCGGGAGATTTAAAGGTTTCACTTTTCCAAAGGTGAAACCTTTTTTCGTGAATGGGAATTCGTCGTTAAGAATTTGATAAGGTAATAAGGTTTTATAAACCAGAGGCTAGCAGATTTGTACTAAGGTTGAAGAAGTTTTCCAAAAGGGGCAATAATAAACATCCGGTAAAGGCAAAACCCCTGTTTTTTTACTTTTTGCAAACCATCCTCCGGTTTGGTTGTTTAGCGTAAAACAAAAATACGATGAGCAAACTTTTTGAGCCTTTTAAAATGGGCAGTTTACAATTGAAAAACCGCACCGTAATGGCGCCGATGACCCGCCGCCGTGCCGAAAATCCGGAACTTGCCGCCGACGAAATGACCGCGCTTTATTACAGGCAGCGGTCGTCGGCAGGATTGATCGTGAGCGAAGGAAGCCAGATTTCGCCGGAGGCTTACGGCTACACTTTTTCGCCGGGTTGTTATTCGCCGGCACAAATCGAAGGCTGGAAAAAGGTAACCAAAGCCGTTCATGAAAATGATGGTAAGATTTTTATCCAGCTCTGGCATGTGGGAAGGCTGTCGCACCCGCTGCTTCAACCCGACGGTAAGCTGCCGCTGGCTCCTTCGGCGATAAAACCCGATGGACAGTTGCTCACGCAGGAAGGCCAGAAAGAATATGTTACGCCACGGGCAATGACCACCGATGAAATTTACAAAACCATCCGGGATTTTGGACAGGCAGCAAAAAATGCGATCGAAGCCGGATTTGACGGCATCGAAATTCATGGCGCCCACGGTTATCTGGTGGATATTTTTATTCTGGACGGAACCAACAAACGCGATGATGAATTTGGCGGTTCCATCGAAAACCGCGCGAGGTTCCTGTTTTTAATTCTCGACGAAATCCTGAAATATCTCAAGCCTTCACAAATCGGGCTGAGGCTTTCACCAAAATCAGTAAGGCCGGATGCCGTGGATTCGGCGCCGGAAAAAACCTTTGGCTATATCATCGAAAAACTGAACGATTACAACCTGGCTTATCTTCACCTCAGCGAAATGATGTCGCCGGAAACCCGCCTGAATCCTGATTT
>CAYOWJ010000268.1:0-5014 GCA_964407625.1 uncultured Lentimicrobiaceae bacterium
ATTTTTTTTATCATTTGTTATTTTTAAGTCCGGATTTGCAATTCCTGTCGATTTAAAAAAGGCAACACTGATTGCTTCAAATTTTTATACTTCAAAAATAGCCCGGAAATCTACTACGGCCGATGCTTCAGCTATCAAAAGTTATCTTGTGAAATCGGATGATAAGTTTTTACTTTATTACATTTTTAATTTTCAGGATGACGGTTTTGTCATTGTTTCAGCCGATGACAGTTTTTATCCGGTCCTTGCTTATTCGCCAAAAGGATCGGTTGATCGTTTGGACTTTCCCTCAAATGTGGCAGGCTGGATGAATTGGTATGAAAGCCAGATGATTGCAGGTTTACAAAACAATTCGTTATGTTTTAATAATCCCGCAAAGGAATGGGCGCAACTATTAACGATCGTCAATCCCGGGCCAAAAGATTACCGGGACGAGGGCGTGCAACCGCTGACAACAAGTACCTGGAGCCAATTGCATTTTTACAACGAAATGTGCCCAGACGATGCGGGTGGTTTTGCCGGACATGCTCCTGTAGGCTGCGTTGCTACTGCGATGGCTCAGATTATGTATTATTTCAGGTTCCCTGAACAAGGAAATGGCTCGCATGCTTACACACCATCTTACAATAATGGAGAATACGGACTTCAGCAAGCTGATTTTGGAAATACAACTTACCATTGGGATGCAATGGTGGATGCCTGTTTTGAATCAAACGCCGCGGTTGCCGAGCTTTGCTACCATTGTGGTATTTCTGTCAATATGGATTATCAGCCTACTTCGGCAGGATCGGACACCGAGGATGTACCCTTGGCTTTAAAGGAATATTTCAATTATGCACCTTCTGCAGAATACTTCAACAGGCAATCGTTCGGAACCTTTGAAGAATGGCAAAGCCTGCTTATCCAAAACCTGAACAACAGGCAACCTCTGCTTTACCGGAGTACTGGCGGGTGGTCGGGTCATGCTTACGTTTGCGACGGATACCAGGATTCGACACATTTTCATTTTAACTGGGGTTGGAACGGAAATTATAACGGCTATTTTTATATTAACCAACTTATTCCGGGAGGTATTAATTTAACACCCGGACAAGGTGCTGTGGTTAATATTTACCCGGATACATCCAGTTTTCAATATCCGGAATATTGCCAGGATTCTAAAATTTTAACGTACAATTCAGGAACTTTTGAAGATGGAAGTGGCCCCGGAAATTATCAGGCATCATCAAATTGTGCATGGCTCATTAAGCCCGAAAGCCCCGAAATAACTAATATTACCCTCGAATTTGTGCGGCTGGAAACCGAGGACGGAAGTGACCTGATTTCGGTTTATGATGGGGAAAACCAGAATGCACCGCTGATCGGCACATTCAGCGGCAGTACAATCCCCGCGAAAATATTTTCATCAGGACCAGCACTGTTTCTAACTTTTACAACAAACGAGTTTATCGAAAACCAAGGCTGGCTGGCCTCATTTTATGGTTTCACATTACCTTTTTGCGATGGGATTTTTGTTTCAGGTACGGCGCAGGGTGAAATTGAAGACGGCAGCAAAATCCTGGACTATTCGAACAACACCGAATGTGAATGGTTGATAGACCCGGTAATACCAGCCACCGATTCGATTGGCCGGATTCATCTGAACTTCCATCGTTTTGATGTTGCTCCCGGCGATACGCTTTTTATCTTTGATGGAGCCTCCTCAAACGCTCCATTGCTTGGGAAGTATTCCGGAACAAATTTGCCCCCGGATGTTGAGTCGTCTTCCGACAAAGTATTTCTTAACTTTAAAACCAACCAAGACACCGTTGCTGCAGGCTGGGATATTATTTACTGGCCTATCGCCCCTGTTTATTGCCACGATACCACCTGGTTTTATGAAACTAATGGCATGGTTGAAGATGGAAGCGCCGAAAAAAATTATCTCGAAAACACCCAGTGTTTCTGGGGAATTCATGTTGAGGGGGCAAAAAATATTACCCTTGAGTTTGTAAAGGTGGATATGGAAGAAAACTACGACAACCTAAAAGTTTTCGATTTTTACAATCCCGGGCCTTATCTTGCAAGGATTACCGGCAACGAAATCCCCGAGCCTGTCGTTGTAAATTCCGATAAAGTTCTTCTGAAATTCACTACTGATTTTGCGGATAATTTTGATGGCTGGAAGTTAAATTACACCAGCACTCCTTCGGGCATTGACCAGCAAAATTTTCTTTCCAAAATTGAAGTAAAACCCAATCCCACAGCAGATTTTATCAAAATTTACTGCCCTGATGCAACCGAAAGTGAGTCCACTTTTGTGCTCTCGGAAATCAGTGGAAACCTGGTTCAAAAGGGGGTTTTAACGCCTGGATGCACACCGATTGATCTTACGATGTTTCCCTCAGGGATTTATTTGCTCAGGCTCCAATCAGGGACTGGGTTTTTGGTTAAAAAAATTGTCAAATTCTAAATGGGGGCAACATGAAAAAGCAACAAACAATCCTTCTTTTTTTGATATTTATTATTGTTGCCGGAGCATTTTCACAGGACAAAGCCCCGGTTGCTGAAGATGATTTTCTAAATGGTTTTTCTTTGAAAACCGACACTTTTTATGTTTGCCGCAACGACTTTGCCTATCAGCGAAATCCTTTCAAAATCATTCAGGTATTGCCATCTGTTCACAGTGTTACAACCTTTAACGATAGCATTATCATTTATACGCCGGATGCATCTTTCCGCGGAACCGACCTGATCAGGTACAGGATCAAGGACATCGAAAACGGCTTAATGTCCAATTTGGCAACCGCCTTTATCCAGGTTGAAAACAGAGGGATCGAAATTCTTGACATCAACAATGTTCATTGCAGGATCTATGCTGCCAATATTCAATTCTGGGATTTTGACTCAACACCCTATTATGAGGTTCCTGCAAATTCAGGGATTATGTCGGTTTTTTCAATGTCGTTTTGGATGGGTGGAATCGATGAACAGGGCAATGTGAGGGTAGCCACGGACAAATACAACTTTACAGGTTCTGACTATTTTCAGGGGCCGGTAATGGATAGCGTTTATTATTCGACCGAGAATGATATCAGGTGGAACAGGGTTTGGAAACTCAATCAGACTGAAATTGATTTTCATCGGTTACATTGGAATGATCCGGATTATGTGCCCATAAAAAACATCGTCGAATGGCCTGGGAACGGGGATACAACGCTGGGTCAGGCATGGGAACTGGCACCCTATTTTGATGTTGATGATGATGGAAGATATGATGCGCTTCAGGGTGATTTTCCGCTTATTAAAGGCGATCAGGCAATTTTTTTCATTTATAACGATCACAGGGGGGCGCACCATAATTCGGGTTCCGAAAAAATGGGAATCGAGGTTCATGCCTTGTTTTATGCCTTCGATCACCCGGACGATTCCGCGCTGTATTCGACAGTTTTTGCTGATTATAAAATTTTTAACCGGTCAGCACATTTTTACACCGATGTTTACACCGCCGGATATCTTGATTTTGACCTTGGTTTCGCTTTTGATGATTTTATTGGTTGCGATTCATTGCTCGATGCGGTTTATGTTTACAATGGCCTCGAAACGGATGGTTCCGGTGGCGCAGGTGAATATGGTTTACACCCGCCTGCCCAGGGCTTGACCTGCCTGAATTTTGACATGAACGGGTTTATCAATTTCCAGTCCTACGCAGCTTCTCCTACATCCGACCCCTATTCACCGGCCGAATATTACAACTACATGAAAAACATCTGGCGCGATCTGACGCATTTAACTTATGGAGGAAACGGCTACGGCGGAGAGGTTGAAACAGATTTTGCCTTTTCAGGAAACCCACCTACCAATGAAGGCTGGACAGAACCTGCTGCAGGAAGTGAACCCGGCGACCGTAGAGGGATCTATTCATCGGGGCCATACAATTTTAATCCTGGTGATATGCTCGAATTTGAGATTGCGCTGGTATTTGCAAGGGATTATCCGGGAAACAACCTGTCCAGTGTTGGATTATTGGAAGAGCGCATTGCCGATGTGAGGGAATTTTATGAACTTTCGGCAGGAACTGACGAACCTTTATCGTCGCCTGCTGGTGTATCAATCTATCCAAATCCATTTTGCGATGAAATAAATGTCGAAATCTCAATTCCTGGTAAAATGGCTGACTACGTTGTTTTTGACATTCATGGAAAAATTATGCAAAAAGGGCAACTTCATAAAAACGACATCAACAAAATTGATTTAACAAGCCTGAAAAAAGGGGTCTATTTTTTTACCATTAAAACCGAGGGGTCATCATCGACTAAAAAACTCATCAGGTTATGATTTGCTTTCAGATTGAAAAATTGATTCTTTCAAAACAGCTTTAAAATCAATTTAACCCACCAAATTCTGACAGATTTTTCTTAGCCTCATCACTAAAGCATTTAAAAGGAAAACCTTCCCTTTGTTTACACCCTGATTTCGATCCCGTATTTTTAAACAAATCGCCAACTGTGGTCAAAATCCTACCGGTTATCAAATAAATCCTACCGGTTATCAATTCCTGCTTGATTTCGTTTTTCCCGGAACTTACATTTGATGGATAATAAAACAGGTATCCCGAGTAGGTTTACCAGGTTTTAAAAATTCAAATTATCAATGAGGGTTTTTTAACAATTAAACAAATCATTTATCATGAAAAAAACACTATTACTTTCAATCGCATTAGTCCTTATCGGACTCAATTTATTTGCACAATGGGAGCCTCAAACGAGCGGAACTTTTGAGGATTTGCAAAACGATTACTTTATTGATGCCAATACAGGATTTGCTGTCGGAAATGAGGGCACCATACTTAAAACTGTAAATGGGGGCATTGATTGGGCAGTTCAATCGAGTGGTACGGCCTATCCTTTGTATGGCGTTTACTTTACTGATGTTACTACGGGTTATACTGTCGGTGAGGATGGAACTATTCTGAAAACCATTGATGGAGGCGAAACCTGGCTTCCTCAATACAGCGGAACTTCTGTTATTTTAG
>CAYOWJ010000269.1:0-4999 GCA_964407625.1 uncultured Lentimicrobiaceae bacterium
CAAATAATTAATCAACTGCCTCATGGCCCTGGCGCGATGGCTGATTTTGTTTTTCATGACAAGATCCATTTCGGCAAAACTTTCGGAATAACCTGTCGGCCTGAAAATCGGATCGTAGCCAAAACCATCGGCTCCATGTTTTTCGGTTAACATTTCACCTTCTACAAGACCTTCAAAAATTAGTTCCTGCCCATCGATAATTAATGCAATCACTGTCCTGAACCTGGCTTTGTGATTGGCTTTCCCAGCTAACTCAGCCAGCACTTTTTTGATATTTTCTTCAGGATTACATGGTTCTCCTGCATATCTGGCCGAATACACGCCAGGACGCCCGTCCAAAGCATCGATCTCCAGCCCGGTGTCATCAGCAAAACAATCCAAGCCAGTCTTTTCGTGAACATATCGTGCTTTTTGAAGTGCGTTTTCTTCCAAAGTTTCAAAATCCTCGGGGATATCTTCATTAAAGCCGATATCTTTCAGGCAAACGATTTCGACATTTAAACCTTCGATATGGCTGATTTCATTTAATTTATGATGATTGTTTGTGGCAAAAACCAATTTTCTTTTCATTGCTAAAACTCCTTAAAACGATTTCAAAAATAAAAAAAAGGGCAGAACCAACCGACCCTGCCCTTTTTCTTCAATACTTAAAAATATTATTGGTAATAGTAAATTCCAGGATAAAGCCTTGGGCTTACATGTTTAATTACTGAACCATATTTTGCATTGATTGCATCAATAAAATAGTTGGCTGCCAGCGCATTACCTTTTGCTGTCATGTGAACTCCATCAAGTGAAAATGAATTTCCGGTGATAAATGCTGTTGTAAAAACAACGCCATCATACACAACGCCGCCTTGTTCGATTTCGGATAATTTCGCATTCATATCAACAAATGCAATATCAAACTGCTGTGCATAATTTTTTATGACGGTATTAAACGCAGTGGTTGCAGTTTTGATTTCATTAATTTCGACAGTTGAAAGAATGTATTCATCAGGAATCCCATAAGGTAGGGGCTGTGGGCCTGCTGTATTCACCGAACCCATTCCATAATTTAAAAGTGAATCGGTTGGTAAAGTGAGCAGGAATAACTCGCCGGCAGTCATTTGCCTTACTCTGAAAACCGCCAAAGCATCAGGGAAAGGAATATTTTCATCTTCGATAACAAAGGCGTTTGGACCTTCAACAAAGTTAAAACCGTACGAATAATTAATCCCGATCGAAGCCAGGTAAAGTTCAAATTGCTGGTAAGCGAAGTTAAGCTGTCCGGCCTGTGTTGCATCAAGCACCAAACCTTTATAAGGAAGGCGTGTATTCATAAATGTAAAATATGGAATACTGGTGATGTTTGGAATATTTGCGATAATACCCTTTGCTCCGGTTGCAGTGAGACCTTGCAAAACTGCAGCAATCGAACCTGCAAAATATGGCATTGGTGTAATACTATCAGAAGATGCGCCTGTTAGTGCGTAAGCCAACACATCATTGTTGCCAATCCAAAGGCTGAAAAATGTTGGATTTTGGGCAATTGCATCAGCAATTACTGAGGTTGTTGCAGAGCTTGAAAATCTGCCAAAATATGGATTGAGTGAGCCATATCCACTAATACCAAGATGAAAAGATTTGGCACCCGGTACACCCATATTATTAAAAGGGCCATCCCCGGCAATTGATTGGAAATTGCGCTCATCGGGAGCAACACCTGCTAAAACAGGAGCAGGAATGCTTGCATCAAGTAAAAAACGCCTTCCAAAACCATATTCGTCAAACATCAATGGTTGCTTAAATTCGCCACCGCCAGCGGCTTCAAATTGCTTTGCAAGAATAGCAGGATAAGAATTTTCCTGACCTGATTTATAAAGATCGCCATCAGCATATCCGGAAGTTAAAGAATTACCCAGTGAAACATATTTTGTAAAGTCTGCTTCACCTGATGTTGTTGTAAAAGTGTCGATTTTTGGTTCGCAGGCAAAAAGTACACCCAGAGCGAACAGCATTAAAATATTTTTGATTTTCATATTCTTCAAAGTTAAAGGTTAGAATTTAAAGCTTAATCCAATTCCAGGAATCATCGTCCGTGTTCTGTAATTTCCAGTGAAATACTCCGGAGTATAAGATTTAGTGGATTCCTGAGTTTCGAGATGCAGGTAGCTTAAATCAATTGCAAAATTTTTGGTAGGATTGATTGACAAACCAAAACTCATTCCGTAAGTATCTAAACTTGGAGTTTCTGGATTGAAGTAATCTTTGTTGGTTGGCGATGGGTCATAATATGCTCCAGCCCTGACGGTAATGAGCTTATTAATGATGTATTCACCGCCGATGCGGGTAATCAACCGGTTGGTGTATTCGCGTGGATTGCTTGAATTGAGCAACTCAGGCTTATCCTTAAAGGTAAAACTTAAAGTGTCGTAAGTTCCCCAGAATACATAGTTGAATTCGACCGAAAACAAGAATTTCTCTGAACAACGATAAGCAAAACCCAAATCAAGATTTGCAGGTAATGGAAGGTCGGCATCAAATTTATTGGTTGCAGGAATTACACTCTGTACCGAGGTAGGAAGGGTAAAAGTAGCATCACCTTCAGATAATGCCATGGTTACTTCACTGCGATAGCTAAGTCCAACGCTCCAATCTTCATCGGGTGTAAATAAAATACCCGCATTAAAACCATAATTTGTAGTTTTTCCCTGTAAATGAGCTTGTCCCTGAACTGTTGCACTATTGTAAGGAATTGCTTTGTGGAGTTCAACATCGCCGGTGGCATAAACAAAACCCGCTCCGGCACTGAATTTCTCTGAAAATTTATAACCAATTGTTGGCTGAATAAAAAATACTTTCATCGAGATGTCCTGAATAAGATTTTTCCCGGCCCAATCTTCGTCCCATTTGGCAGAACTGCCGTAAGGTGTGTAAACGCCTAATCCCACACTCCATTTTTCACCAAGTTTTGCTGATCCGTAAAGAAAAACCGGAGTACCCATTGGATTGTCCGTCTTAGCCTGATAAGTAGAATTTTCGAGTGAAAAAGCAGTATTATTAAAAATACCACTTCCTCCAACCAGGAAACTATACTTGTTATTCATTTTTGACATTGCACCAGGATTGTAAAAAATACTGCTGGCATCGCCAAATAACGACACACCAACCAGCCCCATTCCCGTCTGACGGTGCCCCTGCAACCTAACCTGATAACCGCCTGAAAATACAGAGGTCGCAGAAAGGAACAGTACTAAAAGTAATAAAGTAGATTTCTTCATAAGTAAATGATTTGATTTAAAATAAAACGGCACAATATTAAAATTAAAAATTAATATTCAGACACATACATTTAATAAGATAAGTTAAATATTTCTTAACCTAGTAATTTTCAATGCTTTAAAAAAGCAAAGTAAATTTTCTATTTTGTCGGAAATCTTTAAAAGAGAAGGGATTTTAAGACTAACTAAGATAACCGGTCATCAATTTTGCAGCTTTTGCTGATGCGCCGCTACCTCCAAGCCGGGATTTTAAAAGTTTGTAATCATTGAACAGCGGGATTCTGTTTTTCTCATCAAGAATTTTGGAAAGTTCAGTTTTCAAACGTTTTGGATTGAAGTCGTTTTGGATGAGTTCTGTCACAATCCGGGCGTCCATGATGAGATTTACCAGCGAGATGTATTTGATGTCAACAATCCGTTTTGCAATTTGATATGAAAAATAACTGCCTTTGTAGCAGACCACTTCAGGCACATTCATCAAGGCTGTTTCGAGGGTTGCTGTCCCTGATGTTACCAGCGCAGCACAAGCGTTTTGAAGCAAATCATGAGTAGCACCAAAAACGATATTTGCGCTTGTCCCGGCCAAAACTTCCCGGTAAAATTCTTCGGGCACCGATGGTGCGCCAGCAACCACAAACTGATAATCCTGAAATTCAGGAACCATCGAAAGCATCACCTGGAGCATTTTTGAAATTTCCTGCTTCCGGCTGCCTGGCAAAAGGGCTATTACCGGCCTTTGATCAAGCTTATTCTTAACCCTGAAATCTTCAGGAGAGTTTAGTTTTTCAGTTTCATCCCGGATGGCATCGAGCAAAGGATGCCCCACAAAATCAACCTCAACGTTGTACGATTTGTAAAAATCTTTTTCGAAAGGAAGGATCACAAACATGCGATCAATATCGCGCCGGATGGCTTTAACGCGTGATTTTTTCCAGGCCCACACCTGAGGCGAAATATAATAAAACACCCTGATGCCATGCTGGCGGGCGAATTTGGCAATTTTCAGGTTAAAACCCGGATAATCAACCAGGATCAACACATCCGGTTCAAATTTCAGAATATCCTTCTTACAAAAACTAAGGTTCTTTAAAATTGTCGAAAGGTTGGCAATAACTTCGGCAAAGCCCATAAATGCAAGGTCGCGGTAATGTTTCACCAATTCACCGCCTTGCTTTTGCATGAGATCACCACCCCAAAATCTGAAATCAGCGGCTATGTCTTCCTTTTTAAGTTCCTTCATCAGGTTTGATGCATGAAGGTCGCCCGAAGCCTCACCGGCAATGAAGTAATATTTCATCAGATCGATTGTTTGAAAATGAAAAAAAGCATCATTTCAACAAAACTTACAACAACAACACTGTGCCCGGTTTTGATAAATTTTGTTTTTACCAGGTAATACCGTATCCAAAGTAAATTTATGGCCAGTCCAAGCAGGTAAAGTTCCCGGATTTCGTAATTCCTGAAGTTTAAAATACCAGAAAGAAATCTGATAAAATAAAACATCATGTAAAGAAACACCACCGGCGACACTATCGAAAGCAGCACTCCAAAAGGATATGAATCGTGGTTTAAGATTTTTTTCAGAAAATTCATGGGCAATCAGTTCTGTTCGTGGTCATGTTTAAAACGTGAAAATTAGTTTTTATTGATTTCCGTCTCAGCCTTCATGTCGATAGCAAAGGGATAATCGAAGAGTTTGTCGATCATGCCATAATCGGTAAAATCGAATTTCATAG
>CAYOWJ010000270.1:0-4940 GCA_964407625.1 uncultured Lentimicrobiaceae bacterium
TTTCTCTTTTAAATTTGTTGGAAATTATTTGCTGATGAAAAAAAATAAGGATGCTGATGTCGATTTGACCAATATTCTGTTTCAACACACCGAGCGGGTTAAAGAATTGCAGGGAATCAACAAAACGGTTGCACTGCTCAACCAGAACAAGCCGCTGGACGAATCGTTGCAGGAGATTTGCAGCCTTATTCCGCAGGCCTGGCAATATCCGGGGTTTACCTGTGTTCGCATTGCTTACCACAACAACACTTTCGTCAGCAAAAACTTTAGCGAAACACCCTGGAAACAAAGTCAGTCGTTTGAAATACCGGGAGGAAAATCGGGTTCAATCGAGGTTTTTTATCTGAAGGAATTCCCCGAACTCGATGAAGGCCCTTTTATGAAGGAAGAACGCGACCTCATCGATAATTTTGCAAATCTCATTTCGGGTTCACTCACCAAAGATTTGCTCCGAAAACTAATGACAGAAAACAGCGAAAGACTAAAAGAACTTCGGGGAATCAACCAGATTTCAAACATCCTGAAACAGGAACGCAACCTCGAAGATGCCTTAAAAGAAATTTGCAATACACTGCCCGGTGCCTGGCAATATCCTGAATACACGGCTGCCCGCATTATTTATGATAATCAGGTTTACACATCAACTTTCTTTTATAAAACCCGCTGGGTTTTACGCCAGACATTCGAAACTCAAACCGGGAAAAAGGGAACTATTGAGGTGTATTACCTGAAAGATTTCCCGATGCGCGATGAAGGTCCTTTTCTGAAAGAAGAGAGAACACTGATTGATAATCTTGCCGACATTATTTCAGGTATTGCCGCCAAAAAACTACTCAGCAACCTGGTTGCCGATAATACCGAACGGTTAAAAGAGCTCGAAGCAATCAACAAAACTACGGCAATTATATCTGCGGGAAAAACTGTTGAGGATACGTTGCAGGAAATCTGCGATATTTTGCCGGTTTCGTGGCAATATCCCGAACAAACTGCAGCGCGCATCACATTTGAAGATGTTGTGGCAGTAAGCCGTCCTTTCAAGGAAACCATGTGGCGGCAAATAGAGTCGTTTGTCACCATCAACAATAAAAAGGGATGGGTCGAAATATTTTATCTCGAAGAGTTTCCGAAACTTTACGAAGGCCCGTTTTTAAAAGAAGAGCGCAACCTGATTGTGAACATAGCACAACTGATTGCCGGTTACCTGAACAATTACATCGGGCGCGACGCATTGTACAAACGCGATATTGTCAGAATTTCAGATAATAAACCCAACGAATTCCGCGATTCGCTGATTAAAAAAAGCAAACCTCTTCAGCAATATTTCAACCAGCAAACCCTCGATAAATACATTTACCTCGACATGATGAAGTACAAGGTAAAAGAGATACTTTTTGTCGCCACTTTTTACGATGCTTTTATTCTTGAAAACGAGGATGCTTTTTTCGAGCGGTTTATGGGCGAAATTTATCAGTACAGTCTTTTTTCGTTACCTCGCATAACGGCTGTTACTTCCGACGAACAGGCGCTGTCCCAGGTAGTGTCGTCAAAATTCGATTTTGTAATTCTCACGGTTGGCGAAGATGAAAAAGCCCCTGTTGAACTGGCAAAACGAATTAAAGAGCTCGGGCTTAATCTGGAGATTTTTCTTTTACTCAATAAAAAAGGGAATGTCAAGTATTTTGAAACACTGGTTGGAACCTCAAAGTTTATCGATAAACTTTTTATCTGGCATGGCGATTCGCAAATATTTTTTGCCATTGTAAAATCCATCGAAGACCGCATTAATGTAGAGAATGACACAAAGGTTGGATTGGTGAGGGTTATACTTTTAATCGAAGATTCGCCGCAATATTATTCAAAATACCTTTCAATTCTTTACTCCATCGTTTTTGGGCACATTCAGAAAATTATTGCATCCGAGAAAAACGAACTCGATAAAATATCGAAAATGCGTTCGCGCCCCAAAATTCTTTTGGCCACCAATTACGAAGAGGCGGTTTACATTTACAACAAGTACCGCAATTTTATGCAATGTGTTATTTCTGATGTTGAATTCGAAAAAAACGGGGTGAATAACAAGAGCGCGGGTTTGAGCTTTTTAAAATATATAAAGTCGCAGGATGGTGAATTGCCGCTATTGCTGCAGTCGTCAGACAAAAGAAATGCTGCCAGAGCAAAAAATCTTGGCATTGGATTTATCGATAAAAATTCAGAAAATCTGTCGAACGAGTTGATGAATTTTATTATCGACAATATTGGATTTGGCGATTTTGTTTTCCGCGATGAAAACAACAAACGCATCGCCGTTGCCCGCAACCTCCGCGAATTTGAAACCCTTTTACTGACAGTGCCTGCCGAATCACTTTGGTACCACGGACGTAAAAACCATTTCTCTTTCTGGCTGATGGCACGCGGCGAAATACACATTGCAAAAATCCTCAACCCCATAAAAACAATAGAAAACGAAGATCAGGAAGAAGTGCGGAAGTTTCTCCTGAAAACCATCGACACGGCACGCGAAGACAAAAAACGTGGCAGAGTGCTAAGTTTCGATGAGTCGTTTGATTTTACCGAGAAAAATATAGTTACACTGGCAAGCGGTTCATTAGGCGGGAAAGGCCGCGGACTGGCTTTTATCAATACATTGATTTACAACCTCGATTTTTCGGCATATACAAAGGAAATCAATATCCGTACACCGATTACTGCAATCATCGGAACCGATGAATTTGTGACTTTTATGAACCGTAACGATCTGTTCGACAGGATTTATAAGGAAAAAAACTTCGAAAAAACAAAAGCACTTTTTATTGAAGGAAAACTGAGCCACAGACTCATCAAACGACTGAAAATATTTATTACGCAGGTCAAAAAACCGATAGCAGTGAGATCCTCCAGTCTTTTCGAGGATTCTTTATCGCATCCGTTTGCCGGGATTTTCGATACCTTTATTATTCCGAACAACCAAACTAACGAAGAGGAGCGGCTCCAATCGCTTGTAACCGCTATCAAACTGGTTTTTGCTTCGGTTTTTTCGAATCAGGCCAGAACTTATTACAAGGCGGTGCATCACCGGATAGAAGAAGAAAAAATGGCGGTTGTTTTACAGGAACTGGTTGGTGATGTGCATGATAAATATTACTATCCACACATTAGCGGTACAGCACAGAGCTACAATTTTTACCCGGTGGCGCACATGACTCCCGATGATGGCTTTGCTGTAATAGCGATGGGGCTTGGAACTTATGTTGTTGAAGGAGGCCGTTCCTTCAGGTTTTCTCCAAAATATCCGCAAACCGATGTTATTTCGCTGAAAGATTTACTAAGAACTACTCAGGTAAAGTTTTTTGCTGTCGATATGAGTATTCAGGACATCGATTATATGAAACATGGTGATAAAGCGGCGCTGGTTTCGCTTGATATTTCGGAGGCTGAAAAACACGATACCATCCGCCATTGTGTTTCGGTTTACAACGCCAACAACGATTGCCTGATGCCGGGAATTAACTCAAAAGGACCGCGGGTAATGAACTTTGCCAACATACTCAACTTCGATTATATTCCATTAAGCAAAACCATTAACGTGATTCTGAAAACGGTAAAAGAGGCGCTCGGTTCACCCGTTGAAATCGAGTTTGCTGTTGACCTGAACCTTGACAAGGACGGAAAAGCTTCGTTTTATCTTTTGCAAATCAAGCCGCTGGTGGGCAATCAGTTGGGTTTCGAAATTGACCCTGCCCGCGTTGACCCTGAAAAGGTGATACTGTATAGCGAAGCCAGCATGGGCAACGGAAAAATCGACTACATTACCGATATCATTTTTATGGATATCGACCAGTTCAATAAACTTCGCACATTGGAAATGGCCGAAGAGATTGAATTTCTGAATATGATGATGTTGAAGCAAAACCGGCAGTACATCCTCATCGGGCCGGGACGCTGGGGAACGCAGGACAAAAGTGTAGGTATTCCGGTTACCTGGCCTCAAATCTGTAATGCTAAAATTATTGTAGAACTGGGTCTGCCCGATTTTCCGCTCGATGCATCGCTGGGGTCGCACTTCTTCCATAATGTTACATCAATGAATATTGGTTATTTCTCGGTTCAGCACGCACACCAGTCAAACTTTTTATGCTGGGAAAAACTGAATGGAAAGCTGATGGTTCATCATACAAAATATTTTAAACACATCCGCTTTGAAAAGCCGGTTACTGTTTTAATGGATGGCCGTAAACGAAAAGCGATAATACTGGAAAGCAAGGAAGAATGATTTCGGTAGCCATAATTGACACGCATAACCCTTTGATGCTCGAATGTCTGGCAGCACTTCTTTCGGGGAAAGATGAAATTTCCATCACCGGACAGTTTACCTCCATTGGAGATTTTATGAAAACATCGCGCACTGTAACAATGAATGTGTTGATTATTCATATTTACAAAGCGCACATTGAAGAGATTGAACTGATAAAGAAAATCAGTAAAGAGATGTCGCGCATCCGGGTGCTGGTGATATCGATGGAAATGCAGGAAAGTGTGATTTATGAATCAATTAAGGCAGGGGCAAAAGGATATTTAACAAAACAGGATTCTGGAAACGAAATTCTGATGGCCATTTATTCGCTTCGTGGTGGTTATGATTATTACAATAAATCCATCTCAAATATTTTGCTGAATAATTATATACAGGCGATGGGCGATGACGACTGCGGGAAGACCAGTTTCCCGGGTAACCTGAGCAAACGCGAAATCGAAATCATCAGATTTTGGGGCGACGGACTGACCAACAAAGAGATGGCCGACAAACTGTTTATCAGCACACGCACCGTTGAATCTCATAAAAACCATATCATGCAAAAGCTGAATTTCAAAACCAGCATCGACCTGCTAAAATTCGCGATAAGGAATAATCTGATTAATGTGTAAATCAATGCCACAGATTC
>CAYOWJ010000271.1:0-4917 GCA_964407625.1 uncultured Lentimicrobiaceae bacterium
TTTCATATTTCTAAATTTACCATTTCATGTCCAATTCTTCTTTAGCAATAAGCGGCACTTTTACCGTAAATTCTGTTTCGTTCTCGGAAACCATCAGATTTTTTCCAGAGATAAAATGCAACCTGCTTCTGATGTTTTCTAAACCTATTCCCGAAGAATACCCGCTTACCGGCTTTTTTTGCAGATTATTCTGAACCACCAATCGCTTATCATTTTCGGTAAAAATCCGGATTGTCAGTGGCTTTTTTGCTGAGACAACATTATGTTTTACAGCATTTTCGATGAGAAGCTGCAAAGTGAGCGGCACTAAAAACATCTCGCAGCATTTCTCCGAAACATCCATCTCAAAAACCAGTTTCTGATCGAAGCGCAAACCCAAAAGATAGCGGTACGAATCGGCAAATTCCATTTCTTCACTTAAAGGGACCAGCTCGGCCTTCCGCTTCTCGAGGATGTACCGGTAAACCGACGACATTTCCCGAACAAAATTTGCAGCAGTATCCTGATTCTGATAAATCAGCGACGACAATGTATTGAGGCTGTTAAAGAGGAAATGCGGGTTTACCTGGATACGCAACATTTCAAACTGTGTTTCGAGGTTTTCCTTTTTAAAACGCTCAATTTCGGCCAGCGAAAAACGCCATTTATTTAATAAGATAATGCCGATGTCGAGAAAAACCACGAGCAACCCAAACAGAAAAAAGAACACCGCAACAATGGCTTCATCCAGTAACCGGATAAAAACCCCGGAAGCAAAAATCAGGTTTATAATCAGCCTTAAAATCATCACCGTTAGCACGATAAAGGCAACAACTAAAATGATCTGGATGTAAAACCTGCTGTCAGGTGCGGTTTCCCACGAATATTTCCTGTTGATCCATGAACCCAGTCGTAACAAGCCAAACATGATGATAAACGACATAACCACTGATAAGGAGTAGGCTTCCCAGGAACTTAACACAGAGGAGTTTCGGTAAATCAAACTGAAGATCACATCCAGCATAAACTGAAAAAACAATCCCATAAATGCTGTCGAAAGCACAAAAATCAAACGGTTACGGCGCAGGTATTCAAACATGTGGCTTTTGCCCTCATTTTTTACAAAGTTTCAACGAACAAAGTTGAATAAAAAAGGCCTTCAAAATGAAAATGAAGGCCGATTTTTTGATTTTGGTAAAACATCTGTCTTTTTATTATCCAAAATTTTACTTTTTAACGATGCTTTTTTCGGCAATTCTCTCGTCACCGGCATAAACGGTAAAGATGAATTGGCCCGATGGATAAGCCGAAATGTTTTCGGTGAACCTGTGTGCTTTTTCATCGTTCAAAAGACGCGACAGCACTACATTACCAGCCTGATCTCTTGCCTCCACGCGGGTTTCGGTGCCTGGAACCTGTATAAAGTTTACTTCGACTTTATTACTGCCGCTTTGCGAAATGTAAGCTGTGGCATGGTCGTTTTCCGGGCTGCATTTCAGGATGGTTTCCCTGGTTTTTAAAATCATGCTGCTGTGGATGAGTTTTCCGTCTTCGGAAATTTTGTAGGTGTAAAGGCCAGCTGGAAATTCTTTGATATCATGACTTACCCTGATGTTCATTCCATTTTTTATGATCGTTTCGTAAACTTTACTGCCTGCTTCGTTGTAAACCTCCAGGTTCACCACATCTTCGGCTGGTTTTGCAACCCGAATTTCGACCATTTCTCTCGACACCGGATAAACATTTGCGCGGATGCTGTTTTTGTCGTTCGCTGATTTTGTTCCTCCAAAATTTCCTGCCGCAAAAACGGTGACCGTTAAAATCATCAGGACTGCTGTAAGTTTTATGGCTTTTGTTTTCATATCTTTTCGTTATTAAATTTCTGTTTATGTAACTTCTTGTTTCGATTTAATGTTCGGACAAATGTATGCACAGGAACAAGCTCAAATCAATCAAAAACCTGTGAAGTGAACAGCGGGATGGGTGAAATGACAATTTGGGGAGGTGAGTTGAAGATTTTCATCAGGTTTCATAATTAAATTAAAGCCATTCAATCCTCTGAATTTCGGTTGATGATTGATGGTCAATTAGCCGCTCGCAATGAGTCATTTCACCTTTTTATAAAAATGCATTCGTCGAAAACACCCATTTAGCAAGGCTTTTGTTGCATTATCCTGCTGATAAATAAATTTGCATTATGAACGTAGGTTCATTATCTTTGTCAAAATTTTAATATTATGAAAGCATCATTATTAGTTAAGTTACTGCTGGTATTCCCGGTAATTTTATTTGCAGATTACATTATTATGGCCTTACTGGGCTGTGCAGGTTGCCTTTTAGGATTTGGGAATGGTTTTTTTTGTGGCCCTTATTGTCTGGTAGGAAAAGCCATTTTGTTATTATCCGCAGTGTTTTTTGGCTACCTGATTTACCCTGATTTTAAGCACTTGTTTGGCCGTCACAGAAATGCCTAGACCATTTAGGAGCCGCAAAATCTGCAGCCCTCCGCAAATGGCAGGGTTTAAACCTTTTGGGATGCCATTGTGTTCACTATCGGCTATCAAATTGCAGTTTGATGAATACGAGAGTATCAATCTGGTAAATTATCAAAACTTACCCCAGGATATTGCTGCCGGGAGAATGAATGTTTCCAGGCCTACCTTCACCAGAATTTATAATAGTGCCTTAAAAAAAATCGCCAAAGCATTTGTCGAATGCCTTGCTATCGAAATCGAAGGTGGCAGCATTGAATTCGAAAAGGAATGGTACAAATGCAAAAAGTGCTATAAATTAATCGAAGGCATCGAAAATCATATCAAATGCAAAAACTGCACTAATTACGGTTTGGATGAATTAGTTAATTTAAACGAAATACGATGAATATTCAAAAAACAGGTTTTAACACAAAACTAATACACGGTGGGGAGATTGATGACCAATTTGGTTCTGCAACTGTTCCCATTTATCAAACCTCAACCTTTTCGTTCGATAGTGCCGAAGACGGAGCGAAATGCTTTTCAGGCGAAAGTGATGGTTATATTTATACCCGTATCGGTAATCCTACTATAAATGCACTTGAGCGACAAATTGCACTTCTCGAAAACGGCTTTGGAGCAATTGCTGTAAGTTCGGGTATGGCTGCCGCTACAACCATTTATCTTGGACTTTTAAGTGCTGGCGACCACATTGTAAGCACTGATGCAATTTATGGCCCGTCACGAAGCGTTGTCGAAAAACAATTTATACGCTTTGGTTTTCAGGCAACTTATGTCAACACTGCCGATATTGAAGCAGTGAAAAAAGCGATTCGTCCGAACACAAAAATGCTTTATATCGAAACACCTGCCAATCCTACCATGGATATTACCAATCTTGCAGCTTGTGCTGAAATTGCACATAAACATGGTATTTTATTGGTTGTTGACAATACATTTTGCAGTCCCTATCTGCAAAATCCATTAGATTTTGGAGCTGATATCGTTTTCCATTCGATGACAAAATTTATCAATGGACATGCCGATGTTGTAGCAGGAATCATCATAGCAAAGGAAAATGCAATTTATTCCAAACTCAGGAATATGATGATAAATATGGGCTGTAACATGGATCCTCATCAGGCTTATCTTGTTTTGCGAGGATTAAAAACTCTTTCGATCAGGATTGACAGAGCACAGGAAAACGCTCAAAAAGTTGCACAGTTTCTCGAAAATCATATAAAAATCGCCTGGATAAAATACCCCGGGTTGAAATCGCACCCACAATTCCAACTGGCCAAAAAGCAAATGAGAGGAAGTGGCGCCATGATTAGTTTTGGCTTAAAGAGTGGCTTTGAAGGAGCAAAAACTTTGATGAACAATGTACATCTGGCACTTCTGGCAGTTTCGCTGGGAGGTGTCGAAACACTTATTCAGCACCCCGCTTCGATGACTCATTCTAAAGTGTCAGTCGAGGACAAAAACAAAGCAGGAATTACCGACGACTTAATCCGTCTCTCGGTTGGTATCGAAGATTTTAAAGACATTATAGAAGATTTAAAACAAGCACTTGAAAAAATCTAAATTAAAAAATTATGGAAAGCTCACAAAATCAAGAAATTATTGCCATGCCACGCATTGGTGATAATGCGCCTTCATTTAAGGCAGTTACAACACAGGGGACAATTAATTTCCCGGAAGACTATAAAGGAAACTGGGTTATTCTGTTCAGCCATCCAGCCGATTTTACTCCGGTGTGTACCTCTGAGTTTATGACATTTGCAAGTATGGAGAAAAAATTCGATGAGGCAGGATGCAAATTAGTCGGTTTGTCGGTTGATGGCTTGTACAGTCATATCGCCTGGCTACGCACGATCAAGGAAAAAATCGAATACAAAGGGATGAAAGATGTTGAAGTAAAATTTCCGTTGATTGAAGACATTACCATGGAAGTAGCCAAAAAGTACGGAATGATACAACCTGGTGAAAGCAACACAAAAGCTGTCAGGGCAGTTTTCTTTGTTGACCCGAAAGGGATTATCAGGGCAATTATCTACTATCCGCTGAGTTTGGGTCGCAATTTTGATGAATTATACAGAGCACTTATTGCCATGAAAACTGCAGATGCCTTTTCGATAGCAACACCTGCTGACTGGCGACCGGGAGATGATGTAATAGTCCCGCCTGCCGGATCCTGTGGCTTAGCTAAAGAACGCATGGAAAGTAAAGAAGATATTAAATGTTACGATTGGTTTTTTTGTACAAAAAAAATCAGCAAAGAGGATGTCGAAAAATCAGTTTTGAAATAAAAACTTGAATAATATGCCAAATTTAAATCAAACCGGTCCATCACATGAAGGACCAAAAACTGGCAGGAAACTTGGTAAATGCCATAAAACAGAGGATGAACAATCTCAAAAAGGAGAATTGGGTAAGGGGAAAAGTGAGCGACATCATTCGGGCG
>CAYOWJ010000272.1:0-3214 GCA_964407625.1 uncultured Lentimicrobiaceae bacterium
AGGGTTTTATCGTTCAGTTTTTTCAATTTCAGCACAATGCTGTCGATAAGCCCCTGAGGAAAAATATTTTTTTCGGTGTAATAACTGCTTTGTTTTTCGAGATATTCGGCCGATTCCCAGCACGATGCAGGAAGCTGTCTCAGTTCTTTCACCCGGTTTGCATGTTTTTCAGCAAAAATATTAACATCAACGTAGGTTTTTTGAGCATATTCGAGGCTGTTTTTCATGGTAAGGCCATGACGTGCAGCCACAGTAAGGCCGGCAAGCAACAGGTAAATGTCGGCGGAGCCATCAGGACAACGAAACTCAACAGTCTGACGCTCTTCAAAGGCACCTTCAAAAGGTTTTTCGTTGGGGTTGGCGTGAAGATACATGTTTTTATTGCCGGTCCATCCAAGTGGTACTCTCACCAAAACCGAACGGTTGCGGTCGCCCCAGCAAATATTGGTAGGAGCTTCCTGATGTGGCACCAGCCTGAAATAGGAGGTAGGAATTGTGTTTCCAAAAGCGGTTAACGAAGGCGCAAGCTCAAGATATCCTGCTATGGCTTTTTTGGCGGTATCGCTGAGTTTTCCATCTTCCAGCATTTGGTTTTTATCATCTTTCACCAGCTTGGTGTGGATGTGAAGACCACTGCCAGCCTTGCCTACAGTAATTTTTGGAGCAAAAGTTATGGTGATTTTGTGTTTGAGGGCGAGTGTCCGTAAAATCCATTTTGCAATCATCAACTGGTCGGCGGCATCTTCGAGTGGTGAGGGTGCAAACTCCAGTTCGTTTTGTTCATACTCCATGTTGCCAACCGAAAAATTACCGACTTCGCAATGGCCATATTTTAAATTTCCACCAGACTGTGCGATAGCAAGCATGGCTTCACGCCTGAAGTTTTCCCATTTGGTAAAAGGCGACGATTCATGGTATCCCCGCTGATCGACGGCTTCAAAAAGCTCCTGTTTTTCGCTGATAATATAATATTCAAGCTCGCCCATCACATGAAACGAGAGACCGGTTTCCTCCTGAAGGGCTTTATGAGCCTTTTGTAAAATGTATTCTGGAGAACTTTCGAGGGGAAGGCCATCTTTATTAAAATAGGAACAAAGAATATCAAGGGCTGGGATTTCGGAAAACGGATTAACAAAAGCGGTGCGATAACGCGGAACAACGTAAAGGTCGCTGGAGCCTGCCTCGATATGCGAAAACAAACTCGATCCGTCAACCCGCTCGCCCATGGTAAGAATGTCTTCGAGATGTTTGCGGCTGTTGATAACAAAACTGAGTGTTTTTAACCTGCTGTCTTCACCGGCATACCTGAAGTTGATCATCCCGATATTATGATCCTCGGCATAAAGAATCAGATCATCTTTGGTGAAAAACTCGGGTGATTTGTTAAGATATTGAACCAGTGGATTTGGGTTCATCAAAATTTTATTCTTCGTATCCATAATTCCTAAATTAGCTATTAAAAATGGGCGGCAAACTTAAACATTCCTTTCGAAATAAGTATTGGATTTGTTATTTAATTAACAATCAGATTGAAAATAAGCTACTTCAGATTTTTGGTTATCTAAAACCTCTAAAAATTGGCGAAAAAGGAACGACCCGAACCTGTGGTCAACCAAAAATATTTAGCTTTGCAGGGCTGGTTTTTAATTAAAAATCAATCGAAAAACCTTTGATAAATGGAGCAAAAACTGTTATTACTCGGGGATGAAGCCATCGCTCAGGGAGCTATTGACGCAGGCTTATCGGCCATTTTCGCCTATCCGGGTACACCTTCTACCGAAATTACCGAGTATGTGCAGCACTCGGCACAAGCCACCAAAACGGGAATCAGGTCATCCTGGTCGGCTAACGAAAAAACCGCCATGGAAGCTGGACTTGGAGTTTCTTATGTGGGCAAAAGAGCCATGGTTTGCATGAAGCATGTTGGCCTCAATGTAGCCGCCGATGCTTTTGTAAACTCAGCCATGACCGGTACCAATGGCGGGTTAATCGTCGTTTCGGCCGATGACCCATCGATGCACTCATCGCAAAATGAGCAGGATTCGAGGTTTTACGGCAAGTTCGCCATGATTCCTACTTTGGAACCATCAAACCAGCAGGAAGCATATGATATGGTTTTTTATGGTTTCGAATTATCCGAACGACTCGGTACTCCGGTATTATTCCGCATCACCACACGACTTGCCCATTCGCGTGCTGCCGTAGCGCGTCGGGCTGTTTTGCCGCAGAACGAAATCCGCCTGTCTTCCGATTTAAAGCAATTTATCCTGCTGCCTGCTCTTGCCCGCAAAAGGTATAAAGGTTTGCTTAAAAGCCAGGCATTGTTTATTGATGAATCCGAAAATTCGGGAAATAATCAGTATTTTGACGGACCTGATAAATCGCTGGGAATTATCGCCTGCGGCATTGCCTGGAATTATCTGATGGAAAATTATCCTGATCGTGTAATTCCTTTCCCGGTAATAAAAATTACACAATATCCTGCTCCACGCAACATGATCGAAAAGCTTGTTGACGAATGTAAGGAAGTGTTGTTGCTCGAAGAAGGCGCGCCACTCATCGAAGAACTTTTAAAAGGGATTCTGTCGAAAAACTTACATATCAAAGGCCGCCTCGACGGAACCGTGCCGCGTGATGGTGAACTGAATCCAAACATCGTTGCTGTGGCCCTTGGCCTCGAAAATACCCGTGGACGCGAAATCCCGGATATCGTGGTTGGCCGTCCGCCTTCGTTGTGTATGGGCTGCTCGCACCGCGATGCTTACGACGCATTGGGAGAAGCCCTGGCTCAATATTCAAAAGGCCGCGTATTTTCGGATATCGGCTGTTATACCCTTGGAGCTCTCGAACCTTTCAACGCCATTAATTCCTGCGTGGATATGGGCGCTTCGATAACCATGGCCAAAGGTGCTGCCGATGTTGGTTTTGTACCTGCCATTGCCGTAATCGGTGATTCCACATTCACACATTCCGGCATGACCGGCCTGTTGGATGCTGTTAACGACGAAAGCAACATCACTGTAATCATTGCCGATAATTCGACTACCGGCATGACCGGCGGACAAAAATCGGCAGCCAACGGTAAGATTGAAGCTATTTGTCAGGCTTTGGGTGTTGAAGAGGCGCACATCAGGGTAATAAAACCTTTAAAGAAATTCCATGAGGAAAACGTGAAAATCATTCAGGAAGAATTGAATTACGCAGGTGTTTCGGT
>CAYOWJ010000272.1:3314-4898 GCA_964407625.1 uncultured Lentimicrobiaceae bacterium
ATTACAAAAGATATTTGATTCATGAAAAAAGACATCATTCTTGCCGGAGTAGGCGGACAAGGAATTCTCACAATTGCTGCAACCATTGGATGGGCCGCGGTTGAGGCCGGATTATTTTTAAAACAGGCCGAAGTACATGGCATGAGCCAGCGCGGTGGCGATGTTCAGTCGAACCTGCGGCTGTCGGATAAAGATATTGCCTCCGACCTTATCCCTTTCGGGAAAGCCGACATGATCCTGTCGGTGGAACCGCTTGAATCGCTCAGGTATTTGCCGATGTTATCGCCAAAAGGGTGGCTCATCACCAACATCGAACCTTTTATCAACATCCCCAATTATCCCGAAATGGATGCAATCATGGATGAGATCGGAAAACTCCCGTTTTTTGTAGCCCTCGATGCCGAACTCATTGCCAAAGAAACCGGCTCTGTACGCTCGGCAAACATGGTCATGCTCGGTGCTGCTTCTCCATTCCTCGACATTGAATATCATTTTCTCGAAAACGCCATCTCCAAGCTTTTTGGAAAAAAGGGCGATAAAATTGTCGGGCAAAACCTGGAAGCCATGATGGCCGGCCGGAAAGTGGCGGAGGAGAAAATCGGGAAAAAGTAACCTCAGAAAATTTCAGTCAAATCCTTTATTTCAGTCTTTAACACCCGATTGTATGAATAGTGTTGTTGTAGCTTCTTTTTCAGCATCAATTTCGATAGGATTAAATAAGGGCTACACTGCTGAAATATTTGGCAAAAAAGAACTGATTGCTGTCATCCGGGATTTTCAGAAAAAACTCATTGCCGGCAAAAACATTCATCTGAGTGCAAATATCACCGAATGTGAGCTGGTATTGGGGGATTATTCAGAACCTCATATCAAAATCGAATTTATCAACTTCCCCCGATACCCGGTTGAAGAGATCGTTTTTAAAGAGGAAACGAAAAATCTTGCCTTTCATCTGATGGAAGAATTCCGACAAAACAGGATTGTGATTATTTACCATGATGAAACCATTATGTTTGAGAAAAACCCTGAAGAAGGGCCAGTGATCCGGTTTTAATAATCATCTCACTTTTTAAAGCCAGACTAGATTTGAAAAAGGAAAATCTTCGCGACCACATGACCAATCTTGAACTGGTTTTGAATATGTTAGCCGAAGCATCTACCACAGAAATATCCAAAGATAAAAAGCCCAAAACTTTTTCGGAAAATAAAGAAGTTGCCAGAAAAGGAGGGAATGTTGCAAAGGCAGCCCGTTTGAAATTAGAAAAAACAACGGGTAAAAAGGTCATATCAAAACTTAATGCCAAAAACCTTGATAATCCATTGTTGGAACTCGGAAATGAAAATGAATAACCGCCGGGGTGCCAGCTATGGCCAATCCAGAGGAAATTGGTCATAAAAATTTACTTACCGCTAAGCAGCATTTGCAACGCCGCCCGGAACACTGGACAATTTGCATTTGCTGTTGCAATACCAAACCTTGATTTCCCACCACCGAATGGTAGCAATGTTCCTAACCGGATGTGTTTAGTTGAATTACAAATTCAACAATAATCAAAGCGGCATTACAAATGCCGCTTAGCTGGG
>CAYOWJ010000273.1:0-3212 GCA_964407625.1 uncultured Lentimicrobiaceae bacterium
GCAAATTCGAGATAAGTCCATTTATTTAACCGGTTTACCTCGCTAAGATAGAAAGGCGTGTAAAAAACACTTTTGCCTTCCGATTCGACATCGATGACCATTTTTGCCACTGAATATTTCTGGTTTGAATAAATCTGACATGAAACTTTCACCCAGCCAAAATCAGTCGAAAGATGCTTCCTGATAGGTTCGTAGAGGCCAATGCTGTATTCGTTTGCCAGGCCGGCCTGCGAGGAATATTTTCCTTCAAAAGCCAATGTATCCGTAACTGAGGCATAATTCAGCCAGCCATAATCTTTCTCAAAATCATTGGATAAAACAGCCCGCTTTTCGATTTTATCCTCCGGAAAATAAACTCTTGGAGCTGGAACCAATCTGGAAAACGAGTCTTTGTACTGACTGAAATCGATGGTTCCGGGAGGAAAAACAAAAGTATAATGCTGGTAAAACTGTAGAAGATTTAGGGTAACCAAAAAGGCAACCATCCCGATTCCAGCTAACTTAATGATCTGATGCTTCTTTATCAGCAAAAATGAAAAACCGAGCAAAATCGAGATGAAGGGATAAATATCAATGAAAACCCTTTGTCCGAAAGTTGAAGTATAGTGCCAGGCCCACCAACTGGAAGCCACGTAAACAAACAAAAACAGGAATATCAGTCCCCGGAAAAACCGAAAACGATTTCTGGAAAACAAATAAACAAATCCGGTCATCGCCACCAGAGCCAGCGGAGTATAAATAAACCAGCCTTTGTTAAAACTAAAAAGTATTTGCAGGAAGTGAGGCTTCAAAAAGTTAAAACCTTCTTCACCGTACGAATAAACAATCCAGTGGCCACACTGCAAATACCAGATGAGCATGGTAAAAAAGGGAAACACCGACAAAGCCGCCAAAACCATTAAAATCCCGGATGCATTTTTAGACAAACCCTTAAGAAATTGCCGTAGCGCGGAAGCATCACCAGCCAAAAATGGAGCCAACAAAATGATAAGACCATTCGTCGGCCGTACAATCACAATCAAACCATACAAAAGAGCGGTCAAAATGAGTGATTTTAAAGTATTTTGAGTAACAGATTTCTGCAAAAAATAAAGAAAAGCTGCCACCAGAGCAAAGTTGTAAACATGCACCATCGAGCCTTCCCTGAGGGTGTAATAGATGATGTTGGTTCCAAAAGCGATGATAAAAAGAATGGCGCTCGCTAATTGTAATGAAAATCCAAAAGCCAGTAAAACTTTCCTGAGGTATTTCAATCCTGCCCACAGGTAAAAAAGCGCCGCAAAACCAATCGAATACTGGTAAATAATCGAATAGCCGTCCGCGGGAAAGCCAAAAATAAAACTCAGAAAATGTGCAATCAAAAAGAAGGGCAGAAACAGGAATGCCAGTCCGGGAAAGCCTTTAATTACGGTTCTCCCATCAATTTTAAACCGGAACTCTTTAAAAACCAAAGCATCGTTTGCGTAATATTTCTGCTCATAATCTTCAACAAATTTGTAATCGGGGTCGTGATAAATAAAAAAGCTGGGAAGATAAGCGTAGTATGATTTTCCGTCGCTCATGATAACCCTGTCGAGCGGGTTGTCCGGATTTTTGACGATCAGAAAAAGGATGATGTACAGAAAAAGGATGATTTCCGGGGCAAACCGGTAAAACCAATTTTTTGAAGTGGGTATTTCGTTTTCTATCACTGCTATCAAATATTAATTCCTATTCAAAATCAGGATATAAAAGGTACTTTTTACGGATCTGTTTAAATTTCTCAAGTCCGGGCTGCCAGGTTTCCCTGATCTGTGCTTCACTCCAGCCATCTTCGATTTGTTTGCGGAGTTGAGCAGTGCCGGCAAGTTTCTCAAAATAACTATCAAAAAAGTTGCCTTTATCTTTCAGAGTTTTATAATACTCTATCAGCCAAAAAAGACTCAACTGATGCGGCTGATTGGTTATATTTTCGGCAAAACCGGTAAGATTTTGTCCAAAGCAATTTACTCCTTCATATTTTGGCTTTGAAGCAACGCCTGGAATTGATTTCGGTGTAAAAAGGTAGCTTCCGGTTACAAAATCGGGATGACCAATAACCTGGAAGGGCAAATCGGTGCCGCGGCCAACGCTGACAACGGTGCCTTCAAATAAACACAGCGAAGGATAAAGGAAAATTGCATTTTTATTTGGGAGGTTTGGAGATGGCCTTACTGGCAATTCATAAAAATGGCGATGTGTGTAATTTTCGACAGGAATTACGGATAACTCACATTTTACACCGTTTTCGAGCCAGCCTTCTGCGTTGACCATTCCGGCATATTCGCCAACTGTCATCCCATGGACAATCGGCACAGGATGCAGGCCAACAAACGATTTAAACTCACTTTCGAGCACGGGGCCATCCACATAAAACCCGTTTGGATTTGGCCGGTCGAGAATAATCACCGGAATTTGATTTTCGGCGCAAGCCTCCATCACATAAGTCATCGTTGAGATATAGGTGTAAAAACGGGCGCCAACGTCCTGGATATCAAAAATCACAAGATCAACACCTGCAAGATCCACTGCCTGCGGTTTTTTATTTTTCCCGTACAGCGAAATAATGGGAAGTCCGGTAACCAGGTCGATTTTGTCGCCAATTTCCTGTCCGGCATCGGCGTTTCCACGGAAGCCATGCTCCGGACTGAAAACTTTCACAACTTTAAATCGGGCGCTTATTAAAGTGTCAACCAGATGAACGCCGTCGATAAGCGAGGTATGGTTGGCTACCAACGCGATATTTTTGCCTTTGAGTAAGGGGAAATATTCGTTGGTTCGCTCAGCGCCAACAATAATGCTGGTCTCCTGTGGCTGACTGCAGGCAACGAATGATTGGAAAAAAAATAAAAAAAGACAAACAGGAAATTTTGAAAGTATTTTCACAACAGAATTTTTCAATTTTCATTTACTTCAGAAAATGCAAATATAATCCACAGCTACAAAATAATGCCTCTTTTATTTTGGTTACTTTTGCCGCATAAAATCCTTCATAATTTGAACTTCGAACTTTTTATAGCCAAAGGCATTCTCTCGAAAGATAAGCGTAACTTTTCACGTCCGATAGTCAGGATTTCGATTATCAGCATTGCCCTGGGCATTGCCGTGATGATTATTTCGGTGGCAGTTACAACAGGCTTTAAATCGGCTATCTCCAACAAAGTAATAGGTTTTGGATCGGATATCCAGATTAC
>CAYOWJ010000273.1:3312-4889 GCA_964407625.1 uncultured Lentimicrobiaceae bacterium
TTGTTAAAAATCAAGCTGGGCGATGAGGTGAAAATGTATTTTGTGAATGAAGGCGAACTGCAACCCCGGGGGCGAAAATTTACTATTGCAGGAATCTACGAAACCGGTCTTGAAGAATTTGACGACACTTTTGTTATTGGCGATTTGCAGCACATACAAAAGCTCAACAACTGGACCGATGATCAGGTAAGTGGTTTTGAGGTTTTTATTGATGATTTTAAAAATATTCAGCCAATGACCGAGAAAGTACTTGATGAAGTTGGTTACGACCTCAACGCAACTTCCATCAGAGACCTATATCCACAGATTTTTGAGTGGCTCGACTTACAGGACATCAATGTTATTATTATCCTGATTTTGATGGTTGCGGTTGCCATCATCAACATGATTTCGACGCTTTTAATCCTAATCATCGAAAAAACCAATATGATTGGAATCCTCAAATCGCTTGGAGCTCAGAATATGTCGATCAGGAAAATCTTTCTTTATAACGCCGCCTTCATCATCGGACAGGGCTTGCTTTGGGGGAATTTTTTCGGGATTGGACTTGCAGCGCTTCAGTACAAGTTTCATCTTTTTAAACTTGCGCAGGAATCTTACTATGTGCCTTATGTTCCGATAAATTTAGATATTTTACCCATTATTTTGCTTAATGCAGGAACCTTGCTGGTTTGTGTCCTGTTTTTGCTGGTTCCTTCTTTTGTTATCACCAGAATTAGCCCGATTAAGGCTATCAGGTACGAATAATAAAATTCAAATAACAAATCTCAAAAAACAAATCTCAAAAAAAGAAATCGCTGCATGACAATTTGTGGAGATAATTATTTTCCTTTTCTGGCGCCTGCAGCCAGGCCAAAGAAAATTGAGTTTCGTTCTTTTTTCTTAAACACCCCGTAGCTTACCGACTTTATTTCTTCGATGGAATAAAACGCGCGGGGATTGTATTTGTTGATAATCGAAACGAAATCGCCAATCTGCTTTCGTGGAATAATCGAAAGTATGACCTTTACTTTTCCGCGGCTTCCTTCGGCATCCATGATGGTAAGTCCGTAATTTTGTGACCTGAGATAATTGATAAGTTCTGTAGTATCTAATTTTGGGATTATCCTCACCACAACAGTACCCAGCGAAATCCGCTCTTCAAGGATGATTCCGACAAAATTCCCGGCTGCAAAGCCTGCCCCATAGGCGATGTAGTATAAAAAGTTATCCAGCTGTTTAAAAATCTGTCCAACAGCAATTAACCAGATAATAACTTCGAAAAACCCAAGAAATGGTGCCAGGTATTTGTAGCCTTTTGAGACGAAAATCAACCGCAGCGTTCCGATGCTTTGGTCGGCAATCCTCGAAAAAAAGATCAACAAAGGAAGGATAACCCAGACAAAAATCTGTGAGTCAGTTTCTAAAAATCCAAATTCCATAAAATTATGATTTTAAATTTCCGGCAAAAATACGATTAAACACCGCGATAAAACGACTGAAAGCTCTTACAGTTTTGAACAGGAGGTAATTTGGTAATTTGATAATTCGACAATTCGACAATGGAAGATTGGAATGATGGAACCCCGATAGCTATC
>CAYOWJ010000274.1:0-4883 GCA_964407625.1 uncultured Lentimicrobiaceae bacterium
GTCGAATTCTTTCATTGTTAATAAAAATAAATCTGTCTTCGTAAATGCCAAGCCTTGTTAATTACTATTTTTGGCACATGGCAGAAAATGAATTTACAAACACAGATCAGGATAAAAGAACGCAGGCAGGATCACGTCCAAAACCCGCACGAACACTAACTCAAAGCCTTTTTGAGTATGGCAAAATTCCACCTCAGGCACTCGACCTCGAAGAAGCAGTGTTGGGGGCTTTGTTGCTGGAACAAAATGCTTTAAATGCGGTTATCGATTTTTTAAAACCGGACGTTTTTTACACCGAAGCACACAAACGGATTTATACCGCTATCCAGGATTTGTTCACCAAACAGCAGCCCATCGACTTGCTGACGGTAACCCATGAGCTTAAATCCAAAGGCGATCTCGAACTTGCGGGCGGCCCGTTTTATATTGCCCAGCTTACACGACGTGTGGCTTCGGCGGCAAATATCGAATTTCATGCGCGAATAATTACCCAAAAATACATTCAGCGTCGGCTTATCGAGATTTCTTCTGAGATTTCAAAAGAGGCTTTTGAAGATACCGCCGATGTTTTCGATTTGCTTGACAGGGCTGAACAGAAGCTTTTTTCGGTAAGCGAAAATAACCTTCGTCGCGATCACAGCAACATGTCAACCTTAGTGGCTGAGGCTATTAAAAATATCGAAGCTGCCAAAAACCACGACGGAACCTATCGCGGGGTGCCTTCAGGGTTTTCGCAGCTCGACCGCGTTACCGGAGGCTGGCAGAAATCGGATCTGGTGGTAATCGCCGCAAGGCCGGGTATGGGTAAAACGGCTTTTGTGCTTTCGATGGCCCGCAACATCTCCGTTGATTTTAAAAGACCTGTCGCCATTTTCTCGCTCGAAATGGCAGCCGTTCAGTTGGTTACCAGGCTCATCGCTTCCGAAACCCATCTTGCAGCCGACAAGCTCAAAAAAGGAGAACTGCAGGATTACGAATGGCAGCAACTGAACACCAAAATCGGCAGGTTGGTTGAAGCCCCGCTGTACATCGACGATACTCCGGCACTTTCGATATTTGAGTTACGTGCAAAAGCCCGCCGCATGAAGCAGCAGTACAACATCGAAATGGTGATTATCGATTATATCCAGTTGATGCAATCGTCGGGCGACAGCAAGGGAAACCGCGAACAGGAAATCAGCAGTATTTCGCGTTCGTTAAAAAGTCTTGCCAAAGAACTCGACATCCCGATAATTGCCTTGTCGCAGCTCAACCGTTCCGTGGAAACCCGCGGCGGACTTAAAAAGCCAATGCTTTCCGACCTTCGCGAATCCGGCGCCATTGAGCAGGATTCGGATATGGTGCTCTTTATTTATCGTCCCGAATATTACAAATTCGATACAATGGACGATCAGAACCAAACGCCTTCCAAGGGGAAAGCCGAACTTATCATTGCAAAACACCGTAACGGAGCGCTCGAGGATATCCGGTTGCGCTTTATCGCCGAATTTGCCCAGTTTGCCGATGACGACGACGGCACCTACAACCCCGATGAAGGAATGCGACCCAACAATAATTTTGAGAACAACAGTTATACGGTACCATCAAAAATGAATCTCGATATGGGTGACGAATCCGAAGATTTCGACAAGGATAGTTACCACGATAGTTATCTTAATCCCAACGGATTAACCGATAAAACGCCGTTTTGATTCGTTTTGAGAAGCAGTGGTTCATTAGGAAATACATCAGTTTACACCGGAAAAATGAAACTGAATGACCAGTTTAATGGTCACTAAATTATCTATAGCTTTGTCCCTAACAGGGTTTAAAGGATGAAAACAATAATTTTAACACAAAACATAATCATGAAAAGCAAACCGAAACTCAAATTAATCCTTCTCTTTTTAGCTTTTTCGTTAGTAGCTTATGCTCAACCCGGTTTAAACCTCCAGCCCGGTATCGACCGCTGGAAAATCAAGACCACCGCCCCAAACTTCACCACAAACGACAATGCGAAACCCGTATCCTTAAAAAAACTAATAATACTTCCCCTTCTCGCAAAAGAATATAGCACCAATAAATATTCCGATACCTTGATCCCCAAAAAAGTGGAAACATTAACCGAGGGCGACATCATTTCCACCAAAGGATATTTACATTTGGTTGCCCTCGAAAACTCAAGTACCGACCACCGCGACGGCGATTACCATATTCAGTTAACCCTCAGCCCCACCTGGGGCGATTCGTGTTTTATCGTCGAAATACCTTACGAAGAATTTGTTTCAAATCCCGTATTAAAAGCCCTGTGTTCGCAAAACAGAAGTTTTATCCGGAACAAACTCCTCCACAACGACACCAAACAACCCTCTACCACAGGCAACATTATGCAAAATCCTGTTTATGTAAAAATAACGGGCCAGCTTTTCTACGATGCCATACACGCAAGTCAGATGCGCAATCCCGATGAGTCCAAACGGAAATACAGAGGCAAAAAAGGCCGTAACCAAACACCAACCCATTCCTACACAGCCTGGGAAATTCATCCTGTTACCAATATCGAATTTGTTCCTAAACCCCAGTAAATCCATTAAGTTATGCTATCAACCATTAAATATCCCAACCTTTTCCAACCAGAAATAATACACCCAAACCTGAAATAGTTTTTACTTTTGGTGAAAGTGTAAAAATCAAAAAGGATGATGATGGAAAACTTGGACATTTGTACAAATAATCATTCTCAAATTAAACCTTTAGCATCATTTTTGAATCAAAAATATTATAAAAATTATAAAACTATTAACCATTTTAAACATGAAAAAATCAGAACCTATTTCATTTATCGAAATGAAGTCCTTTTTAATTGATAAATTTCGTGAATTTTCAATTGACGAATTTTACTTTGGAAAACACCCCTACTTTATTTACCACGAATCCGATGAGCCAAAAATTGATGTCAACAAAGTTTTAAAGGTATTACACGAAAAATATGATATTATCTATTTCCATCTTAATGATGCCATGATGCAACAGCTTTTTAGTGAAAGTAAGATTTCATATCATTTTCAAGAATGTAGGGTAGATGCTATCAAAATACCGGATATTAAGAAAGAATTAAATAAACTTAACAATAGTTATTACTTGCGGGAGCAACTTATTTCCAAGATTAATAATGAGATATTTAACTCAGAATTTTTAAAAAAGGATGACTATTATTTCAGAGAAGTATCTACTGATGTTGAGAATTTTAAGAATTGGGCACTTGATAATTTTGAGATCATAAGAAATTATGAAGCTTATAAATTGAAGGAATTAAAATCATTTGATCATACACTAAAAAAACTCACGAATGAAATAGATACAATTGCCACAGGTATCGAAGAGCAGAACAAAAATTTGGCAAAACTTGACCAAAAATTTACCGAAATTAAAAATTTGATTGATAAATTACCGGCAATTGAGAGTGAAAACTTAAAAAGAATTGAAGAAATTGAAGATGAAATCAATAAACTAACTGTATTAAAAGAAAAGGAACCTTACAAAAGCCAAATTGTAAATTTACTTAATGAGAAAGAAGCAATTCCGATTAAATTTAATGAAAATAACAAGAAATTAAATGATAGTTTAATAGAACTGAGCAAGAATAAAGATGAAATCGAAATTCAAAAAATAAATCTCATAAATGAGAAAACGGAAATAGAGAATAGAATTTTAGAAAATGAAAGTTCTAAGGAAGCCTTTGTCAACAGAATTATACAATTTAATATCGAAAATGAATTATCGGCATTAAATTCATTAACTCGTTTTTTATTTCATATAACTTTAGAAATAAAGGAGTATGATAAAAAGTATTCATATTATAAAGTTGAAGGCAATTTGAATTCACTTTTTTTCGAAATTTACGATAAATATGAATTATCTGGCGGCATCGAATGGAAAAAGGGATTGAACAATATTTTCAAACAAGAAATAAATTCAGCTTTAATATTTGCTGTTTACCAAAGTTTTGACTTTTTTAAGCCCAAATTTGCTCAAATTCGTCACGAATTAAAACATAAATCAGGCAATAGTCTCTGCCGCAGAAACTATGAAAATAAAATCGAAACAGCCGAAATTGATGTTTTTTTTCCTGTTTTTTGTTCGCTTAAAAATGCATTAAAGAATACTTTTGTTTTAAAAAACCACAATAATGTTTTCTACTTAAACCTCAATAATGGGATTTATGCTAAAATTATAGCCTGGCAGAATAAAATAATGAGTGACGATTTAACATTAGCATTAACCTATACAAAAGACGGTTTTCAAAAGAACTGTGAGATTTTTAGCGGTTACACCAAGTCGGGATTTATTTTAAACCAAGGAGTCTATTTGAATTATAAAGAATGGTCTTTTGAGATTTCTTTTGAGGCTGATGCACTTTTAATACAGAATTTTAATTCTTTTCAGCAAATTCAAAGCATTCCTGACGGAGCAAAATCGGATTATGAAGAAGAACAACGAAGGTATGACGATGATGATGATTAGACCAATGATGAATTAAGACAGTACTGAAGGGTTTTTCCCTATCATGAAAAACCCTTCAGCACATGTTAAAATCTATAATCTCAATCCTACCTCCATATATCCCTTCCATCCGTGAATACAATTCGTTCATTTCTTCCTATCTTAAATCCCAAATCAAAAAAACCACCCCCAACCCAATTTCCCCAAGCGCCATCAGCGCGAAATTATGGTAGCAAATCCACAACCCACCATTAAAAGCCTCATCGATGCGACATTATCAAAACACAGATGACGCTTCATAAATCTGCGTAAATCCGCCCAATCCGCATCATCTGCGTTCCAACATTAATCCTAAACCCCCTCCATCTTAAACACCAACTCTTTCATCTCCCCCTCGCTCA
>CAYOWJ010000275.1:0-2048 GCA_964407625.1 uncultured Lentimicrobiaceae bacterium
CTCAGCATTATGGTTCTGTTTTGTGGGAAACTTCAGGAAATGGTACTTTCAGTTCGACAAGCTCACTTACCCCGGTTTATACACCAGGTACTGCTGATATTATCACAGGAAATGTAACATTAACAATTACAATCAATGCGCTTTCACCTTGCACTGGTTCAGTTTCTGATTCAAAAATTCTTGTTATTCAGAAATTACCTGTGATAAATGCCGGAAGCGATATTGCAGCTTGCGGTCCCACAATGCTTAATGGTTTTGGATCGGATTATGATAACCTGCTTTGGGCTACTTCCGGCGATGGAACCTTTGACAATCTCAACATTCTTACACCGGTTTATGCACCTGGAACCAATGATATTCTCACCGGGAATGTAGAACTTTCGCTTACAGCATTGGCACTTTCACCTTGTGCGGTAAGTTCAACGGATGTGGTGATTTTATCAGTTGATTATCCTGTTGTTATCAGTGATTTGGTAACTGATCAGGATTTGAATGCAGGCGATGAGTTGCAGCAAACCTTTTTGGCGCAAAGTCAAACGGCGGGTGTTTACACCTGGTATCATAACAATGTTTTAATTATCGGTGAAAACGCTTCAGTTTTATCCATCCAAAATGTTGCTCCATCAGATGCAGGTTATTATTATTGTGTTTATTCGACTGATTGTGGTGAAGTAACCAGTGGCACCGCACTCATCAGCATATTTGAGGCAGCCAGTATGCAACTGTCATTAAACAGTGGCTGGGCCGGGATTTCTACTTACGTTCAACCGGTACCTTCTGACGTTTCGGTTGTTTTTGGAGCCATTGTAAACGATGTTGATATTATCTCAAATCAGTATCAAAACCCACCTGAAATATTCTGGCCATTGGAAGGCATCAACACATTGGGAAATTGGTCAGCCACTAAAGGATATAAAATAAAGATGATCAATCAGGCCGAGCTTACTGTTACCGGAAAAATACTGTATCCCTCAGCACCACTTTCGATCCCGTCGGGATGGTCGTATTTGCCTGTAAACAGTGTTTGTCCGGTGAATGTTGCCGAAATCTTTGATTCGCAAACTTCGGTAACGATGATCAAAGAAATTGCAGGATGGAGGATTTACTGGCCGGTTCAGGGAGTTAACACACTTCAGCAGTTAACGCCGGGCAAGGCTTACGAAATTTTAAATTCCAGCGGAAGTTCTATCCAAATCCATTATCCAGGTTGTGATGGTGCAAAACTAAATCCCGAGAGTAAATCCGGTGAAATGAAAATCCAAAGCCCGTGGAATGAAATTCATCATTCTTCTTCAACGCATGTTTTCGGATTTACCAGCCAGGCTTCAGCCAGCTTTGAGCCAGGCGACATTATTGGTGCTTTCGATCAAAACGACCTCAACGTGGGTATCACCGGGGTGATCAGTTCCGATGAGCCAATGGCCATTGCTACATTCAGCGACGACGACATGACCATCCATAAAGATGGTCTCCTGGTTGGGGAAACGGTGACCTTCAAAATTTACAGGCCTTCAACACAGGAAGTCTTTGAACTGACCGCCATCTATGCTGAAAACTCACCAATGGCAGGTAATTTTGCTGTAAACGGCATTTCAATAATCGAAAAGGCCGAATTTAAAGCGACTTCAATCGGTTTTATCGGTTCTTCTGATAAAGTGACTTTGAGCGTTTATCCTAATCCGGCAACCAGTGTAATCAACGTTTCGATAAGCAGCAACAACACTATTAACGGAACGATGATGCTCATGAATGCAAATGGTCAAATCGTGATCAGGCAGCAGTTTGCCCACAGTGAAGCCATCACCAGGCAGCAACTCGATGTTTCATCGGTTACGAAAGGTGTTTATTATCTCAAGGTTGTTTCTGATAATATCTTAAAAGTCGAAAAGATTCTGATTAATTAAAAAAAGCATGTTCGATAGTCTTGTTTTAAGATAAGCGATCGAAAAAAAACATTGTCGCCAGCCGGCAGTTCCCAGTTAGCATCGATTTTGCTGCCAACTGACAACAGCCAACTGGCGACTTTTTTTATGCCTGAAAAATATTTC
>CAYOWJ010000275.1:2148-4864 GCA_964407625.1 uncultured Lentimicrobiaceae bacterium
CCTGTTTTCGCAGGACGACGATGGTATTGTCCGTGTTGAGTTTGATGCACGTGCCGATGTATTCCAGCTTGTGCCTTGCGGCGAAAAGGGGGTGCTGATGTTTTATGAAAGTATCAAACAAGTCGATCAAAGTAACAAATCCTGGGTTTGCCTTTATTACGACATCAACCTGAATCCGCTCTGGTCGAAAGAAATCCCGGTGCTTAAAGATTTATCCTACATCGATTTTTACCTTTACGAAAACGATGTTTACCTGGCTTTTCAAAACCTCACCAAATCAAGGATTGATGAATATAATTTTCAACTGGTGAAAATCAATTTATTCGATTCGGGATTTGAAATAAAAAACATCTTTATCCCCGAAAAGGCTGATCTGGTAAATTTTGAGGTAACCGGAAATACTTTTGTGGGGGGCTTTAATTATTTCAGGGACGAAGCCATAGTTATCATCAAAAACCTGACGAATGACGAAGAGAAAATTGTAAAATTTACCGGGCAGCCTTCCTTTATTAAGAATATCCGTTTTAATCCTTTGGCTGAGCAGGTTTATGCTGCAGTTAATATTTACCAGGAGCGCAAACAAAGCGCGATCTATCTCAACGGCTACGATTTTAACGGAAGCCTGCAGACTTCCATCCTGGTTACTCCTACGCGCGAAAGCGAAAAGTTGATGAACGCACAAATCAACTTTCAGTCGTCCGACGAAATTTACATTTTGGGTAGTTTTAATAATTTGAATGGCAAATTATCTAAAACCGACGAATCCAGCCAGGGAGAGGAATCGGAAGGTTTTTACATTGCAAAAATTCAAAATGGCGAACAAAAATTTATCAAACTTCATCGCCTGGTTGATTTCAAAAATATTACCACGATTCTTAACAATGAGCAATTACAGTCGGTGAACAGCGATCTGAAGAAAAACAAGAAAAAAGGGATCGAGAGCACATTATATTATGAATTATTGCTTCACGACCTTATCAAAAACGGTGATGATTTTGTGATGCTTGCTGAAGCCTATTATCCGGAATACCACCAGGTTTCGACCATGAGTTACGATTTTTATGGTCGTCCGATGCCTTATTATTACACCGTTTTCGATGGGTACCGGTATTTCAATGCTTTTGTTGCAGGTTTGGATACCAGCGGCGAATTAACCTGGAGCAACGGCATCAAGATCTGGGATGTAACTTCATTTAATCTTCAAAAAAAGGTTGAAGTGTTTTTCGATGCCGGAGAAACTGTGCTGTTTTATAACCATGAAGGAAAAATTGTTTCGAAGGTTATGAGCGGCTACGAAGATATTGGCGAAGTTGAACACACCAAAATCGCTACCCGGTTTCCTGAAGATTTTCAAATGGAAGCCACGCAGGGCATGGTAAAACACTGGTACGGAAATTTCTTCGTGGCTTATGGTTATCAAACACTAAAAAACAACACATTAGGTGGCGGTAGCAAGCGAAGGGTTTTTTACTTCAACAAGGTTATTTTTAACTAACCAGCCTGCATTTCGGCGATTATTTTTTGCATCTCACCAAAATTTTCCTCCATACATTCCAGCAAACGAATCTGATTTCTTGCCCTGACAATGTTGTGGCCGGGCCTGGAAATTTTGTAATAAACATCCCCGGCAATATGATCGGTCAAAAAGCGCAATCCCATGATGTAGGTCAGCAGTTTTGCCGAAAAAGCGAGATGCTCTTTTTCGGTTGGAGTCAGGAATTTGCTGGCCTCATCGAGATATCCCTGAGAAAAATTTTTATATAAAAGCAGGTCAAAGTTCACCACTGATAAGTCGGCTTCGTCTTCGGTGGCAGTATTTGCAAGGGTCCGGATGGCATCGCCAAAATCGTACAGTACAAAACCGGGCATCACGGTGTCGAGGTCGATGATGCAGATGGCGTTTTCGTTGTCGTCGAATAGGATGTTATTAAATTTAGTGTCGTTGTGGGTAATCCTGACCGGAATTTTTCCAGCCTCACCAAGCCGGTAAACCAGGAGCATTTCATCAGCTCTTGCCAGCATTTTTTCGATCTCTGTTTTTACCGAATCTGCCCTTTCAACCTGGTTTTGGCTTAATGCCAGCTCAAAATTTTCGAGGCGTTTTTTTAGGTTATGAAAATTGGGAAGAATCTCAAACAAAGGTTCACCCGGTAAATCGTAGAGTAGCAACTGGAATTTCCCAAGCGCTTTTCCACCTTCAAAAGCACGGTGCGGGCTTAAAGGAGCATCGTTGTTGGTGTGATTTTTAACAAATTCGAAACAGCGCCAGTAGTTGCCCTGTAAATCCTTAAAATACATTTTATGATTTTTGGTTTCATAAAGGCGCATGGCCACGGTATTGCCTGCCATGATTGGGTTTTCTGACAGCTTTTTTTGAAGATGGGAAGTCACTCTTTGGATATTTTCCATCAGGCCATCCACATTCTTAAAAATTGAATGATTGATGCGCTGGATCACAAAATCCGGGCAATTGGTTTCGACAGTTTTGACTAAAAAAGTATCGTTGATGTGGCCTTCGCCAATGGGTGCGCAACTTGCAAAAGTGCCTTCAACAGCGAAGTTTTCAAAAATTGCTTTGTAATCCGGATTTGATTGCATTGCTTATGTTATTTGTTTAATGTGATTTTTAAAATTCATTGCAAAATTCTAAAATTCCCGATAGAAAATTGGCTTTATTTTAATCTTTGATTACCCTCAAAATCGTGAGCTTAAAATT
>CAYOWJ010000276.1:0-4842 GCA_964407625.1 uncultured Lentimicrobiaceae bacterium
TGATATAAAAAATTATCTTTGCACAAAACACCAAACAATGCTGCAAAATCTCGGAAAAGACAATTCATTGCTCAACCAGTTCATTGCTGAACTGCGTGATGTTGAAATACAGAAAGATAGCCTGCGTTTCAGACGTAACCTGGAACGAATTGGTGAAATTTTCGCCTACGAAATCAGCAAAAAATTAGCCTACGAAAAAAAGGAAGTTATTACACCTCTGGGTACTGCCGAAGTTGAAGTTTTGGCGCAGAATCCTGTGCTTGCGGTAATTTTACGGGCAGGACTCCCCTTTCATCAGGGAATGCTGAATTTTTTTGACAAAAGCGAAAATGCCTTTATCTCGTCTTATCGCAAACATCACAAAGACGGTAGTTTTGACGTTCAGATCGAATATGTTTCGAAACCTTCCATCGAAGACAAGCCTTTGATTCTGATCGATCCGATGCTGGCCACTGGTTTATCGATGGCGATGACCTACCGCGAACTGACGGCTGACGAAAAACCTTCACATACGCATTTGGTAGCCATTATAGCCAGTCTTGAAGGCATTAATTATCTGAAAAGGAATTTCTCAAGCACCGAAATTACCATTTGGATTGGCGCAATCGACGATGAATTAACTGCCCAGGCATACATCGTTCCTGGTCTTGGCGATGCCGGCGACCTGGCGTTTGGAACCAAAGGTTAGGTTAAGTTTGCGGACTATGAAAGTATTTGGGTTTTACTTGATTTACTCAATTATCTGGCTTTTTACACTCCTGCCAATTCGTTTCCTTTACGTTATTTCCGATATTTTTTATCTATTGATTTATCATGTTTTCGGTTATCGTAGGACGGTAGTTTATGATAATCTGAAGCATGCTTTCCCTGAAAAAAACGAACAGGAAATCACAAAAATCGCAAAAGGGTTTTATCGCCATTTTTGTGACCTGATTTTTGAAACGTTAAAAATCATACATTTCAGCAAGGAGAATATCAACAAAAGATTTCATTATCGGAATATTGAGCTTTTCGATAAACTTTTTGACGAAGGGAAAAGTATTGTTTTAATATCGGGGCATTATGGAAACTGGGAATGGACTTTAACCATGCCAACCCAGGTTAAACATCGGGCTCTTCCTGTTTACAAACCTCTCGAGAGTAAGCGGTTTGACAAATTAATCAATCGGATCAGGGGAAAATTTATTGAGCGTGGTGGGTTGGTACCGATGAATGAAGCCTTTAAAAAAGTTATCGAAGAGGAAAGAAATCACGAAAAAATTGTCATGTATTTTCTTGGCGATCAAACAGCACCAAAAAATTCGAAGCTTTGGATTAATTTTATGAACCGCGAGACTCCTTTTTATTCAGGTCCTGAAAAAATAGCCAGGAAATTCAATCATGCTGTGGTTTTTATGAATATCAACAAGGTAAAACGTGGTTATTACGAAGTCGAATTCATCCCTCTTTTTGATGAGCCAGCTAAAACCAAAGAACTGGAAATTACCACAAAACATGTCGAAACCCTTGAATATTTCATCCGTAAAAGGCCCGAATTGTGGCTTTGGTCGCACCGGAGATGGAAACATCAAAAAGAAAACGTGGAGGATAAAGACAATTTTTCTTCCTGATCGTTATAATATGAATACTTTCACATTTTAAAATTTGAACATTCAATGAAGAACCATATCATTTTCGAAAATTTACGCATCTCTTTCGACTCCATCAGAAGTCATATTCTCCGCACCATACTTACAATTTTAATCATAGCTTTTGGAATCATGGCGCTGGTGGGCATTTCAACGGCAATTGCTGCCCTGAAATCGAGCCTTGCCGATAATCTGATGTCGATGGGGTCGAACACTTTCAGCATTAAAAACCGGACCTCGAATGTGAGGATGGGTCACGATGTTAGAAAGTCGAAAAATTATGAGGCCATTAAATATACTGAGGCTTACGATTTTAAGGAACTGTTCGCCTTTCCGGCCAGTGTTTCGGTTTATACTTATGCAACGGGCATAGCAACTGCTAAATACCAATCAGAAAAATCAAATCCCAATGTCACAGTTATCGGGACTGATGAAAATTACATGATCACTTCTGGCAATGAAATCGAAAAAGGCCGGACTTTTACACAGCAGGAGGTGATTTCAGGTTCACATGTTGCCATTATCGGCAGCGAAATTGAATCGACACTTTTTAAAAATAATGAAGACCCAATTGATAAAATAATTTCGGTCGGATCAGGAAAATACAGGGTTATCGGCGTTATCGAGAAAAAAGGAACCGGGTTTGGTTTTACACCCGACAGGCAGGTTTTACTGCCCATCAACAATGTGAGGCAATATTTTTCGCGTCCAAATATGTCGTTCACCATCAATGTAATGCCCGAAATTACCCAATCGGTTGACGCTGCTATTGGAGAAGCTTCCGGCCTGATGCGGGTTATCCGCAAAAATAATTTGTACGAAGAAGACGATTTTGATATCTCAAAGAGCGACCAGCTCCTGACCATGTTTACCGAAAATACCTCCAAAATTGCGCAGGCAGCCTTGTGGATCGGAGCGATTACGCTTCTTGGTGCGGCTATAGGGTTGATGAATATTATGCTCGTTTCGGTGACTGAGCGGACACGCGAAATCGGTATAAGAAAATCGCTGGGCGCCACCAAAAAGATGATCCGGAATCAATTTCTTGCCGAGTCGGTAGTTATCGGCCAACTTGGTGGAATTTGCGGAATCATCTTTGGAATCATCATTGGAAATGTCGTTTCGCTGCTTGTTGGCAGCAGCTTTATCATCCCATGGGACTGGATTTTTATAGGCGTGGTTTTGTGCTTTATCGTTGCACTTCTTTCGGGGATTATTCCTGCACAAAAGGCCGCCAACCTCGACCCCATCGAATCGTTGAGGTACGAATAAATATTTTCCACAACAATAATGTTCCGGCTTCTGAAATCAAAATATCAGCAAACGAGTTTAATTCTTCACAATTACGACCCGGGTTTACTTGCTTTAAAGAGAAGTTCAAAAACGATAATTGCTATCATTGCTTCGGTGGCCATTTTTTACAATGAGCCACAACTGGCAATGTTTTCGGCAATTTCGACCATGTTAATCAGCCGATCGCAGACTGGTTTTACCATCCGGGAACGAAAATTCACGCTACTTTTAACAGGGATCATTCTGGCACTGGTTTCGGTGCCGGTTTCCCTGATCGCTCAAAGCGACATTTTTACAGTAATTTTTATAACCCTTGCTTCCTTTGTTACATTTTTTCTCATCGGCCTCCGCCTGGTTCCTGATTTTCCGGCAATTGTCATTTTATCGGTCTGTGTTGTCGAGATGGCTTTTTCGAATACTTTCGCATCAGGTATAAAATTTTCGGGAATATATTTGTTGACAACTGCGCTGGTTTATTTGATGCACTTCGTTATCTGGCCGACAAGGCCCTACAGGCGGATGCAAATTCAGGCAGAGATCATCAGCCGTAATCTCCGGAATTATTATCAATCAATCATTGCCGAACATTCTGACCTTGAAATTGGAATTAAGAAAGTGCACGAAAACGATAAGTTTTTCAGAGCTTCGATTAATGATTTTAAGCGGCTGTGGCAGTTATTCAGGGTTCAGGTTATCACCGAAAACTCAGCAGAAGCCCGTTTGATGAAGAAGTTTGTAATCCTCGAAAAAACTTTTGAGTATGCAACAATGATCTGGCAAATGAGAGCAAGGTCATGGAATAGTGACCTTTACACGAATCTTATGCTGGACGATAAAACCATTCAGAAAACTTTTGATAAACTGTTTACCTTTTTTGATAACGAGAATCCTGCAGCATTTCAGGCGGATCTACAATTTCCTGGAAATTGGTTAAAGGAAAAGTCCAACGAGCTGATGAAAGCATATCGTGCCAGACAAATCAAAGGGACCGAGGAAGAATGGATTGGGATTTTCAGCACATTATCGGCATTGGAAACCATGCTTGACGAAATCCGCCGGTTTACCAATGCTTTCGATTCAAAAAGCCAGACCGATTTTTCTGCATCAGTAAAAATCAGGGAATTTCTCTATAGCTTGAAAACTCTTCCCTCGAAACTAAAATTTTCGATACAGGCTTTCAGGTTTGGATTAAGGTCGGCATTGATTATTGGCGTGACAACCGTATTTTATGCTTTTTATGAGCCGGATCACGGTTACTGGCTGGTTTTGTTTGCAGTTTTGCTTATCCGCCCAAATCTTGGAATTTCGATCAAGGCAGGTCGCGACAGGTTGATCGGCACCATTGGTGGCAGCCTGGCTGCTTTTGGTTTTGTACAATTCGTACCTGCAGGTTCGCCGTTGTTTTACGCAGGAATGCTCGCCAGTACGTTTTTCATGGTTTGGTTTTTGAACCTCGACAAATTTATTTTGATGGTTTTTTCGCTTACTTTCCTGATTGTCTGCTTGTTTATCCTCATTTATCCTGCCGAAGAAGGGATTGTATTGTTGAGAATCGGTTATACTGCAGCCATCGTTTTGCTGATCATTTTCCTGTCGTTCCTGTTTTGGCCAGAGAAAGCACGTTTGAAATTTGCCGATGCGATTGCCGATGGATTATTACTTCAGAAAGCTTATTTTGAAGAAATTATGTTGATGATTTCTGGTGATTTATCCAATGGTAATATTCCAAAAAGGAAGAAAGAAATTGAATTACACATCATCAAAACCCAGGAATTTTATGAGGGTGCAAAAAATGAAGTGTGGCAGGCAAAAACGCTAAACCACGGATTTAAGATAAAAATGTATATCCAAAGGCTTTTAAATACATTAAACGCGATGGAACTTGCTGCCGGAAATTTTGAATCAAAGGTTGATTTTAAAG
>CAYOWJ010000277.1:0-4796 GCA_964407625.1 uncultured Lentimicrobiaceae bacterium
AATAGTGGGAGGTTGAGGCGTTAGCCGAAATCCCGCTTCGGCGGGAGAAGAATGGAAGAATGGAAGGAAGGGAGAATGTGGAAATTCGTCAATTCGACAATTGGAAGAGTGGAATCTTAATAGTTTTGGTGAAAAATTGGAACGAAACCTACCATCCGCCATCTGGCGGACTGTGAGGTTTTCATGAGAGTGTAAAAGGAAGGTTGAAATCTTGAAATCCGGGAATTTTGGAATTCGCACCGCTTTTATGCTGGATGACATTTGGAAAAGTAGCCACAACATGATGTAATATTGAATTCAAAATTCAATAGTTTCTTTTAAAGCGGCATTGCAAATGCCGCATAGCCTGGAGTGTTTATAGTATTCGGCCAGTTTGCGGGCCGCTTAACCCGGGAAGCATTCAGCTATTACAAAACAACTTTAATTTGGCGTACAATATGCGTTTATCGATAGGTTTTACAATAATGTCGTTGCAACCCGCAGCAAAGGCAATCTGCTTTTCTTTAACGATTGAATAGGCCGTGAGCGCAATAATTACCAGGTTTGGCCAGATGGCTTTAATCTGAGTTGTTGCTTTGTAACCATCCAGCACCGGCATTTTCAGATCCATCAAAATCAGATCAATGTTTTGATATTCAACCATCTTTTCGATGGCCTCCTGACCATTTTCGGCTTCGACAAGGTTTGCATGTGTTGCCTCAAGTAACTTTTTCACCAGTCGCATGCTGATGTGGTCATCTTCGGCGATGAGTATTGTTTTGCCGGTCAAATCGGGAATGGTGACATCATCGTCACTCTCGTGTATTGGCAAACCTAACGGTGCGATTTCGACAGGTATATGCAAAAAGAAAGTTGTGCCTTTGCCAACCTCCGATTCAACAACAATCCGCGCATTCATAGCCTCTGCAATCCTTTTTGAGATTGCCAGACCTATCCCTACACCGCCATAATACCGTGTGTTTGAATCGTCGAGCTGCCTGAAAAACTCGAAAATAACATCCAGCTTACCTGCCTGAATCCCTACGCCGGTATCTTTTACATAAAACACAATTTCATTCATATCTTTTTGATAGAAACCAAACTCGATTGTACCCTTGTTTGTGAATTTGGCGGCATTTTTAAAAAGGTTTATCAGAACCTGGTTTATTTTACTTCGGTCGGCTATCAGATAAGTCTGAAGTAATTTACTATCCGGTTTATAAACCAGGTTAATCTGGCTTTCTTTACCTGTGTTATTAATTATTTCGTCTAGGGATTTCCGGTTTTCGAGAAAAATATCAATTCCTTTAAAGGATTGTTTTCTGATTTTAATCTGTCCCTGCTCGGCAAGGGCAAGATCGAAAATATCCTCAATCATGTTTAAAAGGCCTGTGCCACTTTTAAAAATGATATGTGCCCATTCTTTTATATCCTCGTTTTCGGCAGTAGAATTTATAATTTCACTAAAACCCAAAATATGGTTCAAAGGGGTTCTCAACTCATGATTCATTGTGGCCAGAAAAGCTGATTTCAGATGGTTGCTCTCTTCGGCTTTTTCTTTTGCAACAATTAACTCGGCAGCCTGATTTTCTTTCTCCATGATTTCGAAATGGAGTGCGTTGTTGACAAGAATTAATTCGGCTGCCTGCTTTTCTTTCTCACGGTTTAAAAATGCAAGTTCGTTGTTTGCAATGATTAATTCGGCTGTACGTTTTTCTTTCTCCTGGTTTTGAAAATCCAATGCTGTATTTGCAGAAATTAATTCTCTTTCGATATCTGTGAAATCTCTTACCGTTGCCTGAAGAACCCTTTCTCCTCGCAGGTTGAATGCAGACAATTGCACTACGGTCGGAAAATCTTCGCCATCCGACCGGCGATGAATCCAATCAAACTGGTTCATGCCATGCTGGTATGCAAAATTGATATTTTCATCGGCTGCTTCCACAGAAATCCTGCCGTCTGGTTGCGTTGGTGGAGATATTTTGGATGGATTTAATCCTATAAATTCCTCTTTATTATTTAATCTAAATGTTTCTAAGGTTTTCATATTGCAATCAAAAAAACCATTTTTATCTAACAGCATAATTGCATCATTGGAACCTTCAAAAATTGATTTGAACTTCTCCTCACTTTCGAGCAGTTTAATTTCGGTTTGTTTACGCCTGGTGATATCGCGACCCACACCAAGCACCCCGATGAGGGTTCCCGTAGAATCAAACATCGGCATTTTGATGGTGTCCAGAAACATACGTTGACCTCCGGTTGCGAATGTAACCCATTCTTCGTTGCTGGTGGGTTTACCGGCAGCCATTGCAGTCCGATCGTGTTCACGAAAGAAATCAGCAAGTTCATTGCTTACAAAGTCGTAATCGGTTTTACCAATAATTTCGTTTTCGGTGGCTCCAAAAAAACGCTCAAACATGGAGTTGCACGAAAGGTAAATGCCCTCTGTATCTTTCAGCCAGATTAAGTCGGGGATTGTCTGCAAGAGGGTACGCAGCCGGATTTCCTTATTCCGGAGTTCGGTTTCGGCCAGCTTGCGCTCGTTAATATTAAGAACTATGCCGCTAATAAGCAGTGGTTTGCCTGCCGTATCTTTTTTTATAACGGAACCGATGTCGTAGAACCAGCAATATTCGCCGGATTTGGTCAAAATGCGATACTCGGCCTGGTATTTGTCAACCAACCCATCCAGATGCTTTTGCATAGCCATCCTTATTCGATTGGTATCTTCGGGATGAACCATATTAACAAAATCCGTATAATGTTTAAACTTATCGGGAGGGTATCCAAGAATCATAGCTTTCCCTTTCTCGAAAGTAACATTTCCGGTAATTAAATCCATCTCCCACCAGGCCATATTTCCTGACTTCATTGCAAGTTCAAGCCTAAGATTATTTGCAATCAATGCGGTTTCGGCCAACTTGCGTTCGTTGATATTAAGAACTATCCCTGTAACGAGCAGTGGTTTTCCTGTTGAATCTAATTTTACAATGGAACCGGTGTCATAGAACCAGCAATATTCGCCCGATTTGGTTAATATCCGATATTCGATCTCATATTTGTCAACCAACCCATCCAGATGCCTTTTCATAGCCATCATTATTCGTTTGGTATCTTCGGGATGAACCAGTTTAACAAAATCCATATAATGTTTAAACTTATCGGGATGATAACCCAGCATCTCTGCTTTTGCATTCTCAAAAGTAACGGCTCCGGTAATTAAATCCATTTCCCACCATGCCATATTTCCCGACTTCAAGGCAAGTTCAAGCTTATGATTATTTGCAAACAAAGCGGCTTCGGCCCGTTTGCGTTCGGTGATATCAATGGTTGCTCCTTTTAGTTTGCTTAGTTTACCATCGGCAAAAAAAGGAATGATGTCGTTCTGCATCCATTTAAACGTTCCATCGGGAAAGGTTATCCGCATTTCGAAATTGGTGGGAGCTTTGCTTGCAATTAATTTTTCAACCCCCTCATCAATCAGATGTACATCATCAGGATGGATTCTGCTTTTGAAATACTCCAAAGTAGGCGTCAATACGAAAGGTTCCAACCCGAATATTTTATAACAGTTTTTCGACCATTTGCTTTTTTGATTGATGAAATCATATTCCCAATCACCCATTTTGGCAATCTCCTGGGCATACTGAAGCGAAGACTCACTTTCGTGCAGAAGTTCTTCAGCCCGCCGGTGCTCGGAAATATCCTGGGCAGTGCCCCGAAGACCAATAGTTTTACCTTCTTTATTATACTCTGCTTCTCCCCGCACCCACATCCACCCATTGCTGCCATCTTTCCTGACAGTTTTCAGCTCCAACTCGTAAGGAATTCCTGTATCTCTGGTATTGGCTAACGAAGAAGACAACAACTCCCAGCTTTCAGGGGTAAACAACTTGTGATGTTCGTTATATGGTGGCGGAGGAAATGCCGGATTGAAATCATACAGTTTGTACAATTCTTCCGTCCATTCAACCTGATTTGTTTCCACATTTAAATACCAACTGCCAATATGGTTAATTTGCTGAGCTCTTATTAATTCTTTCTCGCTTCTGTACAGTTTCTCTGTCGTCAGTTTGTTCTCCGAAATATCAGCCATGGTTAGATTACAATGTTCCAGGTTTTCGGCAACAATGCCGGTAAGCTGAACATACATTGGCAATTTGCCATCGGTTACGAGTTTAAGCTCACAAGTTTCCTGTGATCTTGTTTGAAATGCACTTTCGAAAAAGAGATTAAATACCGGTTTGGTATCTCTGGAAACAAAGGAGCTAAATTTGCGGTTTTTCAAATGCAAGCGTTCCTTGCCAAGCATATTTGCACAGTTGAGGTTAAGCTCGATGATATTGCCTTTGCTCGAAAGTGTAAAATATCCCGATGGGGCAAAATCGTATAATTCGAGATATTTATCTTCCGAAAGTTTACTTTGTTCAATAGCTGTAACAAGTTCCTCGTTTTGTATTTCAAGCTCAATCTGGTGCATTTCCAATTCGTGAAGCATTTGCAAGGCTTCTGGTTCTGACATCCAGGTTTTTATTGCATCGGTAATGGGTTTTTTGTTTCTAAAAAACTCTTCGGCTTTTTGGCGAAGGTTTTCGGTTGAGTATTTGTTTTCATTTTCCATTTTATTGCATTTATTACCATAGAGGCTCTGAGAACACCGGGAATTATAGTATGATGAAATTTTGAATGTAAATATTTTTTTGCAAGGTACTTTAAAATTTACCACGATGGCACGAAAAATACAGAGAAAGAAGAATGGAATAGTGGGAGGTTGAGGCGTTAGCCGAAATCCCGCTTCGGCGGGAGAAGAATGG
>CAYOWJ010000278.1:0-4735 GCA_964407625.1 uncultured Lentimicrobiaceae bacterium
TCGGCAACTTTGACAAATCCCCTGGATTGCATGTTCTTGTCTATCGCTGCCAGGGCGGCGGCTGCGGTTTCACCTGTCATGGGTTCTTTGCTGTCGTCCGTAACTTTGATGACATTGGCAGCAAGTGAATACGTTTTGTAGTTGTTAAAATTAATCTTTGTGTCGTACTGGGTCAGAACGGCAATATCTTCCAGCAACCTTTCGGATGATGGGGGATATTTGGTACAGGCAAGGGTCAGCAGCAGACCCATACCAAGAATTATGTTTTTTTTCATAATTTAACTGGATTTAGAGTGCATTTGTGAAAATTTTAACCATGATAAAATTAAATTCTATACGATTCATGGACAATACCTAACGTTGAGTAATTTGTCAATAGATTAACTTCGCAATAATGGAGGTAATCGCCGTAATGTCAGTGAAATACGATGATAATGAGGCGGTTAAATGAGGGGTTGTTTTTTTCCTGTTCCGGCATATATCACTTCAAAACCAGCGTTAATCGTGGGTTTTGCTTTTTAGGATATCCTTTTCCGGCCTTCTTCCCGTAAACTATCCTGTTTCCAATTAACCGGATTTTCAATAATGTACTTATGGATACAATGGTATTCACGATGGTTTTTTATGATATGGTCATGAAAACGGGATTGCCAGGCAAAATCTATCTTGTTCATGGTTGCATATTTTTTAACGCCAACCTTATACCCCCTGATAATCGATGACAAATTTCGTGATTGTGGTCCGAATTTGTTGGTGCCGGATGGTGGTGGTGATGGTTGTTGCGATGGTGGTTGTGTTTTTTGTCGTAGAGACGCAAAATTTTGCGTCTCTAACGATGGCGGCGGGGTGTCATGTAGAATGGTCGGATTGATGCGTTAAAATTCTATATAAGAATTTTATTGGAGGTGTTCCAGCAATATTTTAATTCCAATCCCTATAAGGATCAAACCTCCAATGATTTCCATTTGCTTTCCAAGTTTGCCACCCACCTTTTTCCCAAATAGCATCCCGACCATTGAAACCAGAAAGGTAACAACTCCAATAACCAGTATCGACCAATAAATATTAATTTCAACCAAGGCAAAACTTACTCCTATAACCAAAGCATCAATGCTGGTTGCTACTGCCATTCCAAGCAGCACCAAAAGGTTTAACGGGTTGAAATTGCTATTTTCCTTGTCTTTTTTCAAACTTTCATAGGCCATTTTCAACCCAAGTACAGACAATAATCCAAATGCAACCCAATGATCATAATTCGCAATATAACCGGAGACCTGATTGCCTAAAAACCAACCTATAAGAGGCATCAATGATTGAAAAACTGCCAGGGTAAATGCTATTTTGACCGCCTGCAGAAACCGAATATGGCGGATTGTCAAGCCAGAAGAGACGGAAACAGCAAAAGTATCAAAAGACAACCCCACCGCAATCAGAAGTATTGTAATTATGTTCATACCGACTATTGTATTTAGACCTTCTTACGTAAACTAATCTTTTCAACCAGGGATTGAACCTTTTTTTCAATCCAAATCATGGGAATAATTAACAATCCTAAACCGGTTGAAAACAAAATATCTTTTAACCCAAGTGAGGCTGTTCCAAATACTGATTGCATGAAAGGAGTATAAATAAATAATGCCTGCAGTGACAGAATTGTTCCAATCCCAACAAAAATAATCTTATTACTGAAAAGACCAATCTTTAGTACAGAATCTTTTAGCGACCGGCATTTAATCATGTAAAAAATCTGAAACATAATAATATAGGTTACTACAATTGTTTGAGACTTTGGCAATGCCTCTGCGCTTGATACACCGGCTGACACCGCTTTTGAGTATTCCCAATTAAATAGAATAATGGCCCCTACTGTCATTAGTATTGAAACGAAAACCACACGAATAGTGACAAATTTGCTAAAAAGCGGCTCGTCCGGATTTCTGGGTGGTCGCCGCATTACATTAGGTTCCTTTGCTTCAAAAGCCAAAGGCAGGGCAAGAGCTATGGCGGCAACAAGGTTAATCCAGAGCAATTGGGTTGGCAGCATGGGTAATAAAAGTTCTTTCGTAATAACGTTGAACGGGAAAAACATGATCCCGTAAATGAGTATGAATGCCAGTCCGAAATTTGTCGGGAGTAAAAATACAAGCGACTTGATCAGGTTATCATATACCCTCCTTCCTTCTTCTACTGCGGCGCTGATGCTTGAAAAATTGTCATCGGCAAGCACAATGTCTGCCGATTCCTTTGACACTGATGTGCCGGTGATCCCCATTGCTATTCCAATATTCGACTGTTTCAGTGAGGGTGCGTCATTTACACCGTCACCAGTCATGGCAACAATGTGATTGTTTCTTTGTAAAGCCTTTACCAATTTAAGTTTATGCTCAGGGGCAACACGAGCAAAAATATTGATTTCATTTACTATTTTGCCCAATGTTTCATCGTCCATTTTTGATAGTTCCACTCCAGTTACAACAGATCCATTGGCGGACAAACCAATGTCAATTCCGATAGATCGTGCAGTAGCACGGTGATCTCCCGTGATCATTTTTACGATAATTCCAGCATTATGACAGGCTTTGATTGCCTCAATGGCTTCTGCCCGGGGTGGATCAATCATGCCGATAAGACCGACAAATTGTAATCCATCCTCTAAATCGGTTTTTAAAAGTTCTTTGTTGTTGTCGTTATTCCAGGCTTTTTGAGCCACAGCCAATACACGCATTCCGTTAAGACCGAATTGTTCAATCTGGTGGAAAATCTGATTGTGTTCCAGGGGATACCCTCCGAGGTGCTGACTGCAGCGCATCATAATCACCTCAGGTGCACCCTTTAAAATGATCATTCTTTCGCTATCCCCTGTCAGAGTGGCCATATATTGCTGTTCAGAATCGAAAGGGATCACATCTTTTCTGGGTTGTATCTTGCGTAATTCGTCTGCCACTATTTTTGCCTTAGCAGCGGCAACAATAATTGCAGCTTCAGTAGGATCGCCTACAATGCCAATTTCATTACCGACAACATGAATATTTGCATCGCTGCACAAAACCGCATTTTCCAACAACGTCTTAATATCGCCGGGTAAATCCTTCAACTCTTGCCCATTCTGGGAGAAACCGCCGGATAAGTTATACCCGACACCCGAAACTTGCAAATATGATTGTGCAGTCCAAAGTTCATTTACGGTCATCTCATTTCTTGTAAGAGTTCCGGTTTTATCAGTACAAATAACGGTTGTGCTGCCCAATGTTTCTACTGCCGGGAGTTTGCGGATGATCGCCTTTCGTTTTGCCATTCGCTGCACACCGATAGCGAGGGCAATGGTGACCACGGCCGGAAGTCCTTCAGGAATTGCTCCTACAGCCAGCGCAATGGCAAAAATTAAGCTCTCTTTTAAAGCCAATCCCAGCAAAATACCTTGTCCGGTTGACCGGATTGTTCCAATTACCATGATCAAAGCTGTAATTATGATAATCCCAATGGTTAGATAATTGCCGATGGTCGCCAACTTTTTTGTAAGAGGAGTCTCTAAATCAGTTGCTTCACTTATCATGTCCGAAATTTTTCCAAGCTCGGTCGACATGCCTGTTGCAACAACCACAGCTGTGGCAGTACCTGAAGATATAAGTGTGCCACTATAGATCATACATTTCCGATCGCCGGTTATTGCGTCCTTGGCAACAGAATCTACTGTTTTTTGTGCCGGTAAAGATTCTCCGGTGAGGGCTGCCTCTTCAACAAGCAAGTTTTTCTGATGAATCAGCCTCATATCTGCAGGCACACGATCACCAGCCGCCAATTGCACCACATCACCAGGAACTAATTCAGAAACAGGAATTGTTGATGGATGGCCATCACGCAACACAGTTGCGTTTTCAGGGACCATATCGCTCAGGGCTTCAATAGCTTTCCCTGCTTTAAATTCCTGGATAAAGCCTATAATCGTATTTATAATAACAACCGAAAGAACTACCAGCCCGTCGGTAATTTTCCCAAGTAAAGTTGCTAAGGTGCTGGAGCCAAGCAGTACCCATATAAGTGGATTGTTAATTTGCCTCCATAAAAGTTTTAACGGCCCATCAGTCTTCTTTCTGATAATCTGATTTGCCCCGAATTCCTGAAATCGACTTCTCGCTTCTTCAGAGGTTAATCCAACAAACGAACTTCGAAGCCATTCAAAGACTTTGTTAACTTCCATCGAATGCCATTGATTTTGTTCGTTGTTGGTCATAATCATGATTTGTTTTCCCTCTCGTATCGTTCTAAAAGTTCATTTTTGTCTTTACCAGCTTTAATCCCATTGATCAACAGAAGTGCTCCGTTCAGGAGAACGTTTTGTTTCTGCTTTTTTAAATTTTGCACGAATGGCTTCAATGACCATCGGCAACAAGGACAATATAATAATTCCAAAAACTACAAGTTCGAAATTCTTTTGTATAAAAGGCAGATTGCCAAAGAAATAGCCCATTAAAACCAGGCCAATAACCCACACACAACCTCCTATAATATTATACCGTATAAATTGGGCATAATTCATGGCCCCTATACCCGCAACAAAAGGGGCAAAGGTGCGGACGATTGGCACAAACCTGGCGATAATGATCGTTTTCGGTCCATGTTTTTCATAAAATAAATGCGTTTGGTCGATGTGTTTTTGCTGAACCAACTGGCGGCCCTTAATCTTCCATGAAATTAGTTTCAATCCGATTGTTTTTCCCAAATAGTAATTTAAGCT
>CAYOWJ010000279.1:0-4732 GCA_964407625.1 uncultured Lentimicrobiaceae bacterium
AAGTGGAGCGTATGGGAATCGAACCCATGACCTTTAGACTGCCAGTCTAACGCTCTAGCCAACTGAGCTAACGCCCCAACTGTTTTGGGTTGCAAATGTAATGCTTTTTTGAAAAAATCGTCATTTCATTCAAAAAATCTATTTTTATAAAAAAATCATCATGGAAAAAACAAAATACACCTGCCCAAAATGTGGCAACAAACAATACGAAGTGGGCGAAATCCGCACTACTGGTAGCTTTTTGACCAAGCTCTTTAATATCCAGAACAAGAAATTTTCGACACTTACATGCACCAGGTGCCGTTACACCGAGCTTTATGCTGCCGACAGCAACCAGATGGGGAACATCCTCGACTTTTTCACGAATTAACCGAAAGATGGGCTATTGACGATGGGTATAGTGGAAGAATGGAATGATGGAATAGTGGAATAGTGGAAGAATGGAATAATGGAATGTTGAGGCGTTAGCCGCAATCCAACATTTGCGGGAACGGAATCATGGCATGTTTCATTTTGTTGTTAGCAATAAACGATCCTTTGGCAACTGACAATCTTGGTATTTTAACACTTTTTTTCATTCAACGCTCTTCAGGATTATTGACCTTAATATTTTATTTTACTTTTGCAGCATGGCAAATAATGAAGATCTTTTTAAAAAATTAATTTCCCATGCCAGAGAGTATGGGTTTGTTTTTCCGTCGAGTGAAATTTACGATGGCCTCAGCGCCGTTTATGATTACGGACAGTATGGTGTTGAACTCAAAAACAACATCAAAAACTACTGGTGGCGGGCTATGGTGCAGCATCACGAAAACATTGTTGGCGTTGATTCGGCAATTTTTATGCACCCAACCATCTGGAAGGCTTCCGGGCACGTGGATGCTTTTAACGATCCTTTGATTGATAACAAGGATTCAAAGAAGCGCTATCGCGCCGATGTTCTGGTTGAGGACCATATGGCCAAAATCGAAGCCAAGATCGAAAAGGAAGTCGAAAAAGCAGCTAAACGATTTGGCGACACCTTCGACAAACAACAGTTTATAACAACAAATCCGCGTGTTGTTGATTATTTCAGGCAAATCGAAGAAATCAGGCAACGGCTTTATCCTGCATTGGAACAAAACGACCTCACTGGAGTCAAACAACTCATCGAGGACCTCGAAATCGTTTGCCCGATATCAGGCTCCCGCAACTGGACAGATGTGCGCCAGTTCAACCTGATGTTTTCGACAAGCATGGGATCAACAGCCGATGGCGCTAACATCATTTATCTGCGTCCTGAAACTGCACAAGGAATCTTCGTAAACTTTCTCAATATCCAGAAAAGTGGCAGGATGAAAATTCCTTTCGGGATCGCACAGATTGGTAAAGCCTTCAGAAATGAAATTGTTGCACGCCAGTTTATTTTCAGGATGCGCGAGTTCGAACAGATGGAAATGCAGTTTTTTGTTCGCCCCGGTGAGGAAAAAACCTGGTACGAATACTGGAAGCAGCAGCGCATCAACTGGCACCTTTCGCTCGGGATTCCAGCCGAAAAATATCGCTTCCATGATCACGAAAAACTGGCACATTATGCCAATGCTGCCGCTGATATTGAATTTGAATTCCCGTTTGGCTTTAAAGAACTTGAAGGCATTCATTCGAGAACCGATTTCGATCTAAGTTCACATCAGAAATTCTCAGGCAAAAAAATGCAATATTTCGATCCTGAGCTTAACGAAAGTTACGTTCCGTTTGTCATCGAAACCTCCGTTGGCCTCGACCGCACTTTCCTGGCGGTTTTAAGCAACGCATTTACCGAGGAAATCCTTCCCGATGGATCGGAGCGGGTAGTGATGAAAATACCACCTGTGCTTGCTCCAATCAAAGCTGCAGTGTTGCCATTAATTAAAAAAGATGGTCTGCCCGAAAAAGCACGCGAAATATTTGACACCCTCAAACTTGATTTTATGTGCCAGTACGACGAAAAGGATGCTATCGGTCGTCGTTACCGCCGGCAGGATGCCATCGGAACAGCCTATTGCATCACCATCGATCATCAAACACTCGAAGACAATATGGTAACTATCCGCGAACGCGACACCATGTCGCAGGACAGGATTGGGATTGGTGAGATTTCAGGAATCATATCAAAACGCATTAAGGAAAACAGGTAGTTTTTCAAAATAATCAAAAAAAACCGGCAATTTTCGATGATGAAAATTGCCGGTTTTTTTTGATTTGGATTTTGAAGATTTTGGTTTGATGTTTGCTTTTTACTTCCTGTTAAACTGGTTCATGGTATTTTGGGTGCCGCTCAACACAAAGTTTTTAACCATTTCGACAGCAAGTGGAATTTTTTCGATCAAAACTTTCTCTTCGTTTTTAGTCCATTTTCCAAGCACATATTCAACCTGAAATCCCCGGGCAAAATCTTTTCCAATCCCGGCTCTTAACCTTGCAAATTCATTGGTTCCGAGGGTTTCGATAATGTGATTGATGCCATTGTGAGTCCCACCGCTACCTTTGGGACGCATCCGGAGCGCGCCAAGGTCAAGATCAAGATCATCAAAAACCACCAGCAGGTTTTCGATGGGGATTTCTTCTTTATCCAGCCAGTATTTTACAGCTTTTCCGCTGAGATTCATAAATGTGGTAGGTTTTATCAGCAACAGCTGACGGCCTTTCAATTTTGCGTTTGCGATAAATCCATGGCGGCCAATCTCAAAGCTTGTTTTGAGATCACCGGCAAGCGCATCGAGCACTGCAAAACCGATATTATGCCGTGTGTTTTCATATTCGCTGCCCACATTTCCGAGGCCTGCTATCAGGTATTTCAATGGATTGAGTTTTTTTTGATTAAAAAAGAAAAGGTATAAAGACACGTGACGTGCTTCATACCTTTTTAGTACCTAAGAATTATTAAACTATTTCTTGGCTTTGGCTTTGGCTCCGCCTGCAGCAGGTTTCCCATCAGCAGCAGCATCATCGTCAACACCTCTGGTCGATACAATAGTAACAACTACTGAAGATAAAGGATCGAGAAACTGAATATTTTCTCTTACCAAATCTCCAACTTTAATCGTTCCGGCAATATTCAGTTCCGAAATATCAACCTGGATATCATCGGGTAAATATTGAGGCAATGCTTTAATTTTGAGTTTCCTGATTTTCCTGATCAATTTACCGCCCTTTAAAACACCAGGTGCAACACCTGTAAAGTTAACAGGAACGGAAATAATCACTGGCTTGTCATCGAAAATTTCCATAAAATCGATGTGCAGAATACTGTCAGTCACAGGATGATACTGAATGTCCTGTAAAATTGCATTGTATTCCTTACCGCTGATTTTAAGATTTACAATAAAAATCTCAGGAGTAAAAATGAGTTTTTTAAAGTCTTTTTCGGTAGCTACAAAATGAACCTGGTCTTTTCCGCCGTAAAGCACGCATGGAACTTTCGCTTCCTTACGATGCATTTTAGCATCCTTTTTCCCTACGTTCTCTCTCAGAGAACCGCTAATAGTTAATGCTTTCATGATAAAAAATAAAAATTAATGAATAAAAAATAAAACTATTTATTGAATGGTTAAAAAATCAAAATGAGTGCTGATGGATTTGTTTTTATGAACCCTCCGGATAACATCAGCAAAAATGTCAGCAGTGGACAATATGGTTATTTTATCGGATGCAACACGTGGAATTGTATCAGTGACAAGCACTTCAGTAAGCGCCGAATCCTCAATCTTTTTAACAGCATCGAACGAAAAAACAGGATGTGTACAAATTGCCCTCACCGAATTGGCGCCCTGTTTCATCATCAGGTTAGCGCTTTTTGTGATGGTGCCGCCGGTATCGATAATATCGTCAACCAAAACCACATCTTTACCTTCAACATCGCCGATAACTCTGATCGATTCGATCTGGTTGGCCCGGCTTCGTTGTTTAAAACAGATAACCAGATCGGTGTTGAGGAATTTTGCATAGGCAGCAGCACGCTTTGTCCCGCCCGTATCAGGTGAAGCCATGGTAAGGTTGGGTAGTTGCATTTTTTGCAGATGAGGAACAAAAATCGAGGAGGCGTACATGTGATCCACAGGAATATCGACAAAACCCTGAATTTGATCAGAATGAAGATCCATCGTAATAATCCGGTCAACGCCAGCGGCAACAAGTAAATTGGTAATGAGTTTAGCTCCGATCGAAACGCGTGGTCTGTCCTTACGATCCTGCCTGGCAAATCCAAAATATGGAATAAGCGCTACAACTCTTTTGGCAGAAGCCCTTTTTGCTGCATCAATCAGCAATAAAAGTTCAAATAAATTGTCGGCTGGAGGAAAAGTAGATTGGATCAAAAAAACATCGTTACCGCGAATAGTTTCTTCAAAACATGGCTGATATTCACCATCTTTAAAGTGCGAAACTGTTACCTTTCCAAGCTCTTTACCATAGCTGGCGGCAATTTTATCGGCCAGATACCTTGTTTTTTCACCTGAAAAAATATTTACACTTGAAGCCATATTATGATGATTTTAGCGTTGATTTTTCCACGGGGCAAAATTACATTTTTATTTGAGTGTAGCAATTTTTTAATGTGGCTTTGGATTTTGAATTGAAATTTAAATACCTTTGTGCCTTCAAAACAAGTCCTTTGATTTGGTTACCCGCCCGAGTGGCGGAATTGGTAGACGCGTTGGTCTCAAAAACCAATGAACTTATGTTCGTGCCGGTTCGATTCCGGCCTCGGGTACCA
>CAYOWJ010000280.1:0-4708 GCA_964407625.1 uncultured Lentimicrobiaceae bacterium
AAATGCCCTGAAAGGGCAACAGCTATTGCCCTTTCAGGGCGTAAATGGTTCGGGTGTTTAATAATGTAGGGCGTTGCCCTACCTTAATGCTTACGCCCTTTCAGGGCTATTTTTCTAAACAAAACGACAAAAAGCGCTCTGTCCTCAATCTAAAATCATAAATCAAAAATCCCCAATTCCTTCATCGTGTTATCCCGATTTCATCAAGGTTTTCATCAATCATTTCTTTGAGGTAGGGGCGGAGCGAAGGTTCGATAATTGACATTTCGCCAAGGATTTGTTTTATTTCCTTCGTATCAAAAGTGTAGCTTCCTTTGGTGGCAGTATGGTTGTAAATAAAGTCTTTGTCGGGAAATGAAGTTGCAAAGTCAACAACAACTCCTGCAATATCGCCGATTGCAGGTCGGTCGAAATTATCGAAAGTAAACCGACAAAAAACCATGGTGCCTTTCTTTAATTCCGATTCGATGGTGAGAAAACCACCCGTGCGTTCAGCGTTTTGTTTGAGCAAGGATAAGCCCAGTCCGACTTTACGGGTTTTTCGGGACGTAAAAAACGGGTCGGTAACATGCTCGAGCATTTCGCTGGCTATGCCCTTTCCGTTATCTGTAATCCTGATTTCATAGGCGTTATTGGCAGGGTTTTCAAAAATCGAAATTTCGATAAGGTTAGCACCGGCGCTCAGCGAATTGTGAACGATGTCGAGGATGTGGAGCGATAAATCTTTCATACACAGGTTAATTTTCAGAAGTTCACGCTTCGGCCTTCCAGGTTGTGGAGTGCCATTTTCATTTCATCAAAAACCAGATTTTCAAGGTTGAAAGTCGTGGTAACTTCACCCAGGTTTTCGATAAAATGTGCATCCGAACTCTGGATAAATACTTTGGATTTCAAATAGGGATTTTGGAGGATAAACTTCGATTTGGTGATATGTTTTGAAATTTCGAGGGCATCATAATTCAGGTCATCAGGCACAAAGCCCAACTGATTGATAAGCCCGAAAGCCGGGCGATTGATGTGTGCCGGAATAAAAATGCCGCCAAGGTCATGCACCGTTTTTTCGATCTGCCCGATGCCTTGATCCAGCGCCGAAATCAGGAGTTTTTCTTCTTCATAAATAATTTGTTCATCCTCATCAACCTGAACCTGGTAGCCAAATTTTGAAACATCGTTTTTTATGTCGGGCAAATGCTGGTCGAGATATTGCTGAAATAATTCAAGCCTGGCGAAATCGGGCATAAAGCAAAGGCAATGCACTTCTTCTTTGGAGGTAACCTCAGCCCCGCAAAGCACAAGAATCCCATATCCGGCAGCTATTTCCGAAATCAGGCGGCAATGGCGGGTCGAATTGTGATCGGTAATCCCGATGATGCCGAGGTTTTTAATCAAAGCCTGGTTTACAATGTTTTTCGGGCTCATCTCCAGGTCGCCACAAGGAGAGAGGACCGTGTGAATATGTAAATCAGCTTTATAAGCTTTCATGAGACTGATTTACAAAGGTGTCGAATATGAAATCATTTGGGCTAAAGCCCATAATATCAAGGACATTAATTGCCCCGACCTTAAGGTCGGGGCAATTGAAAAACAGCCAGTTATTGGGCTTTAGCCCAAAATCAACAGTTTTAAGGCTGCACTCTTTCATTGCTTTCAAAAAATTAAAAACCTACATGAATCATTTTAAAAGCTCATAGATTTTTCCGGTAATTTCAAAACTTTCCAGATCAGTCCCCAGAATAGGGATTTCTTCTTCGTTGCTTTTTTCGATGGCGTCAGTTTCAGGCTCAAAACCTTTCACAACTACTACTGCGGCGAGGTCTTTGAGCGAGGCAATTGCCATCACATTTTTGTGGGTTTGCAGGGTTATCCAGATATTTCCCTGATCGGCATGACCCATCACGTCGCTCAGTAGGTCACAAACATAACCTCCTGTAATTTCTTTTTCGAGGCCTTTTTCGCCGCTGAATATTTTAAGTCCCAGCTTTTCAACAATCTCATTTACTGTCATCGGTTTCGTTATTTTGATTTTTCTTTGATTCAAATTTATCACTTCCCCAAACATTTTTCATAATTTTCAAGGAGTCCGAAGGTTTTAACATACCTTTCTCCTCGTAACGCCGCTGAATAAAAATGCAGTTTTCCATGATGCCGCGGCTTTGAACGATATCCTCGGCCAGGGCATAACAGCCCGGCGAACCACATGCACCACAATCAACCATCGGCAGCATCTGTACAATTTGCCTGATCAGCTTCATTTTTTTCATCGCCTCACCCATGTCTTCGTCCAGTTTCATCATCGAGCGTGGTTTTATCTCCTCAATAAAAATCATCCGGCGCAGTTCGTCTTCGTAATTCAAAATATCCTGATTTTGTTCGGCGGAAGGTTGTTCGGCAGTCATTTTTCTGATGCGTTTTTTTATCCGTTCAACGGTCAGGAAGCGATTTTCGGAGGTAAGCACACCACCGGCACAGCTCTCGTCGCAGGCTCGTAATTCGAGAAAATCGAAATCAGGATTTTCCTCCTGCTCTAATTTTTCTAAAAAAGCAATTACGTTGTGAATTCCATCAATGGCCATCCTGCGCCCCATTGCAGTGTCCGATTCGCCGGTTGTGAGGCTCCACAATACATCATTTGAAGCGAAACCTGCTGTTACCGGAATTTGAGCAGAACTATCCCCGGTTTCCTGTTTTACTTTTTGATAAACCTTGTTAAATGCCGAATCCATGTTGATAACGCCGGTTATCGGCGATTTTTCCTCTTCTGCCGGGCTTTTAATGGCTGCAATTTTGGCGGCACACTGGGTAAAATAAAAAATTCCGATTTCGTTTTCGTCTGCACCCTGGTCTTGAAGATGCTTTCTGAAATAGAGGGCGGCAACATCCAGTGGCGGTTTTAACAGCGTAAAATTATGCACCAGGGCTGGAAATTTTACCTGGATAAGTCGCACTATTGCGGGGCAAAATGTCGAAATCAAAGGTTTGGTATCATGGTTCTGACTGAGGATTTCACGGGTGGCCTTTTTGATAATGTCAACTCCGTTTTCGACTTCAAAAACATGCGTAAAACCTAAGTTCAGCAGTGTTTGATAGATTTTTGAAATGGGATATTTCGAAGGAAACTGGCCGAAAAAGACCGCCGGAATCAGGGCAACCCGGTATTTGTAATTAAAAATGAGTCCAAAGTCGTCCTGCTCAATCAGGATGGCGCCAACGGGGCAGATTCTGAAACATTCGCCGCAATCGATGCAGCGGTTGTTCATCAGTTTAGCTTTGCCTTTTCGCACCCTGATTGCCTTTGTCGGACAGATATTCATGCAAAGCGAGCAACCAATACAGAGGTCGTCGACAATTTTTAAGGCATGATGAAAATCATTCATGTTTTATGGTTTAAGAAAAACGATAATTTCTACCGAAGTACCTTTTCCTGGTTCGCTGCTGATGTTAAGAATATCAGCATTTCTTTTGATATTTGGAAGTCCCATTCCAGCGCCAAAACCCATCTCCCTGACTTTTTGAGTAGCCGTTGAAAAACCCGCCTCCATTGCTTTTTCGATGTTTGGAATTCCCGGCCCCGAATCGTTCAAAATAATCTTAATGCGTTCGGTATCAATGTCCACATCAATAATTCCTTTATCAGCGTGTGCCACAATATTAACTTCAGCTTCATAGAGTGCCACCACAATTCTTTTTATCAGTTTGTAATCGACATTAAGCTGGTTCAGGATTTTTTTTACCTCGCTCGAGGCAGTTCCAGCTTTGCTGAAATTTCCGCCTTCAACTTCAAATTTATATTGCATTTTTGGGCGCTAATAAATGGGTTTGAGGCCAGCCTGGTAAAGAATCCCACAGGTTTTAAAAACCGAAAAATCAGTCTCAAGCAGGACAATCTGATTTTCGGTGGCAATGCCTTTCATTTCTTCGCTTGCCCGCTTGCCCCGTGCCAATAGAACAACTTTAATTTCGGACATTTCGGCGGTGCGGATGGTCTGAAGATTGGATAGACCGGTGATTAATAAAGGATTTTCGCTGGCCAATGTTAAAACATCGCTCATCAGGTCGGAGGCAAAAGCCTCATAAACCTCTGTTTCAGGCCATGTTACAGCACAGGCAATATTTGCATCGAGTAAACTACAGATTTCTTTTACAGTCATTACTTTAAGATATTTTTTTAATCAGGAAAGCGCAACAACAGTGAGTCTTCCTTCAACAAAATTATTATTGTTAAACGAAAAACAATCAGATTGTTTGAAATTGACAGATAGCAAGTAATTCGCCCCAATTTAAAACCGAAATAAATTCGACATTAAATTGCAGGTAAACTAAAAGAACTCATATATTTGTGGCACGAATATAATAAACGTAACACGATGCAAGTAAAAAGATTTGGTGTTTCTCTTGAAGAAAACCTGCTCGACGATTTAGACCAATTGGTCGAAAAACAACATTTCCCAAACCGCTCCCAGGCAATACGGTTTTTAATAAGCCAATCGAAAGTTGACGAAAACTGGCAGGACGATGAAGAAGTTGCCGGAGCCATCGTGCTGGTTTACGATCATCACAAAAAAGACCTCCAAAATAAATCAACCGACCTGCAACACGATTTCCACGGCCTGATTTTGTCGGTCCAGCATGTCCATCTCGACCATGAAAACTGCCTCGAAACCATTGCTGTAAAAGGCAAGGCTTCGATGCTTCAATCGCTCGCCCATCA
>CAYOWJ010000281.1:0-4698 GCA_964407625.1 uncultured Lentimicrobiaceae bacterium
CATGGCTGATACTACGAAAGATCATTCGATGAGCTGTTTTTTGGTGTAGTCACAAATGTCTTAAACTTATTATCACACGGGTAAACCATCAAAAATATAACGCAGAAGCCGTCTGGAGTGAAAAATATCTTTTTCATAATTGAAATTTTAAATTTTATGCCAGAAATAAAATTGGTCTGGTTTGTAACCCACTTCTCCCAAATTTTCATGAATAATTACTTCAATAAAAATAGTTCTGCAAAAATGACTTTAGGACCCCAAAAACTATTCTTGTTGAGAGGAATAGTTATTTTTGCAATCATGAAGCAGATTGGATTAAACATGTTTTTATTAATTGTAATGGTGCCCTTCATGGTTTTGAAGGGACAAAATTATAATGATAAAACCGACAGCTTACTAATTGCTTTGCAAACAGTCAAAAGTACAAATCAGAAAACAGACCTCTTACTTGAACTTTCTGATGTTTATTCCGGATTGGATAATGTGCAGGCACTAAAATTTGCCAATGAAGCATATTTATTAAATGCCAATGAAGGTGAGAAGGAATACAAATGGAAAACCAGCAGGAAACTGTCAAAAGCATATCAAAATCTTGATAGTTTAAACCAATCCAACAGGCTTGAACTGGAAGCATTAAATATCAGCCGGGAATTGGCTGATAAAGAAAAAATTGCCCTTTCGTTGAGCGCACTAGGTGGACGCATGTTGAGCATTGGGAGCTACCAGATGGCTGGAGAATACTTGTTCGAATCCCTGGATCTTTTCGAAAAAATGAAGGACTCATCGAATATTTCAACAGTAAACATTCTTATTGGCATCATTCATTATAAATTGGACAATCCAAACAAGGCCATAGAGTATTACAGAAAAGGCCTTGACCTGGCACTCATTCTGAACAACCAAACAAACATTTCAGCTGCTTTAAACAATATTGCTGCTATTTACGAAAAACTTGAAGACTATGAACAGGCATTGTATTATTTTAAGCAAGCACTTGAACTCAACCAGCAAAGCGATACTTTTTTATGGATTGCCAATAATTTCCTCAATATTGGAATAGTAAATTACCGACAGCAGCGATACGACACAAGCCTCATTTATTTCGATAAGGCAATTTCATTGTACGATTCTCTTGACAACGACGATGGGTTGGCCTCGGCATGGAGTTATGCCGGGAAAACCTATTTTCAAATGCATCAGAATGACTCTGCCTATTTTTATGCATCAAAGGCTATGCAGGTGGCTAAAATCAATAACTTAACTGATGAGTTGATGCAAACCAGCCTTTTCCTGGGGGAGTATTTTGAAACTATTGATGTTAAAGACAGCGCCACATATTACACGATTTTTTATTATCAACTCCGCGACAGCCTCAATAGCAAAGAGTATTTGCTGCAGGTCTCCAAACTGGAACAGCAATATGATTTTCAGAAACAACAACAAACCTTTGCCCTGAAACAACAACGTAAGGATTTTATAAAAATAATGATCATCGGTGGCCTGTCGGCTATATTGCTCATCATCGGCCTTTTGTACAGCCGATTGAAAATTAAGGCCAAGCATAACAAGCTAAAGGAGCAGCAAATGGAAAGAGAGCTGGAATTTAAAAACCAACAAAATGCTGCTGATGTTATTGGCCTTATGAAGCGAAACGAAATAATTTCTAAACTGGGCATTAAACTTAAATCAGTTGAAGACTCGGCCGGCAAGCAGGAAGTAAAAAATGCCATCCGCAAGATTTCTGCTGAGTTGAGGCTTGCTACAGAGACGGACATCATGCCTGAGTTTGAACTCAGGTTTAAAGAGGTACACAAAGATTTTTACGACAAACTAATCAGCAATTATCCTGACCTTTGGCCCAGCGAACTCAAATTGTGCGCGTTTCTAAAACTCAATCTGACGACCAAAGAAATTTCGGAGCTCACAGGCCAAACCCCGACCTCCATCGAGAAAGCCCGTTACCGCCTGCGCCGAAAACTTCAAATCACATCTTCTGACACTAATCTGGTGTCGTTTCTCTCTGCATTATAGCTACATACATCTTCAAGTCCGGTATTAGTCCGGGTATTTCCTTTTTCTGATACCGGATAAGTCCGGATTGAAAATTTGCTTTCCCATCCCATCCGATTGTACTATTGTCGAAAAAAAACTGAATGGAAAATACTGGCAATTTAAACGACAAGAACAAGGATAAGGATACGAAAAATAATACTGAATTTAATGATCCTACATTGGATACTTTGATTCAAAAAAGCCTGACAAACAATAAAGTTCTGCACCAAATGCTTGAACTTATTCAGAAGAAACAACTGAAAAGCAAATAGTTATAACATGCAACTCAAGTTTTTAACAATCAAATACTTTAATCTTAATTATTAACAATTTAAAATTTCAAATTATGAGACGATTTTTACTTTTAGCTTTACTGCCAATGCTCTTTTTTAGCGCATTTGGGCAAAACATCAATCAGGGAAACCCATTTAAGGAAAAAGGACCTGAAAACACAGATCAACTTACGGTTAGCTTTACTTCTCTCAGCGAATATGTGAGCGGTACAACAATGAATCTTAATTTTAAACTTATTTTTTCATCTTCAGTGAGTGATCAGGCAGACCTATTTCGACTTACTTTCCCTACCGGCATGACTCCAACCGGGGGAACAGCAACATTGAGTTATGTTAATCCCATTAATATTAATGGTCAGGTGGTATCCTGGGGGTCGGATCATAACAACACCGGGCAATTTTCAATCCTTGCCGGCACCTACAACATTTTTGTTACTGTTCAAATTAATGGTTCCATGTCGGGCGCACAGCCTTTAGCTTATTTATTGTCGCCCCGTTATGCCGGATATCCAAATGTCACAGGAACAGTTTCCATCATACAGGCAGTTCCTGTCCTGCCGGCGCCCATCAACCTAAATGCTATCGTGTTTGAGGATAACAATGTGGACCTGACATGGGAGGTTGAAACAAAAGCAGGGTTTCAAAATTTCAAAGTTTATCGTAATGATGAGTTGATTGCATCGCCAACGGAAACCACTTACCTTGACGAAGGTTTATTAAATGGTGCTTTCGAATACTACGTCACGGCTGTATATGCTGAAGGTGAATCGGAAGCATCCAATGTTGAAATGGTTACCATCGAAAAAGATCCCTGGGTAGTAACTCTAACAGGAACCATTCATACGATTCAGGTACCTGCATCGGTTTCCCCAAATGTTTTTGGTGTACCTCTTGCAGCAGGAGACTGGATTGGTGTGTTTTATGTAAACGACCAAGGCATGGAAGTTTGTGGTGGTGCCGCAACAATTTCCGTTTTTGGAAATACTGTCGTCACAGCTTATGGTGATGACATTACCACCACCGAAAAAGACGGTTTTGCTGATGGCGATGCCTTTTGGTGGAGACTGTTTGATATGAGCGAAACTGCCGAATACAATGCTGTGGCTACTTATGACGCAAGTGCTCCGGATCAGGGCAATTTTGTTCAAATGGGGCTGTCAAAATTGACTGCACTAAATGCCGAAGAATTTATCAGCAATTTTGTTTTCAAAGAAGGCTGGAATAGTATGTCCAGTTTCATCATACCCGAAAATCCTGCCATGGAAGATCTATTTGCTTCAATGGTTGATGAACTTGTTATTTTCAGAAATCTGACTGAAATTTATTGGCCCGAAGAGAATTTTAATACAATCGGCGATTTTAACAATCAGTCAGGATATGTAATGAAACTTACTGATAACAAAAACCTCCAGATTGTAGGGAGCGGATATGCAAGCAGGGAATTGGTTTTTGAAAATGCCGGCTGGTATTATGCACCAGTATTGAGCGAATGTCCGGTGTTGATCGAAGATCTTTTTGGCGAACAAATCGATAACGTGGTTATTATTCAGGAATTGATAGGTGTAGGGGTTTATTGGCCTGATCTTGAAATTTATTCTTTGCAGGAACTAACTCCCGGCAAGGCCTATTCAATTAAGGTATCTGATGCTTTTACAGTCGAATTCCCGGTTTGTGATCTGAAATCGGGTATTGTTAATGCTGAAACCACAAACCAGGTAAACACGGTGTGGGGTAGCGTAAAATTTTCACCTTACAAGCAAATTACAGCAATTCTTACCTCTGCCATGCCTGATTTCCATGCCGGCGATATGATTGGAGCTTTTGATAAAAATGATAACTTATTTGGTTTCACAACCATCACTGACGTAACAACCAATGCTGCCATCAGTCTTTTTGGAAGCGACCAGGTGACTTCAGCAGAAAATGGATTTATGAATGGTCAGGAAGTTAAGTACAAACTCTTCCGTGAATCATCCGGTGAGGAGTTCAACCTTGAGGTAAGTTATAGCGAAAACCTGGGCAACACATCAGGGAAGTTCCAAAGCAATACCATGGCAGCCATCAAATCGGTAGCATTGAAAAGCGGTATAGAAACACCGGTACAAATTAGTTTTGAGGTATTTCCAAACCCGGCCGGTAACGAAGTTTCAGTAGTGCTAAATGCATCAGACAATAGTACTGCCGGATTGAAGATTTTTGATATGAGTGGACGCCTGGTGATGGAACAGGAAATCCAAAATCAAGCAACATTGAACATTGGTGAATTGAGCCCTGGAATATATTACATCAAGGTCTGGTCACAAAACAACTCGGATGTAAAGAAACTTGTCATAAAATAATTTTTATTCTTCGT
>CAYOWJ010000282.1:0-4681 GCA_964407625.1 uncultured Lentimicrobiaceae bacterium
TCTTCGGTAATCATCAAATAAAAGGTGCGTTTTTCGATGATGCCTTCATCAATAAAAAGGTCAATCAAAACCTGGACAATTTTTTTGGTGCCTCCGATGAGTTCGCGAAACTCTTTCTCGTTGATGCCGTTTGCTTTTGTGGCAAGGGTTTTCAGTAGCTTTTGGCGTGCACTTTCGACCATCGTTTGGTGAATCACATCTTCGCCATCATAAAAAATCCTGCTTTTCCTGACCAGGTAGTTGAGCAGCATTTTCAAAAGTCCTTTATTAAGATTGCGCTTTAAAGCGAGGGCTTCGAGTTCAGGATATGAAGTTTTTTGCATCCCAAAATCAAGGATGGTTTTTTCGAGCCAATCGATCTGTTCCTGCATTTTGGGGTCAATCTTAGCGCGATGGCTTTGCAGTGCCAGGGTTTTCCCTGATTTTTTCAGGATCGAATTCCCAAGCATTTTTTTAATCAGCAAATCAAGATATTTCAATTCGGTTGCCGATTTAAAATTAAGCTTTCCGGCCATTTCTTTTTGTTCGGGGCCATCTTCAAAAATCTGATTTTTTTGATGATGAAGCGTTATTTCTTCTACAATTTTCTCAGCCAAAGCCTGCTCAAAATCCGCCGAAACCAGTAATTTTCCTTCCTGAAAATCATACATCAAAATGCTGTTTGCCCCTTCAGTGGTGCAAATTTCGACTAATTCACCGATTTCAATATCCAGGGACGAAGCAAGCGAATGTGCAAACAACGGCCGGCCTTCTTTTTTTAACTCCAGTTCGATGAGGCTGAGCATATTTTCCTGGCTTAAAATCGCATTGACAACCTGCCTGAGACTATCAGAGAGTTTTTGGGTACGGCGGCGGTGATGCAGCGGAGAAACGTCAACAATGGTGCCTCCGCCAAGCGTGAGGTCATTTGACGAATTGCGAATAATAAATTTGTCCTTGTTGAGCAGTATGGCGGGCTTTTCGAGATGAATCTGAACGATGGCTTCTTCGCCACCCTGCACCAGGTCTTTATCGATAAGATGAATCCGGGCTTTGGTATTAAAAGTTCCTGTATGAAAAATCACCTGCGACCAAACACCAAGTCTGACATCGTTTTCAAAAAGCTTCAATTGGGCATCTAAAAGCGCTGTCTCGGCAATATCCCGGTTCGAAAGCAACATACCCCGCTCAAAATCGATAAATTTCAGTCCTGACAAGTTTAGTGCTGCACGTTCGCCGGCCACAACTTTCTGAACAGTTTTTCCGTGCCGCTCGATGCTGCGGATCTTTAAACGGTCGTTTCTTCCGGGAAGTAAAAAAAGTTCATCACCGGTCTCCACAGCCCCGTTCAGCACCGACCCGGTCACTACCAGGCCGTGGCCTTTAATATTAAAAATTCTGTCGATGTAAAGTCTGAAAATGTTGCCTGTTTTCCGCTCAGGAATTATCGAAACCATGCGGTCGATTTGTTCGGTCAGTTCAGGAATTCCGCTGCCTGTCAACGAAGAAACCCCAATAATTGGCGCATCTTTAAAAGGAGTTTTCTCCAGAAACTCCATGATTTCAAATTTGGCCAATTCGAGCATTTCTTCATCAACAAGGTCGGTTTTGTTGAGCACAACAATGCCGTGTTTTATCCCAAGCATCCGGATGATGTTAAAATGTTCGGTAGTTTGCGGCATTATCCCGCTATCGGCTGCAACCACAAGCAGCACGAGGTCAATTCCATAAGCCCCGGCTACCATGGTTTTTATAAAATCCTTATGTCCCGGAACGTCAACAATTCCGATCGAATTTCCGGAAGGTAATTCGAGATGCGAAAAACCAAGGTTTATGGTGATGCCCCGCTCTTTTTCTTCTTTGTGCGTGTCGCAGTCGATGCCGGTGAGTGCCTTTATCAGAGCGGTTTTTCCATGATCCACATGGCCGGCGGTTCCCATAATCAGATGTTTAATCACGGCAAACCTCCCTGTAAACTTCAATAATCAGCCGGGCAGCTTCTTCAATCTGATCTTCAGGAATTGTAAGCACATCAAAAAGCAGTGTTCCTTTACGCAAAATGCCAAGCATTGGCGTTTCGATCCTTAATAATTCCTTAAAAATATTTTCAGCAAAAGCGGTTTTATCCTTTCTGGAGGCCTCCGGGAATTCGATCTGAACAGCAAAACTCGGGATGGTTTTGTCGGGCAAAGCGCCACCACCCGTTTGCCCTGAACCTGGAACAATTTTGCAGTTTATATTTTTTTCAATAAGCATCTTACCTAAAACTTCCGCCTTACTTTTCAAACTTTCGGGCGTGGCTCCCAACATTTTGAAAACAGGATTATTTCTGGCAAGTTCATTTTGGTCGAGATAACTCAGGCAAACGGTTTCGAGCAAGGCAAGGGTGGTTTTCCCGACCCTTAATGCCCGCGTCATCGGCTCGTTTTTAAGTTTTTTGATAAGTTCCTTTTTGCCGGCAATAATGCCTGATTGCGGGCCACCCAACAATTTGTCCCCACTAAAACTCACCAAATCGACACCATGAGCCAGCGTGGATTTTACGTCAGGTTCATTTTTTAAGATTTCGATATTTGCTCTGGTGAGCAAGCCAGATCCCATGTCGTAAAAAACCGGAATACCCGTAATTTTGCCAAGAGCCACCAACTCGTCCAACGAGGCTTCGTGCGTAAAACCTTTGATAATATAGTTGGATTGATGCGCTTTTAAAAACATCGCCGTCTTTTTGGTAATGGCTTTTTCATAATCGCCAATTTTTGTCTTGTTGGTGGTTCCAACTTCAACCATCCTGCAGTCAGAGGCCTTCATAATATCGGGCATCCTGAAGGATCCTCCAATTTCGATCAGTTCACCCCGCGAAACAATTACTTCACGATTTTTACAAAACGCCCTTAAAATCAACATTACAGCGGCAGCATTGTTGTTTACCACCAGAATATCTTCGGCACCAGTTAAAAATTTAAGTAATTCGGTTACGTGGGTGTAACGCGATCCCCGATCGGCATTTTCGAGGTCAAATTCGAGGTTGGAATATCCTTTCAAAACATTAAAAATATCTTCGAGATGAGCGGTGCCATAAGGCGCACGGCCAAGATTTGTGTGAACCACAATGCCCGTGGCATTAATTACAGGTTTTAAACTTTTGGATGTCAGTTTTTTTAGATCCAGATTTAGCTGGGATAAAATTTCATCTTTTTCAGGAATAGCGGCACCATTTTTAACTTTATCCCGAAAATTGCTCATGGAGTTCTTGATGAAGAATTTTACAACTTCGGCATTATGCGTTGACATCAATTGCTTCACTTCAGGCCAGTTAAGCAAGGTGTCGGTGCCCGGAAGATTTCTTAATACTAACAACGAATTTTCGGAAGATTGATCAGGTTTTTTCAAAGCAGGTTTCTTGATTTAACTTGGCAGAGAGAGCAGGGATCGAACCTGCCACAGCCGGTTTTATCCGTCTGTTATTGGTTTTGAAGACCAACCGGAACACCAGTTCCATCCTCTCTGTGAAAGATTTATTTTGATACAACGCAACAAAAATAAGCTAAGATGGGTAATGTTCGACAATGCATCAGGCGGAACAGCAAAATTTTGAGTTCTTTCCAAAATATGGCAACCCATAGCCCACAGGATAGGCTCATGATGTTCGGATTTCTCATCGCCAAAACCTTGAGTTTTAAGATTTGTGGAAACTCCAAACAAATCCTGGCAGGACGTTTTACTCCTTTTGGTGCATCAGGTGATCCTTTTCCGATGAAGGTGGTAAACGACATGTTGAGGGGTGGCGTGAACCGTTCATCCTTTCTGGCTAAAGCCCCGGGCTTCGAAAATTATCCATGAAACAGCCTAAACATTTGAATAAGTTGACTTTGCCAAAGCCTTGACAATAACAAAAAATGTTGTCCAAACAAAAAGATGATATGATTACAAAAATGATTCATGTTAAAAACTAAAAACATTTTACTACTTTTGTTTGCAACAAATTTACCGGATATGACCCAAATAAAAGAACATACTGAAAAGGCAAAACGATGGATTAAACCCACCAACATAGAGTATGATACTTTTTTAAAAGGTATTACCGAAGCCGAAAAAGGTCCATTTTATTCAGTTCAGGAATCGATGAAACGTTTTGAAAATTGGCTGAAAAACAGACAAAAGAAGTAAAAGTTGCGGAACAGTTTGAACAAGATTTGTTTGCTGTTTTTGAGTATGGCGAAGAAATGTTTGGGCAAACCGCCGCCCGAAGTTTTATTGCCGATATCTATTCACGTATCTGGAGTTTGGACGACCAATACATGCTGCATCCCGAATGCAGGCACATACCCACGAAAGACCACAGATACCATAATATTATTCTTGCCTCCTACCTGATTATTTACCGGATTACTGAAAATGTCGTGGAAGTATTAAGAATTCTTCATGGACATTCGAGCATCAAAAAAATAAAATCAGTCAGAAGTATTAAGTCCGGGTTATAGACGGCTGTAAAAGGCAACAAAAAGGGCGATATTTCCTGGTTATCTCATCAGAATTAACTTATTCGTAATTCCTTGATTTTTTGTAACAAGGCTATAAAAATAGATTCCTTCTTTTACCCGGTTTCCACGGTCATTTAAGCCATTCCAGAAAAATGAATGTATTCCCCGGGAAAAATCACCCCTGGCAATTTCACGGATTAGACTCCCGGATTCGTCAAAAA
>CAYOWJ010000283.1:0-4636 GCA_964407625.1 uncultured Lentimicrobiaceae bacterium
TATTCATCAAACCCTGGCCTGATAAAGCTTCTGGCATCCGGAAATAAAATTTCAATGTCGTTGCGAAGTGCGGTCAACTGTATAGTCAATCCTGCCATTTCGGTAAGATGGGTTTTGAGATGGCGTTTCAAAAAGTTAAATGCCGCGATGGAATTGTCGATGCCAAGCAGGGTGACCTTCGCAGAACCGTTCATATCATAAGCTGCGTATTCATCCTCCCCTGATTCGAAATATCCCGACAACGCCCGGCGGATTTTTGGATAAATAAGAGTATGGTACCAGTTAACAGTGTCGATAGCATCAAAGATCTGATCGGCTGCACCAAGCGCGAGCCAACGCTTAAAATTATTCTTACAGGTACTTTTAACTGAATCTAACCAAAGACTTGCGCTGTCAGAATACGCCATTGTCTGTATTGAAAGTGGATGCCGTTCCGATTTTTTTTCTGGAGAGAAAAACCCATGGTTGTCATCATCGTCATCATCATCATCGGAATTAAAGGGAAAATCGTTCTCAGAATTTCCAAAACCGGGGCCTAAAAATTTACCCATTTGATCTTCGATGTCGTGGTTTATTTCATCCTGCGGTTTTTCGCTGATTTCAGAAGCTCCCAAAAATTCTTCTTCCATCGAAAATGACCTGCATTTGGCTGTGAAGTCACAACGCTCGCACCACCGGTCGCAATAATTAAAGATGGAAGGAATAAAATCTTCTTCTTCGACAGGTGAATCTGTTTCAGCGGTTACATCAGTTTTTCCTTCGGCACAGCGGTTGCAATAGCCCTCAAAAGGACAATCTTCCACAGTATCGCTACACAGCACTATTTCGGTATTCACATTGCCAGCAATGGCATATTTTACCTCCCAGGCTCTTCGCATGGCACGATAGCGAAGGCGTGGCGGCACTTCCATACCGTTATCTTTTGGAAATTCGGGGAAAAAATTCCAGACATCCAACAACGCTACCATTTTTGAGGCAAGGAGCGCTGTTTGTTCGTCGCTCAAAAGGCTATCATCAGGCAGTAATTCGGCAGCAAAACCAATAATTTCGGATAATTTATAATAGGGTCCGAGAAGTATATTTTCAATCCCTTCAAAAGGATTGAATGAATCATCCTCTTCAAGCTTCAGCGCATTAATCCCTGCCTTCTTTTCGGTAGCCTTCTGCATGTCGTGCGCTAATTGTTCAACATATTTCTGCATCGCTTAATCGTTATTTATTGAATGAAACCTAAAACCGGAATCACAAGTGTTTTTGAATTTTCAAAACTATAAAATATTAGATTCCGTCGAAATGTTTTTGTAATGATACTTTAAATGATTCTGCGAAAAAAATCGTAACATTGCCTCTAATTTTTAAAAAAAAATGAAACAAGTCGATAACAAACTCAACCACCTGTTTGCAGATGCTATCCGTAAAAACTGGACAGAACCGGCATTCTCAGATTACCAGGGCGAAACTTACAACTATCAGGATGTAGGAAACAAGATAAAATTCCTTCATAAATTTTTCAGCGAAGCAGGAATTCGTGTAGGCGAAAAAGTTGCACTCATCGGCAGCAATTCGTCATTATGGGGGATGACCTATCTCGGTATCCTCACTTATGGCGCGGTGGTAGTGCCGATTTTACCTGACTTTTCGACCCCAAACATCCATCATATCATCAATCACTCCGATGCAAAGCTATTTTTTATTTCGCCTTCAATATTTGAGCGTGTCGAGGCTGGCCAGATGGGTCAGCTCCTGGGAATTTTAAATCTTAACACCCTTGAAATTCTGAGTGAAAAAAATAGCAAGCTTCAGCATCATCTCGATAAAGCGAAGCAGTTTTGCGACGAACATCCGGCAACACCTGTAGATATGATGTTTAAGGATTATGATATCGAAAAAACCTGCATGATTTCTTACACCAGCGGCACTTCCGGCTTTACAAAAGGGGTCATGCTGCCACGACGGAGCATTTTATCCAATATCATTTTTGCACAGGAGCACATGCCGTTAAAGCCAGGCGACAAGATCGTTTCGTTCCTGCCCATGGCCCATGCATTTGGTTTGCTTTTCGAATTTCTCTTTCCGGTTACCAGTGGTTGCCACATCACCTTTTTAACCCGCGTCCCATCGCCGCAAATCGTAATCAAAGCTTTTGGAGAAATCAGGCCCCGCCTCATTCTCTCGGTGCCTTTGGTGATCGAAAAAATTTACAAAAAGCGGATTTTACCTTCCATCGAAAAGCCTGTTGTAAAAACCATGCTCAAAATCCCCGTGTTATCAGGGATTATCGAAAATAAAGTTGCACAGAAACTTACCGATACTTTCGGGCAGAACTTTCTGGAGGTGGTAATTGGTGGCGCTCCCCTGAGCGAAGATGTGGAATTGTTCTTCAAAAAAATAGGTTTCAGATATACCATCGGCTACGGGATGACCGAATGTGGCCCTTTGATTACTTATGAAGGATGGGAAAAAGCGCGTTACCGTTCGGCAGGGAAGATCGTTGACAGGATGCAGATAAAAATTGCTACTGAGAAAAATAACAAAGATGGCATTGGCGAAATCCTTGTAAAAGGCAAAAACCTGATGCTTGGATATTATAAAAATCCGGAAGCTACCAGGGACTCGTTTACCAAAGATGGCTGGCTAAAAACCGGCGACCTCGGCTATCTGGACAGCGATGGCTATTTATTCATCAAAGGCAGGAGCAAAAACATGATTCTGGGGCCATCGGGACAGAATATCTATCCCGAAGAGCTTGAAGCAAAGGTGTCGAACCTGCCTTATGTACAGGAATGTGTTGTAAAATATCACGCCGAAAAGCTCATTGCCATGATTTATCCCGACCGCGAAGCCATGGAAAATGAAAAGCTGACTTTTGAAAATATCCAGTTGATCATGGACGACAATATGAAACACCTCAACAAGGAACTTCCCAAATACGAACAAATCAGTTCGTTCGAACTTGTTGATGAAGAATTCCTGAAGACGCCCAAAAGAAACATCAAAAGGTACCTCTATCTCTAAAACCAGGACGCAGTCACCTCAACATCCAAACCATGAAGTACTATTTCAGGCTGCAATATGCGATGCTGAATCGCTCCCTGAGAGACTTTGGAATGAATCCAATGGCTGGTTATGTGCTTTCGGTGGCGGCTTTTGCCGGGCTTTCGGTTTACCTTTTCGATAAAACAACTTTGGCCGAATATCTTTATATCCTGGTGGCAATCAGTTTTATTTATGTGCTGAGCCAAACCCGGCGAAACGATTTTCTAAAATCGTGCTTTTCCGATAAAACGTATTATCTGATCCGGTTTACCGAAAATACAATCCTGGCGGCGCCATTTTTTATCGTTCTGATATTAGAGCATTGCTTTTTATCGGCAGCTTCACTCATGATGGCGTCGGGGGTTTTGGTGTTTTTTGATGTTGAGAATAAATTCCGGTTTAGCTTGCCAACGCCCTTTTATAAAAGGCCTTTCGAGTTTGTCGTGGGATTCCGAAATGCCTTTTACGTTTTCTTTTTTGCTTACTTCCTGTCCTTCATGGCGGTTTCGGTGGGCAATTTCAACCTTGGGATTTTCGCCATGATCCTTATTTTTCTGATCTGTTTTACCTTTTACACAAACCCTGAGGACGAGTATTATGTCTGGGTTTTTTCGTTAAGCCCAAAAAACTTTCTTTTACAGAAAATGAAGATTGCGATATTATTCGCCAGCATGCTCATTTTGCCGGTTGTTGCCAGTCTGAGCCTGGTTTTCACGGAGAACGCCGGTACTGTTTTTGCATTCCTGGGCCTGGGCTATTTGTTCCTGATAACGGTAATCCTGGCCAAATATTCAGCTTTTCCGGAACGAATGAACCTACCACAGGGATTTTTGCTGGCCTTTAGCCTGTGGTTTCCGCCGCTGCTTCTGGGCGTAATTCCATATTTTTATTTGCAATCGGTAAAAAGATTAAATGAGATTTTAGCATGATCACAATCGGAAATCTTTCGAAAGCTTTTGGAACCCACGAAGTCCTCAAAAACATCAGTCTTACCTTCGAAAAAGGTAATGTTTACGGGATTGTTGGTGAAAATGGCTCCGGAAAAACCACGTTGTTCAGGTGTATTGCCGGGTTGGAAAAACACAGCGGAACGATTCAAAGTGAGCATGATAAACTGAAAAACCACCTCGGTTTCCTGCAAACCGATCCTTATTTCTTCCCCAAAATTACCGGACGGGAGTACCTTCAGCTATTTTGTAATGCCCGCAAAATCGACGAAAATAATTTCGATGGAAAAAACATCTTCGACCTCCCGCTCAACCAATATGCCGTAACCTACTCCACCGGCATGAAAAAGAAACTGGCTTTAACGGCCATTCTCCTGCAAAATAACGAAGTTTTTATCCTGGACGAACCGTTTAACGGGGTTGATATTCAGAGCAACATCATTATCACGGAGATCATTCACAGGTTTAAAGCGATGGGTAAAACGGTCATTATTTCGTCGCACATCTTTTCGACTTTAAACGACACCTGCGACGAAATTCATTTACTTAAAGATGGCGTTTTTGTTAAACGGGTTTTTAAAAACGAATTCGGGCTGCTGGAGCAGGAAATGAAGGAAATTACCATCGGCAACAAGATTGAGCGGCTTGGACTG
>CAYOWJ010000284.1:0-4629 GCA_964407625.1 uncultured Lentimicrobiaceae bacterium
AGCATCAGCATTGTAAAAACCAACCTGAGGAAAATTTTCATAATTGACCTTTTATTTATAAAACCTGGTGGCAAATATAGTTTTTATCAACGTCATTTCCCTGATCAAAACTTAACATTTCAGACTTTCCTTTATTTATTTTCAAAATCTTTCTTTTACCGGATGAAAGTAATTTCAAGAATATTTTTTTAAATTTGGTGGCCTGATTCATCCGGCTTTTTTTGCTTGAATCAGTAAAATTATCTGTTGGCTGGCACCTTGGTGCCAGATGTAATCGAAGGACAAGAACTTTGGAAGGATTCCAAAATAGTTATCACATAAACACAAAATGAAAATGAAAAAGATTTTAATGGTTTTGCTCATCGCATTGAGCCTGCAAGCCTGCAAAAAAACCGACGATTCCATTGATTTTCCGCCAGAGATCGACCAGGTAATACATGATCTTACCTCCTCATTCGATACATTGAATGCTGATCTGGCAGGAAATGCAGCCGCCATTGCCATGAATCCCGCAGATACCACAGGCATCCGCATGAAATTGCACGAAATGTACAACCGCACTTCGTTTGTGGTTGAGTTTGCTTATGTTTCTCCAGAGAAAATTCTGCAGATTGTCGAGCCTCCCCTGTATTACCCTTCTCAGGGAACCGACATCAGCCAGCAGGATCATATCGTGAAAATATTTGAGACAAAACAGCCTGTGCTCAGCCAGTCCTTCGAGGTAGTTGAGGGCTATAACGCCGTAATCGACATGTATCCCATTCTTGATAACACCGGTATTTTAGGAACAGTTGCGGGAATTTTTCCTCCACACGTGATACTGGGACGAATAATCGCACCTTATGTCTCGGGTGAAACGTTTGAAATCTGGGTGATGGAATCTGGCGGAAACGTACTCTATGACCAGGATAGTGAAGAAATCGGACTTAACGTGATCACCGATCCGCTTTATGCTGATTTTCCTGAATTGATCGCTGCTGCCCAACGCATCGATTCGGAAGAAAGTGGTGAAACTACCTATTCGTTTTATCAGACCGGAACAAACAACAAAGTTGTCAAGAAAACCTATTGGAAAACCTTTAAACTATTGGACAACCAATGGAAAATTGTCTGGGTCATCCCCATTTAAAAAAGCAGGTTGAAATCTTATCCTTCAAAAATAAATGAACACTAAGAACCGGTAAAACAGGTTACTTTTGTTATCTGTCGTTTGCTTTTAGGCGTCATTTTTCTTTGGCTTTTTTATTTTCCTTTGATGCCAGTTGCAGGGTTTTGGCTGATCATAAGAATTCACCGGTGTAAAATATTTGCATGAACGAACTTTTTAAAATATCAAAAATCACAGCAACCGATGCCGACCGCATCGCTGCAGCGCCCAATGAACCGCATATTCATGATTTCGAAGAGCTAATCATCGGAACCGAAGGAAGTCTCGAGCATTTTATCGATTTTAAGGCAACGCACACCCTTGCTCCCTGTGTAAGTTTTATCTCCAAAGGAAAATTACATCGCATCAAACCCTTGGCACAAGAAGGAAAATGTGACTTCTGGCTGATCCGTTTCAAAACTGAGTTTATCGCTGAAACAACCTTTCAGCTTTATGCTTCCTATCACGAGGAGGCTGATGTTAAAATGAGAGCAGGTGCCTGCTTCGATCGCATGACCTCGCTTTGCGCCATGATGGATGAAGAGATGCAACAGCCCGCCCCGAAACTTTCGATGGTTCGCCACCTGCTGAATGCCTTGTTTATGATGATTGATGCCGAAAAAGAAAAATATGCCGGAGCTGATCAACCTGTGCCTGAAACACAAAACACCACTTTTCGGAATTTCCTTAAAATTCTCGAAGAAAATTTCCATCGACCTGTTGGTGTGGAATTTTATGCCGGGAAACTTTTCATGTCGTCCAGAAACCTGAATTTATTGTGCCAGAATATACTGAACAAAAGCATTTCAGAAATCATCGAAACCCGCAAACTTACCGAAGCCAAAAACCTTTTAATTTATAGCAATAAGTCAGTTTCAGAAATCGGTTTTGAGCTAGGATATAACGAGAAGGCCTATTTTAGCAATGTTTTCAAGAAGAAAACCGGAACAACACCCACCGCTTTCCGCGAAGAAATGCGTAAGATCATTTCTTAAAATTACAACCTTATTACCGAAAACTGTTACATCCACCTCTTTGCAAGTGTGCACCTTTGCAGCGTGAAATTTAACAACAAAAATTATAAATTTTAATGCAATGGAAACTCAAAATTCAAAAACAAAATGGGTACTCGACCCAACACACAGTGAAGTAACCTTTAAGGTTAAACATTTGATGATTACCAATGTTAAAGGTGAATTCAGACAATTTTCGGCTGAAATTAATACAGCCGGTGCTGATTTTGCCAATGCCTCAATAAAAGTTGCAATTGATGCAGCTTCGATCTATACCAACAACACCGATCGCGACGGTCACCTGCGCAGCGCCGATTTTTTTGATGTGGAGCATTTTGGCGAACTTACTTTTCAGGGGACTTCTTTCAAACCTGCCGGGGATGAAAACTATAAACTGACCGGGATTTTAACCATCAAAGGAACCAGCAAAGAAGTGGCGCTGGATGTCGAATTTGGTGGTGTCAACAAGGATCCGTGGGGAAACGAAAAAGCTGGTTTTTCGGTTTCAGGAAAAATCAACCGCAAAGACTGGGGATTAAACTGGAATGCAGCCCTGGAAACCGGTGGTGTGCTGGTGAGCGAGGAAGTTAAAATATTTGCCGAAGTTCAGTTTGTAAAACAAGCCTGATGCCGGTAATTATTGAAATTGGTTACGACCATCTGAGAAAAGTTTTTTTTTAAAGCTTTGTTGATGATAAAGATTAGCCGAAACCAGAATTACCATTCATAAAACGATGAACTCCGGAGAAAAAATTCTCCGGGTTCATTTATCTCATAAAAAACAAAATCGAAAATCATGAGTAATATTGTTCAGCACAAATCAAATTCACGTGGTGATGCCAATCATGGATGGCTTCATAGCAGGCATACTTTCAGTTTCGCCAGTTATTACAACCCCGATCGTGTTCATTTTGGCGCCCTAAGGGTTTTGAATGATGACACAGTGAAAGCTGGGATGGGCTTTGGAACGCATCCCCACGACAACATGGAAATCATTTCGATACCGCTCGAAGGAGATCTCGAACACAAAGACAGCATGGGAAATGTTGCGGTGATAAAACATGGCGATGTACAGGTAATGAGTGCCGGCAGCGGAATTAGCCACAGTGAATACAACAGGAATAATGATAAACCCGTGAAGTTTCTTCAAATCTGGGTTTTCCCAAACAAGAAAAATGTAAAACCGCGTTATGACCAGCTTACGCTTAATCCGGAGGAAAGAATTAATAGGTTTCAGCAGATACTTTCGCCCGATCAAAATGATGAAGGAGTCTGGATTTATCAGGATGCATGGTTTCATCTTGGCAGGTTCGACGCAGATTTTTCGGCCAGTTACAAATTTAAAAAAGCAGGTAACGGGGTTTATGCTTTCATCCTCAAAGGAGATTTTACCATCGCCGGTCATCAGTTGAACGAAAGAGATGGTATCGGCATTTGGGATGTTACCGAAATAAATGTGACAGCAACTTCGCCGGATGCTGAAGTGCTGTTGATGGAAGTCCCCATGTCGATGTAAACTAAGTTTTGACAATAACATCTCACATAAACTATGGACAGACTTAAATTTCTTAAACTAATCTCAACAATACCACTAATGGCAGCATTGAAAATACATGAACTCAAAGCGATGACACTGTTTAACGGTGAAACGGATTTAATGCCCGTTCTTTTTCTTGGGCATGGCAGCCCAATGAACGCCATCGAAGAAAACGAATTTGTTACCGGTTTCAGGAATGTGGCTAAAACACTTCCAAAACCGGCCGCCATCTTGTGCATCTCTGCACATTGGGAAAGCCGGGGTACTTTTGTTACAGTTGCCGAAAAGCCAAGAACTATCCATGATTTTGGCGGTTTCCCGCAAGAATTGTTTGAGGTGCAATATCCTGCTCCCGGCGATCCAGTTTTGGCAAAAGAAATCAAAACCGGCATGAAAACAACCATTGTGGGCCTGGATGAAAAATGGGGGCTCGATCATGGTTGCTGGAGCGTGGTTAAACACCTTTACCCTAAAGCCGATGTGCCTGTGTTGCAGATGAGCCTCGATTATTATAAAACTCCCGCCGAACATTACGCCATCGCAAAAGAACTTTCATGGCTGCGCAAAAAAGGCGTTCTTATTGTTGGAAGTGGCAACATGGTTCACAATCTTGGAATGGTTGCCTGGGATAAATTAAATACCCCTGGATATGGGTATGATTGGGCGCTGGAGGCTTCGGATAAAATGAGAAACTGGATTCTCAAAAAGGACCATCAATCGTTGATTAATTACCAGATGCAGGGCAAAGCGATGAATCTGGCCATCCCCACACCCGATCATTTCCTGCCTTTGCTTTACACGCTGGCGCTGCTCGAACCCAATGAAACAGTAAGTATTTTTAACGATAAACCAGTGGCAGGTTCGCTTACCATGACTTCGGTAATATCCGGGAAGTACTAGAAATTGCAGTGAGTATTTTGGTCTTTAACTTT
>CAYOWJ010000285.1:0-4602 GCA_964407625.1 uncultured Lentimicrobiaceae bacterium
GATAATCTTTGTGATCCAGACGGGGCTCGAACCCATGACCCGCAGCTTAGAAGGCTGCTGCTCTATCCAACTGAGCTACTGGACCAGCTATCGGCTGCAAAAATAGGTGTTTTTTTGTTTTTACCTTCATAAATCTTGAAATCATCATAAAAAGTCCTCACTATTTCCATAAATTTGCGCCCAACTAAACATTTTAACTTTTATGGAACTGCCTGACAAAAAACTTTCTCGTTTTATTTCTGTCGAAATAAGCTATTACCCGCTTAACGAGGAGTACAAAATTCCAATCAAAGATTTAATCAGACGGATGAAAAGCTATGAAATCCTGAATGTTCGTACAAATACAATGAGTACACAAATTTTTGGAGAATACCATGATGTGATGAGCGCTCTGACAGCCGAAATCAACAAATCTTTCGATCTGCCACATTCTGTTTTTGTGCTCAAAATCATCAATGCCGATCTGAGGTAATCCTGATGAACCTAAGCGATTTTTTTGATTTATTTTACCGGAACCTTGCAGCAAGTTCATGGATTGAGGCCATTGCTGTTGTTTTTGGATTGCTGAGTGTGTGGTATGCCAAAAAAGAGAACCTTTTGGTTTATCCAACCGGAATTGTGTCGGTTTTAATTTATGTGTACATCTGCTTTTTTGCAGGTTTGTACGCCGACATGGGAATAAACTTCTTTTATTTTCTGATGAGCGTTTTTGGGTGGTACAAATGGACACGAAAAGACAATACCAACCACTACATTCCCATCAGCTGGTGCAATTGGAGGATGCAACTTCTGGGCATTATTGCTGTAATTGTCTTTTATTTCATTTTAAGATATTTGCTGATCAATTTTACAGACAGCACAGTTCCCAATATTGACGCGGTTACAACAGCAATTTTTATTGTTGGAATGTGGCTGATGGCACTAAAAAAAATCGAAAACTGGATTTACTGGATTGTGGGTGACATGATTACAATCCCTATGTTTTTTCACAAAGGCCTCGTTCTTACGAGTTTTCAATACACTGTTTTCCTGATCCTCGCAGTTTTAGGCTATCTTGAATGGAGAAAAAAGATCAATGAGCAAACCCAAAATTATTAAAATCGCCATCACCGGGCCGGAGTCAACAGGTAAATCGCTTTTGGCCAAACAATTGGCCGATCATTATATAACTGACTGGATACCTGAGTTTGCAAGAGTTTACTTATCCAAAATTGCCAGGCCATACAATTACAACGACATACTCGAAATCGCCAAAGGTCAGGTGCAATCTGCTGAAGCAATTTTGCCAATGGCAAATAAAATTTGCTTTTCGGATACCGAACTTTTAGTAACCAAAATCTGGTGCGATGTAAAGTATGGAACTTGTCACCCCTGGATTACCGAAAACCTGAAGAAACAGGATTTCGACCTTTATCTTCTCATGGATATTGATCTACCGTGGGAATTTGATCCGTTACGTGAACATCCCCATCAGCGCAGATTTCTTTTTGATCGTTACAAAACTGAACTCGATAAATCCAGATTTAATTACCGGGTAATTAGTGGAGTAGGAGAGGATCGGTTAAGAAATGCACTTGAAATTGTTGATGCGATTATTTGAGTACACTGAATCTTGATTTTTTGAACCTTTAAAAACAAATTGTAGGGAAAAGTACTCAGATAATTAATTCAAAATAAGCCATTTAATCGCAGTCCTTGAAGATCAGGTTTTCCCACGGATAAAATAAATAGCCAGCCAGGAGAGTAACTTCTAAAAAATCTGTGCGTAAGTGTTTAGCGAAAAGAAACCGATAATCATGGCAACGATAGCAAGTAAGCATTTCTTGATGTCAACCTTTTCAAAGGGTACAATTGCAATAATAATAAAAGGTATAGCCTGAGCCACATACCTGCTGCTAAACTGATAGCTGTTTGTAATATTCGAGAACATAATCATGAAAGCCGATAAAATACTGAAAACATATACGAAATTATCCCTCCTTTCATAAAGATGAACCAATGCACAAATTGCAAAGTAAATGGCAAAAGTTATCAAAACTGGTGTGATGACGAGTTTGTAAATGTTCACAAAAACTGCGGGTGCAAATTTTTCGATGGTCACGATTAACGGGTGATATGAATCTGTAGAAAACCATGTTGAATAAATAAATGCCAAAATAAAAGTAGTAACCAGTGCAATTAGAATTTTTCGGTTAAAAATAAACCAGGCAGGTGCAATCAGAAAGAAAATTATCCCTCCATAACCAATACTTAGCACGCCGTGCCATAACCTGATTCCTCCTGAAACAATGGGTTGGTTTGGCGACACCAATCCACCCCAAATCATAAAAACAGGGATCATCATAAAAAGCGGGATCAAAAAGTAAGGCAAAATCAAACTGGCTGATTTCTTAACAGACCGAAAATCTTTGTGAAAAACAACCGGAAGGATTGGTAAAATCAAACCCAGATATGGCGTTCGTCCCAAGGCAGCCAGTCCGAGAAATATCCCGGAAATGGTTGAGTAAAGAAGGATTTTTTGGTTGGAATAGTCATTTTTAAAAATATCTGACAACACCAACAAACTAAGAGCAACAAAAAACATCGCCGGAATCTCGGTAAGTGCCAAACCTGAAATAACCCAGGTTACTGGGACCACAATAATATTCAAAGCTAAAAACAGATGAGGGTAAGGTAAGTCGTTAAATGTGTTTTTAATGATTTTTGAAGTGATGAAGATTATTAATAGCAAAAAAACAAGATTAACAATTCTGATGGCCGGTGGTTTTAGATGCGTTAGTGGCATTAAAGTCCAGTGTATTATCTGATACAATGGTCCGGGAGCCTGGTTTTTCATTTGAACTAAAAACTCTTTTGTAAATCCCAACTGATCCATGAGTTCAACATTGGGAACAAAATTCAATTCATCATAAATGATAGGGCTGCTGTTGTAAATGGTGCTTCCAATTAAAAATAAAAGACCACCAATAAAAATAGAAAGGCATAAGTTATTAATATTCATATAGATAAGTTTTATAACGTTTAGTTTTGCATCAAAGATATTTGTTTGTCCAATTGTTAAAATGCGTTAATCAACCAGTTTGGTTTCCATGAAATTCGAAATCAGTTGCTTGTAACGAAATAAGAAATTTTTCAAGATCCCCTGCACGTCTTTTCCATGAATTGGATTCCGCAAAGCGAAGTCTCTTATGAATCAACTCCTCAGTATCTCCGGATAAATTGCGATGTATTGCATTTACGAAACTATCCACATCATCAGCCAGATCAACCAGGCCTTTAAATTCGGGCAAATTTGCAAATGAAGTCATAATTACCGGCAAGCCAACAGCAAGATATTCATTTACTTTGAGCGGGTAAACGGCAATAGTGAATTCATTTTTCAGATAAGGAATTATTCCAATATCCATTTTAGCCAGTATCGGCGGCACTTCTTCGGCTCTTACAGCGGGAAAGAATTTAACGTTACAAAATTTTTCCAGTCTTTTTGATACTTCCCTAAAAACTATTCTTCCCACGAAATGAAATTCAAAATCCGGCAAAGCTTTGATCACCTGTTCGATGAGATTAATGTCGAATCTATCGTCAATACTTCCCAAATAACCAATAATTGGTATTTTATTTTGCCCGGTTTTACGAACATTTTTGGAAAATACCTCGAAATGGACGCCGTTTTTTACAATAGCAGTCTTTGTTAAACCTTGATCTTTGATTTGAAGCAGGTATTCCGAAGTAAATACAACAGCATCAACATTTTGCAGCAATAAATCTTCGGCATTGCCACCGAACTTTTTTAACCAGTGAGCCGCTTTGATTTCATCATAGCAGTAATAAATATGTTTTGAACCGGGAAATTTTTTTTTAACCCCAAGCCCCATAAATGGATTGAGTGCTGATATTATAAAATCAGGATTTACTCCCCGGCTTTTTAAAAGCCTTTTAAAGGGAGCAAAAACTATACTGTGATTGATTTTGTTAATGAAGGAAAATAATGCGAATGATGGCACCCAAAAGGATGGTATTATTGGGTAAGGTGTGTAAATAAAGATTTTTTTATTTTGCTGAATCTGAATTTCCCTTACACGATTTTGAATTCCGATAATCCTTTTCCAAGGAATTGTCTTCTTGCCAAAAAATCCAAAAAGTACATCTTTTAAGGTGTACTGATAATCAAGATACCAAACTTTGTTATGATCTGCAAGTTCCTTCATCAACTCAACTGTCGATTTCAAGAAATTTCCTTCCCAAGAAGGCATTGCAACACATACAATTTCAGCCATATTCAATAATTAATAGTTTTCAAACTAAGTTATGATGTCAAAGCCGTAATTTGCGTTTGATTAAAAAAAATCATTGCATTGGATTTCATCAATCGACAAGTTTTATTCTTCTTATTCTTCGTTTTTCAGTATTTTTTTTATCACATTTTCTGAATCAGTCCTGAATCATTTATGAGTTTACAGTTTCCATTTATCAGGCAATTAAAGCATTATTTTCAATCGTCATTTTTCTTATCAGGATTTTTTACTTTTATCAACCTCATCAGTTTGAAAAATAAGGTCTTATTTTTATTTTCATGAATCCCGGATTCGACAACAGTAAACT
>CAYOWJ010000286.1:0-4577 GCA_964407625.1 uncultured Lentimicrobiaceae bacterium
ATTCTTCCATTGTCGAATTATCAAATTGTCGAATTATCAAATTATCAAATTGTCAAATTATCAAATTCTTCCATCTTTCGATTCTTTCACCTCATCCCGGCGGCATCCAAAAAAGCCTTTGCCACCGGCGTTGACAAGCGACTTGTCGAATCCATCCTTTCGGGGTGCCATTGAACCGTGATTAAAAACGGTTTTCCTTCAGGATTTTTCCAACCCAGCGCTTCGATCAATCCATCATCAGAAACAGCCATTACTTTTAATTCATCAGCAACTTTATTTACTGCCTGGTGATGATTGGTGGTAACCGGCCCGCTTTCGATACCCGACAACCGGCTTAAAATATTATCCGGCAATACCTTAACATGATGAAAACACTTTAAGTAATCGTTGCATTGATGAAGAAGGTCTGTTTTGATGTCGGTGGGAATATCAACGTAAAGTGTGCCGCCAAGCGCCACATTTATAATCTGCTGGCCGCGGCAAACCCCGAGAATGGGAATTTTACGTTTTATCGCTTTTTCGATAAGGCCAAATTCAAGGGTATCGCGCCGTAAATTAAATTCGCCGCAACGCGCTGTATCTGATTCCTGCCCATAATTACCGGGAAAAACATCCTCGCCACCTGTTAAAATCAAGCCTGAGCAATGCTTAAAAATCAGATCTACCGAATCCTGCGAAAGTTCGCTCATCACAATGTAATCTGCGGTGGGATTGGTTCTCCTGAGCCATTTGATATAATTGCTGCTGTCCTTTACTCCGGTAACCCAGGAAACAGCAATTTTTAAATTTTGAGGTTCGCTGTCACACGAAAACATGAAAAACAATCCTGCCATCAGGATTATCAATACGTTACGAAATAATATTTTTCGGAAATGCATCAAATTTGTTTTATAAATTGGATTCAAAAATAGTTTTTTATTGATGATTCCTGGGTTTTATCTTTAAAAGCCTGCATGAAAATCTTTGGTAATCTGTTTATAGTCATTGGAATATTGTCCGTCTTCATTTCTTAAAACGATAGAAAAAGTGTTTGGAATCAGGTTATTGTTAAATGAAAAAACCAATATTACCCGCTTTTCAGGTTTTGAAGGTTTGGGGTAAATATTGAGTTTTGATTGTAAAAAGAGCCCTTCTTTTCCGGCGATTTCGATAAATTTCTCCTCTTCACTGCAAGGCAAAATTACGGCGAGTTTTCCTTCATGGCTAAGGAGACGTGAACTGTCGGAAAGAAATGTGTCAAAGGTCAGTTTTACATTATGCCGCGCAAGCTGGCGTCCTTTGGTGGGTGGCAACAAGCTGTTCTGAAAAAACGGCGGGTTGCTCACAATCAGGTCATAAATACCGGTTTTTTCGGCGGCAAAATCGTTTAACGAAACATGAAACGAGTGAAGCCGGTCGGTCCAGGGCGAGCCGGCAAAGTTTTCGCTGGCTTCATTTGCCGATGCTTCATCAACATCGATGGCATCAATTGTTGCCAGGGATTTTTGAGCCAGCATCAAAGCAATAATCCCACAGCCTGTGCCGATTTCGAGGATTCGCTGTGCTCCGGTAACTTCAAGCCAGGCACCAAAAACAACGGCATCGGTGCCAACTTTCATCGTCGAGCGATGGTGGGAGACTTCAAACTGAATGAACCGGAATTTTTCGCCAGGCGATTTCATCTCAATTATTGATTCAGATACAATTCAATCAGGCCTTCCGGGGCGTTTACATAAAGTTTTTTTTGCCTGCGGTTGATCTTTGTGAAAATCTGCTCGACAAGCGGGATCAGAATTTCTTTTTTGTTAAAACGAATCTGAAGGATTTCCTGCTGTGTATTTTCGATGATGTGTTCAATTATTCCAATCGCGCCATGAACTTCATCAATTACCTCATAACCGATGATTTCGTTCGCAAAAAACTGATCATCGGATTGTTCAGCTTGCTGATCGTCCGACAAAAACACTTTGTTACCAACGAGTCGTTCAGCTTTGTCGGGGGTATCGAAATCTTCGAGAACCACAAGACAATTATCGTGATTTTTTGGTCGAATATTTTTCACAAAAAAAGGAACCAAACCACCGTCAATCTCGATAAAAATCAGGCCGATTCCGGCTAAAGCTTCAGGCTGGCCTACATCAAAACTGATGGTAAGCTCAGCGGTTTTGCGATTACATCGGGTGATATTTCCGAGGTTAAAGAAATCTTTTTTATCCATATTTGAATGATGTCATACAACAGTTGATTTTGGGCTAAAGCCCGGTAGCTGGCTGTTTTTCAATTGCCCCGACCTTAAGGTCGGGGCAAATTGATATCCTTGGTATTCTGGGCTTTAGCCCAAATTATTTCATATTCGATGCCTTTTTAGACATGTCTCTTACTATAAAAATTAAAAAACCGGAGAAAAGAATTTTTCCTTTACTCCGGTTTCAATATCAAACAACGCGGTTTTACTCTGCGCTTTTTTCTTCTTTTGCAGCTTCTCTGGCCTCTCTGGCAGCTTCTCTGGCGGCTTCTTTGGCGGCTTTTGCAGCATCAAGTTCAGCCTTTTTTTCGCGTGCCTTTTCGATCTCTTTTTCGAGTTCTTCGGCGCGTTTTTTAGCTAAAGCTTCAGCACGTGCATCTTTGATTTTAGCTTCGGCTTCGAGGCGTTTTTTCGATTCCGAACGTTCCTTGTTTTCAACTTCTTTCGAAGCATTTTCAAGTTTGTGTAACTTGGCGTCATTCCATTGCTGGAATTTAAGGTCGGCCTGTTCCTGGGTTAAGGCGCCTTTTAAAATACCTCTGTAGAGATGGTATTTGTAAAGAATTCCTTTAAACGACAAAATGGAACGAACGGTGTCGGAGGGCTCTGCCCCTGTCTGCAGCCAATACATGGCTTTGTCGAAATCGAGATCAATTTCGGCAGGTTTTGAAACTGGATTGTAGGTGCCAATCTTCTCTATAAATCTTCCGTCACGTGGTGCCCGACCATCCGCAATAACGATATGATAAAAAGGACGACCTTTTTTACCAAATCTCTGCAATCTGATTTTTGTTGGCATAAAATGTTAATTTTTAATGAAATAAATTACTTAAAATTTTGAGGGTGCAAATGTCGGCTTTTTTTCGACATAGCAAAACAAATATTTTGTTTAATGATGATGATGACCTTCGGGGCCGTGAACATGCCCGTGAGCGAGTTCTTCCTTGTTTGCCTCACGAACATCGATGATATCAACATCAAAATGAAGCGTCTGACCGGCTAACGGATGGTTTCCGTCGAGCGTAACTTTATCACCGTCAACCGCAGTAACGGTTAAATGCTGCACTCCATGGTCCATCTCGGCCTGAAACTGCATGCCAACTTCAACATTTTCGGGTTCTTCAAAATGTGAACGGCTGACCTGATGAATCATTTCATCCATTTTTATGCCGTAACCTTTTTCGGGTGGAATGGAGGCTTTCAATTTGTCGGTTTTGCTTTTGCCTTCGAGCGCTTCTTCAAGACCCGGAATCAAATTGCCATGACCCTGGATGTAAAATAGCGGGCCTCTGCCTGTTGACGAATCAAGTACTTTTCCAGCATCATCGGTTAATGTGTAATGAATGCTGACAACTTTGTCCTTTTTAATTTGCATGTTAAATTATTGATTATGTTAATGTTAAATCGGATTTTATTCAAACCCTGAAAGTTTGTACTAACTAATGGATTTTATAAAAATAAACACTATTAAACGATTAAAAAATAATTTTAGCTGATGATTCTTCGCTCCATCCCGATAGCAATCGGGATTTCGCTCAGAATGAAAGGCGTTCAGGCTGTTTTGGGTGGGGGTGGTTGGCGGCTTTGCCGCCAACCACCCCCACCCCTCATAAAAACCCTATAATAGTCTGTCATTCTGAGCGCAGCGAAGAATCTACTAAAAATTAATCGATCATTTGTGATTTTTCAGAATAAAACCTTTCAATTTTCGCGCGGCAAAGATCATATTTTTTATCGAAAGCCAAAATCCTGCCCGGGTTTTTCGATACTTTCAGTCACCGATTTTAGAATTTTTATATTTCGGACATTTTAATTTCGCGTTTTCGCCGGAGCTTTATTAGATTTGCAGCACAAAAACTAACACAAAAATCAAACGATGAAAAAGTATATGCCTTTACTGGTTTTTTCCTTGCTGCTCCTGTGGTCAGGATGTTCAAAAGATGATAATTCTACTGAAACTAAAGCCAGTTTCACTTATCAGATCACCGCAAATCCCGGTGAAGTTGCCTTTACCAACAAGAGCGAAAACGCCCAGACTTATGAATGGGATTTTGGCGACGGGAAAGCTTCTCTACAAGTAAATCCTGTTCATGCTTACGACCTCAACGGCACCTATCTTGCTACATTGAAAGCCTTTGGCAGCGCGAAAACCGTCTCATTTACCGACACCATCGTAATTACTAACGTGGTACAAAAGTAAAGAAACGAGTAATAAAAATCAGAAAATCAATATAAAAAGCCAAAAATCCAAAGTGGTATTTTATTACCAAAACCATATTCGATGTCATCTGAAGCGATAAAAGAATATGGAAGACTTGCAATCTGATGGTAAGTTTTGTTTTTGCCGGCAATT
>CAYOWJ010000287.1:0-2611 GCA_964407625.1 uncultured Lentimicrobiaceae bacterium
TCGAACCTATGACCCTCTGCTTGTAAGGCAGATGCTCTAAACCAACTGAGCTAAACTCCCTTTTTAAAAGAACTTCCCTTGAATTGGGAGTGCAAATGTACTGTTATTTTTTTTTTGACCAAGAAAAACAAAAAATATTTTTAAAAATTTGTTCAAGCCATTTTCATCAATTCCTGACATTATTATCATGAGCCAATTTGAGTAGATGCAATTTTGCTACTTTTGTAGGAGAAAATCTCCATAAATAAGTATTGAAAAAATCACTATTTCAAGCAGTTATACTCTTTATTACAACAGTATTTTTTCTTACTGGCTGTAAGGTGACCCATAATTTTAAGGAAAATGAGTTTCTTTTAACCAGGAACAGCATTGTTATTGATAAATCAAATATCCAGTCCGAAAAGCTAAGTTTCGATCCTTCCGAGATGTACGACCTTGTTCAACAAAACCCCAATAAAAAGCTTTTGGGCTTGGTGCGGTTTGGTGTCTGGGTAAATAGTTTTACAACCAAAGGAAAATCGACAAAATTCAAAAACTGGCTCGACAAAAGCCTGGGTCATCAACCTGTAATCCTCGATGAGTTTCTTGTTACCAGATCAACTGAACAACTGCAGCTTTATCTTGACAATCATGGGCATTTCAACACGCTAATCGATCCTCAGATAAAAAGAAAAAAGAAAAAAGCACAGGTTTATTATAACATCATTTTAACCAAGCCGTATCGCATAAAGAATATTCAGCTCAATATCGAGGATACAACCATTCGAAGCCTGGTTTTTATGAATTTTGGAAATTCACTGATCAGGAAAAACCAGGTTTACGATGCCACCAAACTCGATGATGAAAGATACCGGATTGCTGACATGCTGAGAGATGAAGGCTATTTTTACTTCGCACCGGAATTTGTGTACTTTCAAATCGACAGCTCTTTTAGCAAACAGTTGCTCGATGTTTATCTGAATATTGAGCAGGTGCAAATCCCTCAAAACAACGATTCAGCATATTTTCTGGAAACGAATCATAAAAAGTATTTTGTGAATAATTTCCTTATCAATACCGACTTTAAACCTGTTATGTCGGATAATACAAAGACAAAAGTTTATATTAATCCTTCATCTGAAAATGGCATTAACCGCTACCAGTTTTTTTATGAGGAAAAATTAAAAATCAGGCCAGGTGCCATCAGAAATTCGATTTTGATGGAGCCCTTACAAATTTACCGGCAATCCAGCGAAAAAAACACCTACAAACAGTTGTCCAGCCTGCCACTATTTGGCTATACCAATATCGGTTTTAAAGAAGTTACAGATAAAAGCAGCACACCCGACTCTTTAAAAAACTATCTCGATTGCAGCATTGACATGGTACGCAGGCCTGTTCAGTCGTTTTCGATCGAAACTGAAGGAACTACTTCGGGGAGTAAATTGGGGATGAACGGAAATTTTGTGTATCAAAACCTGAATATTTTCAGAGGTGGCGAGGTACTGACTTTAAAACTTACTGGTGGGGTCGAATGGCAGGAAGGTGGACAGGAAAACAGAGAAGTCTTTTGGTTTTTCAATACCTTTGAAACCGGTGCTGAAGCAAGCCTTGATTTTCCAAAGTTCCTGCTGCCCATTTCACAGGACAGAATTCCAAAATTCCTTAGACCACGGACAACTATCAAAACCGGAACAAACTATCAAAACCGCCCCGATTACCAGCGTTACATTACCAATATTTCGTTTGGCTACAACTGGAAATCCCGGGATTTCGTGAGTCACAGCCTCACCCCCATCGAAATAAACTCGGTCTCTATTTTCCCGGATTCGGCCTTTATGCAAAAAATCAACGATCTCAACGACCCACGGCTTACCAACCAATACACCGACCATTTTATCATGGCCATCAAATACAGCTATCTTTTTAATAATCAGGAACGGAACAAAGTTAAGAACTTCACCTTTTTCAGATGGAATTTCGAATCAGCCGGGAATTTGCTTGCTTTGGGGAATTCAGTATTTGATGGGCAAAAAAATGAGAACGGCCAATACACCGTCTGGAATATTCCGTTTTCACAATATCTTAGATCTGACATTGATTTCAGATATTATTTTGCATTTAACGAGGAACATACTCTGGTGTACCGGAATTTATTCGGTTTGGGGAAACCCATCGGAAATTCGACGGTTTTGCCTTTCGAAAAAGGATTTTACAGCGGCGGTGCCAACGATATGAGGGGTTGGAGCTATCGCTCACTCGGCCCGGGATCATTTCAGGATACGTCGGGTACCTATTTCGAAAAAATGGGCGACATCATCCTCGAGGCCAATCTTGAATATCGGTTTCCGGTTTACAGCTTTTTAAAAGGAGCACTGTTTGCCGATTTCGGGAATATCTGGCTCCTGAATAACTCCGAAAATTATCCCGGAGGGAAATTGCAGGCAGGTGAAATTCTCAGCGAAATTGCCATTGATGCAGGTATCGGTGTAAGATTTGACTTCTCATTTTTCATTTTCAGGATCGACGGAGCAGCACCTATCAGAGATCCGGCCCTCGACAAAGGAAACCGATGGAAAATGAACAGCCTCCAGATGAAAGATGTAACCTGGAATTTTGGAATCGGGTATCC
>CAYOWJ010000287.1:2711-4550 GCA_964407625.1 uncultured Lentimicrobiaceae bacterium
ACAAAATGGAAATCCGCGAAGTTGAAGATATGATTTTCGAAAATTTCCCCTTCGAGCCTACCGAAGGTCAGCGGATTTTAATACTGGCGCTTGCCGAATTTGTTTTAAACCGGGGCAACAAAGAAGCATTTCTGTTTAAAGGCTATGCCGGAACCGGGAAAACAACGCTTTTAAGTGCACTCGTTAAAGCCGCACCAAAATTAGGTTACGAAACTGTCCTCCTCGCTCCTACTGGCCGGGCTGCAAAGGTTTTGGCTTCGTACTCGGGCAAACAGGCATTTACAATTCATAAAAAAATCTATCATCCTAAAGTTACACCCAATGGGTTGCTTTATTTAAACCGTCTCCGCAATTATCACAAACGAACGCTTTTCATCATCGATGAGGCCTCGATGATTCAAGGTGTAAAAGCGCCTGCTGACGGGCAGTTTTTTTCGGATGCTGATTTGCTCACCGATCTGATCGAATATGTGTATTCAGGCGAGAATTGCACCCTTCTCCTGATTGGAGATGTTGCGCAGCTTCCACCGGTTGGGATGGATGTTTCGCCGGCTATGGAGGTAAAATATCTGAGCACAAACTTTGGGATTCTGGTCAGGAATTTTGAATTAACCGAAGTGATGCGCCAATCCCTGGATTCGGGCATCCTGGCAAATGCGACCATCATCAGAAAAAAAATACTCGGCGAAAATTACTTTTTGCCAATTTTTGCACTGAATGGGTTTAAAGATATCCGGCTTTTAAACGGCCCTGAACTCGAAGATGCCCTCATGTCGGCACATTCGGGCTTTGGCAGCGATAACAGCATCGTGATCACACGCTCCAATAAACGGGCAAATATTTACAACCGCGAAATCCGGCACCGGATTTTATATCGTGAACAGGAGATTTCGGCAGGGGATTTTATGATGGTTGTGAAAAACAATTATTTCTGGCTTCCGGCCGAATCGCCAGCCGGTTTTATTGCCAACGGCGATGTTATCGAAATCATGAAATTGAAGCGGACCAGCGAATGGTACGGTTTTCATTTTGCCGAAGCCATCATCAGGTTAGTCGATTATCCCGATCAACCCGAAATCGAGGTAAAACTTTTGCTCGACGTAATCATGGCCGAATCAGCAGCACTTTCGTTTACCGATAGTCAGCGGTTATTCGAAGAAATCTCCAAAGATTATGACGACATTCCCGACCGCAGACAGCGTAACGAAAAGGTAAAAAAAAATCCTTTTTATAATGCTCTACAAGTAAAATTTGCGTACGCGCTCACCTGCCACAAAACCCAGGGCGGACAGTGGGAAACCATTTTTATTGATCAGCCATTTTTAAAAGATGATAAAGTTGATAAGGAATTTCTGCGCTGGCTTTACACCGCTGTTACACGAGCCACCAAACAGGTTTATCTGATAAATTTTAACGAAAAATTCTTCGGATAAATTGACATTCAATGTTTTGAAATGTTTCTACAGATATTTAAACTATAAAATTCGTCAGACCAACCTGACAAATTCCATTAAATTTGTCGGATTAACCCGACATATTTGCACTAATTTGTCGGGTTAGCATGACTAAATTTGTTAAAATTCGTTTCAAAAAGTAATTTTAAAGCCCAAAAGGTATCACCTTTCCAAAAGGTGATACCTTTCAATTCCGTGGCTCTCCGCGTTTAAATCTTTTTTCCCAGAGAGTTTTTTTTACCGCAGAGGAACGCAAAGGAAAGGACGCGCAGAGAATCGCAAAGGAAATAATCAAGATGAAACAAATCGAATAAAATAATCTTTATCTCAGCAGCTCTCTGCGGTTTACCTCCGCGGCTCTCTGCGTTTAAATCTTCCTCTGCGG
>CAYOWJ010000288.1:0-2507 GCA_964407625.1 uncultured Lentimicrobiaceae bacterium
ATGTGGGAAATCATTAATGGAAATACTCCGGTTTTCTATGCTAAGGTTACCAACGATAAAGCACAATCAATAATGCTGGTCGATGGTTTAAGATATCAACTTGGCCAACCTGATGTGTATCTCAATTTTGATGGATACTTTCCTGACGGAGACTATAACTTTACTGGTAAAATCGCCAATTCAGAAGGAACAGAATCTGAGCTTTTATCTATACCACTTACCTTGACTGATGTGACTGACTACCCTGAATTTACTGTTGTTGAACTGAAGAAATCAATCCTTCTTCCAATCTGGTCAACAATTGCAGGTGATTTGGAAAATGGTTTTAGTTTGCAGTTAGATCCAGCTATTCCATATTATTACTTCGATTTTACCACCGAAACGGTAACCGACATGCCAATTGCCGAAGATTACTATCCATTTTTACTCAAAACGGATAATCTTCCTGCCGGATATTATGATTACTGGACTGCAAAAGGAGTTTTTGAAGGATGCACCGGAACCTGGGAACCTACCATGTGGCAAATTATTTCGGGGCAGCAGCCATTATTTTATATTAAAGTATTTACCAAAAAAGATGTTGGTCAATCTTTCATGCTCGTCGATGGCTTACAGAAATTATTAGGACAACCTGATGATTATCTCAGGGTAAACGGTACTTATCCACTTGGAACTTATGATTTTGAAGGAACAATAACTTCAGATCAGGGAATTGTTTCCCTTCCGGTTAATGTGAGTATGACCTTCCTGCCACTTCCTTTCACCTTGCCATTCTGCGAAAACTGGGATAGTATGGATTTCTCGACAAATTACTGGACTTTGGACCCTGCCGTAGGTGGTGCATGGTCGGTAACCGACGAAATTGGTAATCCGGCACCAACTGCATTGTTCTATTGGGATCCTCAACAAATTGATTATCAAAATATGTTGTCAAGTTACGAACTTGATGGTACAGCGATAGCTGATAAAATTTTTGTGAAGTTCGATTTGTTGCTGAGCAATTATGACTCCTACACAACCGAATGGATGTCTGCCAATGTTTTTGATGGAACAACCTGGCATGAAGTGGGTTATTGGGATAACCAAAATGGTGATATCCCATGGACAACTGAGGTTTTGGACATTTCAGCCTACGCGCTTGGAAATATTTTCAAAGTTGCATTTATAGCCGGAGGAGAAGACTCTTACGACATTAATTATTGGTTTGTAGATAATATTTGTGTTTTTCAACCAGCTCAGGTTACAGGTATTGTGACTGAACTTGCCAGTGGAGATCCAATTAGCGGTGCTGAAGTAACATTTGATAATCTTGCGCCTGCCACCACCTTGCCTGACGGAACTTATGAAAAATGGGTTATGGAAGGCGAATATGACGTAACAGCTTCGGCTGCTGGCTACAACCCGCTTACATCCACGGCTCAGCTAGTCGTTTTAGGATCGACAAACACCATTAACTTTGCACTTACAGCACCAACGATGACTGTAAATCCTGATGAATTGAGCGATGTCCTTTGGTATGGTCAAACTTCAACACATGACATTGTAATTACTAATGATGGAGATGGACCGCTGACGTGGAATGCTGCAGCAACCATAGTTACTAAAATGAGTTATTCGGTTAATGCGCCTTTAACAACTGCTGATAAAAATCCGGACTCAAATGGTGGTATCGAAAAACTCCCGCAAAGTACAACCGATGCGATGTTTGATTTACAATTTGCATTTGATGTTAATACTCCAACAGGGCAGGTATCTCTTGCCGGAGCAGAAACAGACGGAAATTATTTTTACGCTCCAAGGTGGAATGGCACCCAGATTTATAAATTCGATCTTTCTGGAAATTATATTTCTTCATTCACTATACCGGGAGTTACCAGTATTCGTGATTTGGCTTATGACGGTACCTATTTTTATGGTGGCGCAGCAACAAACAGAGTTTACCAGATGGATTTTACTTCAAAAACACTTGTAAGCACCATTGTTACTCCTGCTGCTCTGGGCGGAGTGCGTGCAATTGCCTACGATTTCGTTTATGATGCTTTCTGGTATAATAACTTTAATACACCTTTGGTTTTGGTTAACAAGGCAGGAACTCAGCTCAACTCGATCAATAGCGGAACAAGCATCTATGGTCTTGCCTATGATGATCTTACCGCCAACGGCCCATATTTGTGGCTCTTTGCAGGTACATCTACAGGTGGTGGTTGCGCTGTTTTGCAATATGACATCGCCACTAAACTTTTTACCGGAGTTGGCCATGTAGTGAGTAACGATTTCCCGGGAGCAATAGCCGGAGGTCTTTTCCTTCACGAAAATTTAGTTTCCGGAACTTACACTTTGGGCGGTATCCTCCAAGGTACTCCTGACGTATTATTTGGTTATGAATTAGGCTTAATTCCAATTAAATGGGCATATTTAAGCGAAACCAGTGGAACTATCCCTGCTGATGTTAAGGAAAACCAAACTATTCAGCTAACTTTTGATGCTGGTAAAGCAGTTCCGGGAAT
>CAYOWJ010000288.1:2607-4521 GCA_964407625.1 uncultured Lentimicrobiaceae bacterium
GGTGGTCTCTGGAATAACGATTTTGCCTACAAAATTAAAATGGCTGCAAATGATGATCTGGTATTTACAGGTGAACCAGTCGCTGTTAAAACCGTTACTTACGGTCCTGGCATTCATTATGTTCCGGTATTGAGTGAAGTAAATGTTTCTGTTGCCGATGTTTTGGCTCCTCACGGAAATAAAATCATTTTTGCCTTCGACCTTGAAGAAGGCTTGATTTACTGGCCACCTTACATCACAACCTTAACAACACTTAAACCAGGCTTCGGATACCTTGTTAAATTTGCTGCTACAACAACCCTCAATTTTAATGTTACTAAAGCTGCCGGATCAGCTTCTGTTGTTCATGAATTCGAGAACAATACGCCATGGAATAACGTTACAAAAACCGGCGATGTTCATCTGATCGGAATCGACGAAGCCGCTGCAGCCGAATTAATTGCTGGCGACGTTATCGGAGTTTTTAACAATGCAGGTATTTGTTCAGGTATGACCCAATTTAACGGATTTGCCGGAACGAGTGCATTTGCCGTATTCGGAAATGATGAAACAACCGAATTGTATGATGGATTAGATCAGGATGAAATGATGTTTGTCAGAATTTTCAGAAATGGTGAAGTTTTCGAAACCACTCCTGTTTATAGTTCTGAAATGCCTAATAGTAACGGCTATTTTGCAATCAACGGGCTTTCGGTTATCGAAAGCTTTAAAGCTGGTCCTTTGTCGGTTGGAACTGATCCGATCTCTGCAATCAGGATTTATCCAAATCCTTCATCAGGTATGTTTACCATCAATTTTGGTGGAATCAGCAACCCAATCGAAATGAGCGTTACCAATGCTCAGGGACAGTTGATTTATTCAAACCAGGTTGAAGGTTCGATGCAGCTTGATCTCACCGATCAGCCTAATGGAGTATATTTCATCCGTTTGGTTAACGAAAATTCGGTACGTCTCGAAAAGCTTATCATAAAATAAGTATTCTCTAAATCCTGAAAAGGAATTTGAAAAAACCTGCCAGATCAAACCGGCAGGTTTTTTCATTTTGTGCCGTTAGAATATTGTCAGAATTTTATTGTTAATTTTATAACAATTGTTGTAATATTGCACAAACTTTAAAAATATCGTCATGCATCTGCCGGATAAAACTATCGAACGACTCAGCCAGTACCGTCGTAACCTGTTGATTACTTTGGCTAAAGGTAAGGAATTTATCTTTTCTCACGAAATTGCCCAGTTGCTTCATATTACACCAGTTCAGGTGCGCAGAGACATCATGCTGATCGGTTATAATGGAACGCTAAGAAGAGGCTATGATATTAAGGAATTAATCGACCTGATCGGGAACATCATCGATACCGAGCAGGGACAAAATGTTTGCATCATGGGACTCGGAAATCTGGGAAAAGCAATCCTAAATTATTTTGCAGGTAAAAGGCCCAAGTTGAAAGTAGTCGCTGCTTTCGATATTAATCCTGAAAAAATCGGACACCTTTATGCCGGGGTCCCGGTTTTACATGTTGATGAACTTAAAGAAAAAATGGTCAGCCTGGATATTTCGATCGGAATTATTACGGTTCCGTTTGACAAAGCGCTCGAAACTGCAAATCTGCTTGTAGATTGCGGGATTAGAGGTATTCTGAATTTTTCATCAAAGCCTTTAAACCTGCCTGAGCATGTTTATCTTGAAGAATATGACATGATTACATCCATCGAAAAAGTAGCTTATCATACCAAAAAGAAATAGTTTTTTTTATCCCGGTACCTTTTGAATTTGTGGCCTGGAATAGGTATTTAAAACTATAAAGCTACAAATGTGTCGAATGTCTGTTCGCCCCAATCTGATTTTAAAAAGGCCTGGAATTGGTGATAATAAAACATTATCAAGTTAAAGGCTGATAAAGGTTCCATAATTTC
>CAYOWJ010000289.1:0-4514 GCA_964407625.1 uncultured Lentimicrobiaceae bacterium
TTGTTTTCGACGATTTTTTTCAGAGAGTTTTTAAAACCAATACCAAACAAACCTGCGAAGTTAAATTGACCTTTAACCGTGATGCAAGCATCCATGTCATTCTCGAAGGTATTGCTTCAGTATTTACAGAAAAGAGATGCCTGTTAGTAGCTGTTGATATTACCCTGAAAAAAGCCACAGAAGTTAAACTTCAGTTGTCTGAAGAAAAATATTCAAAAGTATTTCACCTAAACCCATCAGTTTGCAGTTTGAGCGATATAGACAATGATCAATACCTCGAAGTCAATGATGCTTTCACTAACTTATTCGGATTTTCACAAGACGAAGTTATTGGTAAAACTCCACCGGAATTAGGGATGGCATTTCTTTCCACAAAAGAATATTTACTGTCAGAAATGGATGCCAATGGTAGAATTTCAAATGTTGAAGTGAAGATAAAAGCAAGCGACGGTGAATTAAAAACCGTTATTTTTAATGCAGAAAACATTATTGTCAATAATAAAGTGTGTCGTTACGCTGTGGCCACCGACATCTCTGAACGCAAACATATTGAAGAAAAGCTCATACACTCACAGGAGCGACTAATGGCGTTATCAGATGCCTCTTTTGAAGCCCTGTTTTTTTCGGAAAATGGTTTGGGGCTGGATCAGAACCAAACTGCTGAAAGGTTATTTGGCTATACTCATGAGGAAATTGTAGGAAAACCCGGAACAGAACTGGTAATACCCAATGACCGTAAAAAGGTAAAGCACAACATGCTTTCATTCCGGGAGAACCCATACGAAGTTACGGCATTACGCAAGGATGGTACAACCTTTCCTGCCGAAATTCAGGCACGAATGATATTCTATGGCGGACGGAATATCCGGGTCACAGCCCTTAGGGATATAAGTCAACGAAAACAAATAGAACAAGAACTGGTAGCGAGTGAATCACGGCTAACACAGATCGCAGCGAATAGCCGTGTCGTCATCTGGGAGGTGGATGCCAAAGGTATCTTCACCTTTGTTAGCCCTGTCGCAGAAACTGTTTTTGGTTTTAGGCCAGACGAAATGGTTAACCGGATGTCTTTCTTGGACCTATATCCATTAGATGGACGCGAAGAAACCACCAAAAAGGCAATGGAGGTCTTTGAACGGAAAGTAGAATTTTTTAATCTGGAAGGGGTTGCACTATCAAAGGATGACGGTCGCTTGTGGGTCTCAATGAGCGGCATGCCTATACTGAATGCTGACGGAACATTAAAAGGTTACCGTGGCAGTTCCATCGACATTACCAAACGCAAACAGCAGGCGCTTGAAATTTCAAATAAGATGGAAGAAATTAAAAATTATCAGACAAAGCTCCAAAAGCTTAATTATACCTTAATTAATGCTGAAGAAAGGGAGCGTATCAGGTTTGCCGGTTTTTTGCATGACAGTCTGGGGCAAATTCTTTCGATAACGCGCATTAAGTTAACAACTTTACTCGAAGACCATCTCCTCAATCCCGAAGCCGTAAAAAGCATCAAAGAATCGTCAAAACTACTTAGCGAAGCAATTCATCAGTGCAGAGACGAAACCTACGAACTCAATCCGCCCATTTTAAAGGGATTTGGATTAATCAGCGCTCTTAACTGGAAACTCGACCATCTTAAAGAACACTTTTCGATAAATTCGACATTGGAAGCCAACACCGAAAACCTGCATCTGAAAGACATGTTAAATATTTTGCTCTTCAGGATAACCGGAGAATTGATCAATAATTCAATCAAACATGCAAATGCTACGCAAATCAATCTCCGGATTATGAAGAATGATAAAGAAATTATCATTTCTGTTTGTGATGATGGGAAAGGTTTTATGTATGACCCCGGGTATAGTTTTTCACAAAATGATAGCTTTGGTTTGTTTAGTATCAGCGAACGTCTTAGAGCCATAGGCGGAAAACTGATTATTGACTCATCACCTGGTAAGGGGACAAAAGCTTCAGTAATTCTTTCTGTTTAAAAATGTAACTGTGTAGCACAAAAATTGTTTTACTGAATTAATCACCCTGGCAGCATATTTTGTAATAAATTTCGCATAAAATTTAATATTAATTGAAATGAATAAACTTAGCGTAATTTTTCTAATCCTTTTGCTTTTCAGCAATTCAGCATTTTCTCAGACACAATTATCTTTTCGCTTCTCTAATCCGCTTTTCATCGAAGAAAGTCCGCCACTATTCCAGTTTGATGTGGAAGTAAAAGCCAATGAATCCGGTACGTTCCTGCGGGATTTCCAGATTTACCTGGATTACAGCCCTTCGGCTTTTGGTGCTGAAATCGTTGCGAACAATATGGTAACTGTTACCAGCCTTGGTTTGTCGGAAGACCATTACCAAATCGTGAATCAGACGGATAACAACAGTATAAAGTTTGCTGTGATTACTGCTGCCTCCCGGGAAATGGAACAGATTGGTTCGGCTGTTTCCTTTAACGAAGTACCGGTAACCTACACCGGGCTATTGCGGTTTCAATTCAAAATCATCAATGCCAATGCAACCTGTGGCATTTCTTTCGATCAGGAACTGATGAACGGAGGGCAATACATGCAGCCAACAACATCAACCGATCCGGTTGCTTATCAGGCCAACAATATTTACGAAAACGCAATAATTAATTTTTTCCTTCCCGGCCATGATATTGGTCTCACCTCTGGCTGGGCCGGAATTTCGAGTTATCTCATCCCTTTTAATGATGAGGTTGAAATTATCTTCAATCCCATTATTAATGAACTCGTCATCTTACAGAATTTTTCCGGATTTTATTTTCCTGCCGATACAGTGAATACATTGGGAAACTGGAGTAATTCTTCCGGTTATATGGTCAAAATCAAAAACGACTGCCAGTTAAAAATAATAGGCAGCGAAACAAATAACAAAACCCTGAATCTTACCACCGGATGGAATTTGATACCGGTACTTTCGTCTTGTGAAGTAAACACCGCTGAAATTTTTGCTCCAGTTTTACCCAATTTCGTCATCGCAAAAGAGGTTGCCGGAACGGGCGTTTTCTGGCCGGAACTTAGTATTAACAGCCTTCCTGTTTTAATGCCCGGAAAAGCCTATTTTGTGAAGATGGCTACTAATGTGACAATCAGTTTTCCGGGATGTGAATAAGTAGTCTGCTTAAAAACAGTTAACAATCATTGAAAGAATGATACAGGATAATGTTTTAAACAAACGACTGCAAGTTTTTTGCGATATAGTACATAATTTCCTTGCATTAAAATCCTGAAAGGATTTAATTTGAATAATCCCGTACGAAGTGCCGGGAAAGTGATGTAGAGAAACCAACAGCCCTGTAAGGGGTGAAAATTAACAAATTCAGCCCTTACAGGGCTGTTTATATGCATTATCATTACCGCCCGCTTCGGTGTTCGACTGAGCTCACGCCGAAGCCGGCGGTTATTGAAATTAAAGTACTGCGGACTTTTTCAGCAGACCTATTTAATTGTCCGGTTAAAAAATCAGCAATATTTCACTTAAAAATCAGCAAATTGCCTATTTGATAATAATATTTTTGTTTATCTTTGTTTCCGAAAAACTAATGAGTTTTTAGGTTTGATGACTACAGACCTTACTAAATTGCTTTCAAAACCAACAAATAAATATACAAAATGATGAAATGACTTTGACATAAAAAAATAATTTCAATTATCTGTTTAATCCCAAAAATCTAATCTATGAGCATAAAAATTTTGATTGCCGACGATCACCGCCTTTTCAGGGAGAGCCTTTCAAGCCTTTTTATTGACCCAACAATAGAAATTGTTGGTTTGGCTGAAAATGGAAAAGAAGCCATCGAATATTCCAGGACAACAAAACCGGATATTATATTAATGGATATCGGAATGAATGGAATGAATGGCATTGAGGCAACTGCAGCAATAAAGCGCGAAAATCCTGAAATCAAAATACTCGGGCTTTCGATGCATACCGAGGTAAGTTTCGTCAAGGGAATCCTCGAAGCCGGGGCATCAGGGTATTTAATCAAAAATTGCAGCTATGGTCAGTTGGTTGAGGCCATTTATGCTGTAAACAAAGGAAATAAATACCTGAGCGAGGAAATTACCAACATTGTTTTAAATGATTATCTGTCGAATGATACGCTTCCTGTAAACCACCTATGCGGCCTTACCGAAAGGGAGATAGAAGTATTCGACCTATGTGTAATCGGATTTTCAACACGTGAAATTGCTGAGAAGCTTTTTGTAAGCGTGAAAACAGTGAGCACACACAAGCAACACATCCTCAAAAAGTTAGATTTGAAATCAAGCTCCGATCTGATTAAATACGGAATTAAAAACGGTTTAATCCCATCCAAATAGCTTTTCCTTCCGCCAAAATTTTCTTAAGCGCGTAAACTGCATTTATTCCAGTCGCTTACTGTTGCATTTAATCATGCAAGATTAATTTGTTGATGCGTAGCAAATGCTTTATGCTGCCCGGAATTCCCAATTAATTTCCACCATACTTTTTCTTAAGGAATT
>CAYOWJ010000290.1:0-4502 GCA_964407625.1 uncultured Lentimicrobiaceae bacterium
ACTTTTTTCCCATCATAAGTGTCAATTAATGCCGAACGGATACCTTCGATGGTTTGTGTGTAATCCTGATTCAGGCGTAAAACCAGGTCGAATCTGCGCTGCCCTTCGTAAATATCAGATAACTTTTCTCCACCAAAAGCGATATCGATGAACTCGTTGAATTGTTGGATAGTAATTCCATACTGAGCCAGCATTTCGCGGTTTGCACGTATCTGGATCTGTGGTATTGCAATTTGCTGATCAACGTTAACATCAACCAATCCTTCGACATCTGCAATCGAATTTTTAATCTGATTTCCGATGGTAAACATTTTGTTGAGGTCGGTGCCAAACACTTTTATAGCAATGTTAGCTCTTGTACCCGAAATCATGTGATCAATCCGGTGTCCGAGCGGTTGCCCCACTGTGGCTGCAATACCCGGAACACCTGCAATTTTTGTACGAACCTCTGCTAAAAATTCATCGCGGCTTCTATCTTTAAGTGTGAAGTTTACATCTATTTCGGCACTGTTTACCGTTTGTGAATGTTCATCAAGTTCGCCGCGTCCTGTGCGGCGTGCTGTACTCATCACTTCAGGGATTGACAATAATTCGGTTTCAACAAGGTTCCCAAGGCGATTGCTTTCTTCCAATGAAGTGCCCGGTTTGCAAACAACGGATAAGGTGAGGGAGCCTTCGTTAAATTCAGGCAGGAAGCTGCGCCCCATGGTCGAAAAAAGAAACATGGAAACAACAAACAGTCCAAGCGAAGAAAAAACCAAAACCCTCTTGTGCTCTAATGCCCATCCAAGAGATTTTAGATAAATATGAGTGAGTTTTCTGGTAAGCCATTTATCCTTTTCGTTTTTTGCAAGGTATTTTTCATCCGAAAGCATCATTTTACACAGTAATGGCGTAAGTGTCATCGCTACAACCAGGGATAGAAATAAAGAAACAATGAACGAAATTCCCAAAGGTATCAGCATGCGGCCTTCCATTCCCGAAAGGAAGAACAATGGGAGAAAAGCTACAATAATGATTAATGTTGCATTAATAATCGAAGCTCTGACCTCTTTTGATGCTTCAAATACAACGGTGAAAGTTGAAAACTTTTCGTGCAATGGTTTTAGCCTGTTTTGCCGAAGTCGTTTATAAACATTTTCAACATCAATAATGGCATCATCAACCAAAACACCAATAGCAATTGCCATTCCTCCCAAACTCATGGTGTTGATATTTAAGCCTAAGATTTTCATGACTATAATTGTACCAAGCAATGAAATCGGGATAGCCAGCAGCGAAATAATAGTAGTACGAAAACTACCCAGGAAAAAGAAAAGAATAAGGATTACGAAAATTGCACCCTCCATCAATGCATTTTGCACGTTTGTTACGGAAGTTTCGATAAAATCGGCCTGCCTGAAGATTTTGGTGTCTATTTTAACATCAGGAGGCAATGTTTTTTGAAGTGAGGCAAGATTTGCCTCGATTCGCTCCGTGAGATCAACCGTATTTGCATTGGGTTGTTTTGAGACGGAGATGATTACCGCTGGTTTTGCATTTTCGGCAGCATAGCCCATTTTTACAGCACTTCCAATCTTCACCTCAGCTACATCATCTATCCTGATTGGTTTTCCGTTTCCGGATTTAATAAACGAATTACCCAATGCATTAACGTTGGAAGTACGGGCGATCCCTCTCACAGTAAATTCATTTCCATATTGGCGAACTGTACCTCCTGATGAATTCTGACTAATCCCTTTTACAACATCCGCCAATTCACTCATCGAAACGCCGTAATATTTCATTTTGTAAGGATCGGCCAACACCTGGTATTGCTTATAATCACCGCCAATAATGGTAACCTGGGATACTCCGCCTGTTGCAAGAAGCATGGGCTTCACATTCCAGTCAGCAATTGTGCGGAGATCCATTAAACTGGTGCTGTCGGCCTGCAATCCCAGGAAGAACATTTCGCCCATCACACTCGATTGTGGTGCAAGCGTTGGCTGCCCAACGCCCAGGGGCATTTGCGTATTGACAGTGATGAGCTTTTCGCTTACAATCTGACGGGCTTTAAAAATATCGGTTCCCCAGTCAAATTCGATCCAGACAAAAGAGAAGCCCTGTGAGGAGCTTGAGCGTACCCTGCGAACATCAGTTGCTCCATTCATCGCGGTTTCGATAGGGAAGGTAACCAGGCGCTCCACTTCTTCGGAAGCCATACCATGTGCATCGGTCATTACAACTACTGTTGGCGCTGTCAGGTCGGGGAAAACATCCACATCCATGTTGCCAGCGGTGCGGAAACCCACCACCATCAGCACTACCGCACACAAGAGGATAAAGAACTTGTTGTTAAGCGAGAATTTTATAATATTACTTAGCATCATTTTATCCTTTCTTAATGAACATGGCCTGAATGTGCGTCCAAAGTACCGGTAGCCTGAGTAAGTTTAACGAGTGTTGCACCTTTGGTAACAATGCGCTCATTTGCGGAAATACCCTTGAGTACCTCAGTTCTTAATCCGTCGGTTGATCCGGGAAATACCTCGCGTTTTTCAAACAGCTCAGGATTAATCTGAACATAAACATAATAATTGCCCTGTTCTTCCAATAATGCTTCATTTGGAATTGTTATGGCATTTGTATTGGTAGTGGTTTTAAGATACAATTCGACAAATCCGCCCGAAAGGAGGCCGCCCTTGTTATCAACCTGAAGATTTACCGGAATTAAATAATTATCGCTGTTCGCATTACGACCATAAGATAGCACTTTACCGTTTAACTCATCAAGTGAATAAGCTTGATTGTCGTGCATTGTGCGAATATTTGCATTGGTGATATTGTCAAGAATTGAAGCATATTTTTGCTGAATCTCAGCATGTAAAATCAATGTTTTATTTTGTGATATGCTCACGATAGGTTGGCCAGTCTCCACGTACTGCCCATTCTGTACAAAAAGTTGCTTAACAAAACCACTCATCGGGCTGCTGATATTTTGACCTTTGGCACTGAAATTTGTATTCAGGTTGTCGTAGATGGCTTTTGCGTTATCATATTGATTTTTAGCTGCCAGCAAATCTTTTTCCGAAACAATTTTATCGTTTGCAAGGCCTTTGATCCGCTCATAATCTGATTTGGCTTTTTCATAATTATTCTGAGCTTCCAGAAACCGGACTGTCGAATTATTCTCGGCCATACCACTTCCGGAAACCGAAAACAAAACCTGACCATTTGAAACGGTTTTGCCTTCAAGCACATCGCCGGATGAAAACATTACAATACCGCTTGTTTTTGCCGGAACGAGTATCTCATCACCCTGTGCTGACTGCACCTGAGCCGTGGTTTTTATTACTTGCCCGAAAGGTTCTGTTTTTGGCATTTCGGTCGCAAAATCAATTTTCCACGATTGTTCTTTTGTAAAAACAGCGGCAAAAGGTGAAGATTTTACTGCAGCCTGAGCAGCCTTATCTGCATCGTCCTCCTTTTCAAAAACAATAATTTCAGAAACTACCATTTGGAACTTACCTTTATCTGTGGCAATATCATAGATAATCTGACCCTTGCCAGGCGTTGCAGGAATAATGTCGAAGGCGTAAATGCCCTTTCGTGTTGGCTTGGTAAGCGCGTGCGAAACCTCCTTACCCTCAATAATAAGCCTTAAAGTTATACTTCCGTTTTCAACTGCTGTAAATTCAGGAAGATGGGTGAAATGAGAAAGTACGCGCGATGTTTTTCCAACTACAAAAGCGTCGGCTTCAGCAAATAGTTCAAATTCAGTGGTATAAGCCGTAAGTTTTATTTTGATTTCGTCATCGTGGGTATCTGTTGTTTTTTCGCTGTTCTTGTTGCATGCGGCGAAAATCATAGCGAATAATGCTAAAAAAAATAATTTCCTTTTCATCAAAATTGATATTTAAATTTTTAAGTGTAATCAAAAAACCGAGCACAAAATCCTAACAATCACATGTGGCAATTGTAATAGCATAGTTGTGAACATTTAAAAATTTAAACAACAGGAGGAGCACGCAAACCAAGGCACCGGCTTACGTAAATAAAATAGTCCGACCCGTCAGCAAAAGGTGGGTAATGATAATGGGAGTATTGAAAATCAGAACGTTTTTTATTAAAATTTATCAGTATATCATTAAAATGATGGTAATCAGTTGTGCAAATAAAACTTTGAATAACTTGTTTTAATGATTTGGCAGGAACGACGACCAAATTCTTCAGGAGGCAATCACCCGAATCTTTGTTCGAGTTATTATGCTCATGATGGCAGAAGGTATTTTCTTCAGGAGTACTGCAGTCATCGCAATTATGTTTATCAAACAGACAAACATAAGTATCATGATGATGATGGGGAAGCACGGCATGTGCCAACAAGACTATGTTGACAAAAAATAAAAAAATCAATGCAATTTTTCTCTTCACCGGAACTTTTCTATAAAAGTGCAAATATTGGAATTATTTTTATCTCATTAAAAACTATTCGTTTTTTTAACAAAACCTTAACAATA
>CAYOWJ010000291.1:0-4483 GCA_964407625.1 uncultured Lentimicrobiaceae bacterium
AAGTAATGATTAATAATAAAAAACATTGTACTGGAAAGCTAGGGCTTACTTAAGGATAGCCAAAAGCGCAGGTAGTTAAAATAAAAAAGGGACATGCAGCCCCTTTTTTGTGTCTGAGTTTGCGAATTATTTTCAAAACACCCGTAATGTATTGAAATTCAGCATACTTTTGTCGGAGTGGCGAGACTCGAACTCGCGACCTCTAGACCCCCAGTCTAGCACGCTAACCAACTGCGCTACACCCCGATTTTTATTGTTTCTGCCTGCAAAAGTAAACAAATTGTAAAAAGACACCTCATAATTTTAACTTTTAGCCCGTTTTTTATATCTCAACAATCCGGCGGTGAAATCGGTTTGCATTTCCTATTTTTGCAGCCTCAAAAGTTCATCTTAACAATTTACCGAAAATGATACAGTTCTTCCGCTCTTCCGAAATGATTTTTGCCGTTGATTCCGAACAACCTTTAAGCCACGCCTCTATTGACAAATTAGTCTGGTTGTTTGGTCAGGCGCAGGTTCTTACCCAAAATGCTGTTGCTGGTTTTTTTATCGGGCCGCGAAAGGAAATGATCACACCCTGGAGCACGAATGCCGTCGAAATCACCCAAAACATGGGCATATCAGGCATCCGCCGTATCGAGGAATTTATTGAGGTGAACAATGAACATGGGGCTTTCGATCCGATGTTGTCGGCTTTTTTTACGGGACTTGACCAGACGGTTTTTAGCATCCTCAAACAGCCCGACCCCATTATGCTTATCGATGATATTGCCGCGTTTAACCAAAAAGAAGGACTGGCTTTAAGTGCCGAAGAGGTTGATTATCTAGGAAATCTGAGCAAACGTCTTGGCCGGAAACTCACTGATGGCGAGGTTTACGGCTTTGCCCAGGTCAATTCGGAGCATTGCAGACATAAAATTTTTAACGGCACTTTTATTATTGATGGTGAAGAAATGCCCGAAAGTTTGTTTTCGCTCATCAAAAAAACCTCCCGGGAAAACCACAACAAAATTGTTTCGGCCTACAGCGACAATGTGGCTTTTATCGAAGGGCCGCAAGCGGAGCAGTTTGCCCCTGAAAGGCAGGATAGCAGCGGATTTTTTGAGATCAGTGATTTTCATTCGATTATCTCGCTTAAAGCGGAAACCCATAATTTCCCCACTACCGTCGAGCCATTTAATGGCGCTGCAACGGGTTCCGGAGGCGAAATCCGCGACAGGATGGCCGGAGGCACCGGAAGTGTTCCCCTGGCAGGAACAGCGGTTTATATGACTTCGTATCCGCGATTTGATGCTTCTAAAAAATGGGGACAAAAAAACAGCGAACGCCCCTGGCTTTATCAAACCCCGCTCGATATTCTCATCAAAGCTTCAAACGGGGCCAGCGACTTTGGCAATAAGTTTGGCCAACCACTTATTTGCGGGAGCTTGCTCACTTTTGAACATCACGAAAATGAACATTATTTTGGGTATGATAAGGTGATTATGATGGCCGGCGGGATTGGTTTTGGCAAGAAATCGGGAAGTCATAAAGGTCATCCCGAAAAGGGCGACCAGGTAATTGTGATGGGTGGCGATAATTACCGGATCGGGATGGGCGGAGGCGCGGTTTCGTCGGTGGCAACCGGCCAGTTGACCAACAAAATCGAGCTAAACGCCGTGCAGCGCTCCAATCCTGAGATGCAAAAAAGAGTATTTAACGCCATTCGTGCAATGTTTGAAGCCAACGAAAATCCAATCGTCACCATCCACGATCACGGCGCCGGCGGACATTTGAATTGTTTATCGGAACTTGTCGAAGAAACCGGCGCACGCATCGAAATGGAAAAATTACCGGTTGGCGATCCTACGCTTTCTGATAAGGAAATTATTGGAAACGAGTCACAGGAGCGTATGGGTCTGGTTCTTAAAAAACAGGACGTCGGTTTGATGAAAAAAGTATCCGAACGTGAGCGTGCTCCCTTTTACGTGGTGGGTGAAACAACCGGCGACCATCGTTTTACATTTCATCAGAAAAATTCAGAAATTCATCCCATCAATCTCGATCTCACCGACTTTTTCGGTAAACCGCCAAAAACCATCCTCAACGATAAAACCATCAAAACTTCATATGCCGAAATTTCATACCAGGCAGGAAATCTTCACGAATACATCGGTTCGGTTTTGCAACTCGAAGCCGTGGCCTGCAAGGACTGGCTCACCAACAAAGTTGACCGCTCCGTTACCGGAAAAATTGCGATGCAGCAATGCGCCGGTGAAATCCAGTTGCCGCTGAATAACCTGGGCGTTGCCGCCATCGATTACCGGGGAGAAAAGGGAATTGCAACTTCAATCGGCCATGCGCCTGCCGCAGCTTTGATTGATCCCGAAAAAGGTTCTGTTCTGGCAGTAGCCGAAGCATTGACAAACTTAGTCTGGGCGCCGATAGAAGGTGGATTAAAAGGCGTTTCGCTTTCGGCAAACTGGATGTGGCCTGCCCGGAATGAGGGCGAAAACGCCCGTCTGTACCGCGCCGTTAAAGCGATGAGCGAATTTGCCATCAAACTTGGAATCAACATCCCGACAGGAAAAGATTCGCTGTCGATGACGCAAAAATACCCCGACGGCAAAAAAGTGCTTTCGCCCGGCACCGTGATTGTTTCGACAGTTGGGGAAGTTTCGGCTATCAAAAAGGTGATTAAACCTGTGCTTGCTTACGAGCCTGGCACAGAGCTGATTTATGTGTATTTTTCGAAGTCAGGATTTGAACTGGGAGGAAGCAGCTTTGCGCAGTCATTAGGTTTGGTTGGCACAAAAACGCCTTCGGTGCCCGATCCTGAATATTTTAAACAAACTTTTGATGCCATCCAGGATTTAATCCTGCAGGAGTTGATTCTTGCCGGCCATGATATTTCGGCGGGCGGGCTTATCACCTCTTTGCTCGAAATGAATTTCGCCAATGTAACCGGCGGCTTAAATATTAATCTTGATAAATTTGATGAAGATGACCTGATCAGGATTTTGTTCAGCGAAAAGCCCGGGATTGTTATTCAATCCAGGAAAACCAACGATTTAGCCGGCAAACTTGCAGCCAAAGGGGTTGAAGCAATTTCTATCGGCGAACCCATTAAAGAGAGGAATATCAACATAATCCATCGTTCGCACCAGATAAAATTTGAAATAAATCCGCTCCGCGAGCTTTGGTTTAATACCTCTTATCTTTTCGAGCAACATCAAACCAAACCTGAGCTGGCACTCGACCGTTTTCAAAACTACAAAAAGCAGCCGCTGAAGTTTCGGTTTATGGCTGAGTTTGCGGGGCAGTTTTCGCAATTCGGCATCGACCCGAATCGCCGGAAATCCACTGGCATCAAAGCCGCCATTATCCGCGAAAAAGGTGTAAATGGCGATCGCGAAATGGCCTGGAGTATGTACCTGGCAGGTTTTGATGTGAAAGACGTGCACATGACCGACCTGATCAATGGCCGTGAAAATCTGGAAGAACTGAACCTGATCGTTTTTGTGGGAGGATTTTCAAATTCTGATGTTTTAGGTTCGGGAAAAGGATGGGCGGGAGCTTTCCTCTATAACGAAAAAGCGAAACAGGCACTTGATAATTTTTATGCCCGTCCAGACACACTCAGCCTCGGCGTTTGCAACGGCTGCCAGGTAATGATGGAACTCGGGCTGATTTATCCTGATCATGCAAAACATCCAAAAATGCTGCATAACGCTTCCGGCAAATTTGAATCGGCATTTTTAACTGTCGAGATCGAAAACAACGATTCGGTGATGCTGAAAACCCTGGCCGGCTCGCGCCTTGGAATCTGGGTGGCTCACGGGGAAGGCAAGTTTGATTTTCCTCAGGAAGAATTAAAATATCAGATTCCGATGAAATTTTCTTATGATGAATATCCCGGAAATCCCAACGGGTCACAGATTGCCGCGGCAGGAATCTGCTCGGCCGATGGCCGTCACCTGGCCATGATGCCGCACCTCGAACGGTCGGTTTTACCGTGGCAGTGGGCGCATTATCCCTCCGATCGTAAAAACGACCAACTCACACCCTGGCTCGAAGCTTTTGTAAATGCGAGGAAATGGGTGGAAGGGAAGAAAAAAGAATGGAATGTTGGAATAATGGAATAATGGAAGGATCGAAGAATGTGTCAATTCGACAATTCGACAATTCGGCAATGAAAGAGTGGAATAATGGAAGATTGGAATGTTGAGGCGTTAGCCGAAATCTCGCTTCGGCGGGAATGGAAAATTGGAATAATTGAGATTTTATAGAACAATCAAAATCGTTTGTCCCTCAAACTCAACTTTATCACCAGCCCTGAGTTTGTTGCGCCTGCGGAATTCCTGCTTTCCGTTAACAAAAACATCACCGTTATCGATGTACATTTTGGCATCGCTGCCGGTATCCACAAGTCCTTCATATTTGAGGAGCTTCATCAGTTCGATAAACTCCTGACCGTTTAATTGAAATTCCATTTGATTTTTTT
>CAYOWJ010000292.1:0-4473 GCA_964407625.1 uncultured Lentimicrobiaceae bacterium
TTTTCACCAGAGATGAATATGCGATGGCGGTGAAGGACTGGTTTAGCCAGCGCAAAAGTGTCGAATTAAGCCAAAAAACCATCAAAGTAAATGTCCTCACCGAAAACCTTGTTCTCCTTAATCAATCGGCGATATTTCAGGCCACTTTTAAAGATGACCGGACTTTCGTGATTCATCACACCGTTTCTTTTCTCTTTCAGAAGGAAGAATCGGGTTGGAAAATCATTCACGGCCACGAATCGTGGGAGACTATGTAAAAGGGGTTTAGGTGTTTTTTTAAAGGGAAAAATAGACTCTGTTTAATATTAGTAATTCGGCAAAAGGAATTTCTGAAGTTTTATAGAAAAACACTACCGAAACAAATTATTAAACTACTCGATAATGTTTTTAGAATTTAACAGGCGAAATATTTAGACGGCTACCGGATTTTGTTGGAATTTAACTATGGCGTTACAAAGATTGTTGATTTGCAAAATGAACTGAACGGCAAAAGTTTTGAGCCCCTAAAAGACAAGCAAAATTTTAAAAAATTCGTCATAAAATTTAACACCATCGAATGGTATAATGGTGCCGACTTTGCCCCGGAATATTTATATCAGATTGGGGTACAAAAGGAAATTGCAGAAAAGGAGGTGACAGGATAAACCATTAAAACAATTCACTGGTGTCTATTAAAAAATGTTAATCAAATTTGAAGTCCAAATGCAGTTGGCAATCGTTATCATCGCAGGTCTTATTTGCCACAGGAGCCAAGAGATCTTGAATGGGGTCCTTGACCAGCAGGGAATTGCCAAGGATACGCATGACCTCAACGACTGGTCTGTCCAGTTTGAGATCGTGTTCAATAATTGCGACGAGACAATACGTGATGATAGCGACATGTATCTGTATTCGGACAGCATTCTCAGATTCTCCCCAAAAGGATTTGACACGGAGATACTGCTTAATCCATTTGAAAAACAGTTCAACCTGCCATCTGTAGCGGTAAAGAAGGGCAATGTCTTTTGCTTTGAGGTAGAAGTTGGTGGTGTAGTAGGTGAAGGTTCTTCCAAGGTCAGGGGCAAAGTATATGATGCGTCTGAGCGGAATCGGATAGTTTCCTCTGTTTCGTTTGCCTGTGAATCTGACCGTCTGGTCTCGCAGGACATTGTCATCTCCTTCAAGCATGTCTTCACCGTCCGTGATCTCATAATCAGGATGAAACTTCTCCCGGATGATGAAGAAAGCTCCAGCTTGCTCAATGGCGTAGAGTCTGGAGAGATCAAAGTAGCCTCTATCAAATACATAGCAAGCATTCCGTTCGTAGATAAACCAGTCCATGGATCTGGTATCATGCACATTTGCATGGCTGATTCTGTAGAAGACCGGTATTTCAGTGGCAATATCAATCTGAGTATGAATCTTGATACCGGACTTTGTACTTCTGAACTTTGCCCATCTAAAGACCGACATGCACAGGTCGATAGTAGTAGAGTCAATGGCATAGAACCTTCCGTGGAGTTCAAACTCTTTGGTGATACGCTTGGCTTGGGCAATAGACACAATGTAAAAAGCAAATTTCTCAAAGATTACTGGGTCTCTGAGGTTATTAGCCTTGGAAAGAACGCTTCTGTTAATGGGAACCTTTCCAAATCCCAGGTGAAACGATCTTTTTGCATGAGCAATAGTGATATCTGTGAGTTCTCTAAGACTATGGCAGCCTATGAGCTGACCGTACATAATGACCAGCATGTGACTCCAGTAGGATGGCGACATTCCGGCTGTCCGGTCTTTGTGTTTGATTACCAGCCGTTCGAAGTAGCGTTTTGGGAGAAACTCCACAATCTGTGCGAAAACATATTTGCCGATGTTCATTCTTGTTCCAATTTACACAACAGCGCAAAGGAACAAAATTCAAAAAGGCGACACGGTTTTGATGAGTTATTATACTGTGCATAAAATAGATACGAGATAATTTAACAATAATTAATAGACACTAGTGAAAACAATTTCTTTCCCATTCTCACCTCTTCCCAAATTCCCCTTGTCAGGATCGGGAAAATTGCTTTCCAGTATTCATTGCGTTTGTAAGGCCCGCGCAGGATGTTGCAGATATCCCAAATGAAATTAACCATTTCGCGGTGTGTTGATTCAGTCATAAATTTTTTAAATGAATGAATTTGAAAGATCTTTATTTGAAATTTATTGTTTGGGAGGTTTTCACTGTCAAAGATTTAAAATGGTTTTTTTTAACAAAGGGCAAACTTAGGCAATTTATGATTTAGGTAGTCTGTTTTAAAGACTATTTTTGTGTGTTATAAAAATCCGTTTTTGTAAAGCAATGAAGATGATTGTTGAATTTTTTAATGCAACCGGTTAAAAATGACTTCGCAGGACTTACATACGCTTCTTGAGGAATTAATTAAACAGCCACACGAACAGCCGTGGTTAGAGTTTAAGTTAAACAAAGGCAGCATTGATAATGACAGCATTGGTGAATATATTTCGGCTTTGAGCAATGGGGCTTGTATTTCTAACAAACCGTTTGGCTATCTGGTTTGGGGGATCGAAGATACCACACATTCGGTAAAAGGAACAAATTTTTCGTTTTCCTCCGCTAAAGAGGGTAATCAGGATTTGGAACTTTGGTTGCATAATCTTTTGAGTCCAAAAATTAACTTTGGGATTTTTGAGTTCGATTATCATTCCAAAGCTATTACACTCATCCGCATCCCGGCAGCCAAAGGTCAACCAGCTCATTTCAAGAAAATTCCCTATATTCGGATAGGAAGCCATAAAACCGACCTTCGGGGTTTTCCCGATCTAATCCGCACTATTTACAACTCACAGGAAGATTGGTCTGCTCAAATTATCGAAAAAGCTACAATGGACGACCTTGATCCTGAAGCATTAATTGTGGCCAAAACGAAATTCAAAGAAAGAAATGCCAAGGCTGATTTTGCTGATAAAATTGATCGTTGGGACCTGGCCACATTTTTAGATAAAGCCAAAGTTACCATTAACGGAAAAATCACTAATACAGCCATTCTTATTCTCGGCAAGGAGGAGGCATCACATTATTTACTTCCGGTTTTAGCGCAAATCACCTGGAAACTGGAAGGCGAAGAAAAAGGGTATGAACATTTCGGAACCCCATTATTGCTCAATACAACCAAAGTCCTGCACCATATCCGGAACATCAAATACAAATTTTTTCCCGACAATGAGTTGCTTTCGGTAACGGTAAACAAATATGAAACCCGCTCTATCCTCGAAGCACTCCACAATTGTATTGCCCATCAGGATTACTCATTGAATAGTCGTATCATAGTTACCGAAAAGGTTGATCGTTTAATTTTTGCCAATGCCGGTAGTTTTTTTGAAGGAAAACCCGATGACTACACCAGCGGTGAAAAAACTCCTGAACGTTACCGCAATCCTTTTTTAGCTCATGCAATGTACAGCCTGGGAATGATTGACACCTTGGGCTATGGCATCCATGCCATGGTTTTGGCACAGCGCAACCGCTTTTTTCCTTTGCCCGATTTCATTCTTTCGGAACCACAAAAAGTGGTTTTGCAACTATATGGTCACTCTATCAACGAAAACTACTCCAAACTGCTTATCGAAAGAAAGGATTTGCCTCTTACCAAAGTAGTGTTACTCGACCGCGTACAAAAGAAATTATCCATATCTGATGAGGCGGCTGCCATGCTCAAAAAAGACAAACTCATTGCTGGCCGTAAACCAAATTTCTATGTTGAGGCAAGTGTTGCCGAGGTAACAAATAATAAGGCAACGTACATCAAAAACAGGGCTTTTGATGATGAACATTATAAAAAAATGATATTGGAGTTTCTTAGAACTTACAAAAAAGCAAATCGTGAGGAAATTGACAATTTGCTATTAAACAAACTTTCGGATATTCTTGATGACAAACAAAAAAGAAACAAGATTAGAAACCTGTTGTATTCCATGTCAAAAAAGGAGGGTTTGATAAAAAACGACGCCAGGTCAAGCAGACATTCTGTTTGGATTTTGAATAAAGGTAAGGCTACCGGAAAATTAGACATAGAAGATACAGAATAAGACATAGAATTAGATAAAGAAGCATCAAATGGCTTTGTTATTCAAAGAGTTATCAGATCTTTTTCCATATTTTTTTAAATAAAACACAAAAGATAGAAATAAAGACAGTAGAGGTGTGAAATTAAACATTGAGTTTTTGACTACTGTTTTTGAACCCTTAAAAGAAAAACAAAATCACTACTGACCGAGTAAAATTATTCAATCGTTCTGAAATCCTTGATTTCTTTAATCTGCTAGGGTTAGACTGATCCGCAAACTGGTGGGGAATTCACTGAATACGTTAAATTATTGTATTATAATGAGATACAAAAGCATTAAATATTCCACGTGGATAAACAATTTAGTTGGTCACTATTGGTATTTTAAATATTAAAACCACTTTTCTGGCACAGATTTTGAAAAATT
>CAYOWJ010000293.1:0-4471 GCA_964407625.1 uncultured Lentimicrobiaceae bacterium
CCAACCACCGAAAACGCGTTTCCATAACCATCTTTATAAAAAAGCCAGTTTACTTTTCCGCCAATGCTTTCGAAAACCGCAAAAATATTCTGGTTGTGAATAACTACTTCATCAACTCCGTCGTGATCGATATCGCTAAAATATGCAGCCAGTGGTGAGAGGTATTGTCCCGCAGCCCAGCGAGCCGCTTCGGCATAAACGTTTGCATTTTTCATGTGCGACGAATAACGATGTTCCCAGCCGGCAACGCTGCCGCCTTCGTGCCATCCTGTTTCGTGGAGGTTTATCATAAGCGTGTACCAACCAAGTTGTGCGAGGTCGTTATTGGGTGCTGTCATCAAATTGTTGTGGGCATCGCTCCAGATGTAGCCATAATTCCATTTTGGGTTGTGAAAATCGGAATGGGATTCCGTTCCCGCCCACTGGTTGTACCAGGAGTTGTTGCTCCCACCGTAACCATCAGGGCCTCCCAACAATCCATAGGTTCCGGGAGTAATTTCAGCACCCGTACCGTTAAAGTTGGAATTTTGCATGGCATCGGTAAGTTTCCATACATTCACACCCGGGAAGTTGTCGTGGCACCACCAGAGTACATTTTCGTAATTATCCAGGAAAAATGAGCCGTCATGTTCGTTCATTTCAGAAGCTACTTCCCAATCGGTACCATAAACACAAATTTTATATTGCCCCATACCCGAAATCTGGTTTTTGGCGCCATCGGCATTGTACATCATATTTCCAACAAACGAATTGTTGATGGGAATAACCCGGAGGCTGATTCCGGAGCCATTGTTCATCCAATGGATTTTACCATTGTCGTAACCGTTGAGGTGCGGGCTATCGTCGAGAACAACGCCCCAAACGCCATGTTGCGCCCAGTTATCGCCAGCCCAATCAAGAACGCCTGAATTTGGATAACTTCCGGGCGCCAGCCATACGCGTTCAGGAACCCAGGCGGTGCGCGGAGTGTAGTTATAATGATAATCAACCATGTCGCTTTCGACACCCACCGACCAGTCGTTCATATTATTCGTGACAAAAGGCATGATGTGTTGCCCAAGCGCCGAGGTCATCATTTCGACCTTGCCCTGCGATACCAGCGAATTAAGCCAGGTGTTAAACTCGGGATTGTGCCAGGCAGCGGCAGGCATCAGGGTTCCCGACATGTGGAAATTCCCGGGTGTGGCCGTGGCTTCGTGAACCTGCAAAATTTCGTCAAAGCCGCTTCCGGCAAGACCGCTCTGTCCGCCAGGGCTGCCGTAAAAAACTTCGGTGTAAGTCAATCCCTGATTGCCGTGATGAACAAATGCACAGTTGCCTTCGGCATCGCTGTTTTTTCCATCCGAATTAAAAACATCAATCACTTTTCCGTTTTCAAAAACGGCTATTTCAAAATCAATGTTTTCGCGAAGGATTTTTTCGGGAAGTGATGTCTCCATCTCCCAGAGGTTGAACGCCGGGGTGCGGAGTTGATAAGCGTTTTCACTGTTTGATGATAACGCCGAAAGATCAAAAGCAAAATCCTTTAAAGTACTTTTTTGTTTGTTGTCGGTGAGCTTCAACCGGAGGGTAATGCCGGCATTTATAAACAGGTCTTCGGTTAATTGATTTTCTTTACGGATAATCATATCATCAAAAGTGATCCTTAAAAAAAGGCTTTCACCGGTTGTCCGGGCAAAAACAGAACTGATATCTCCTGATTTTCCTTCACAATCGCCCACCTGATCAAAACCCAGAAAATCAGATTTTTGCCAGAATTTTAAATCACCTGACACGGATTGTGCGCTGGTATAATTGTACCCCAAAATCGTCATTAACAATACCCAAAATAATGGGAGTGATAGAAGTTTTTTCATAAGCCGACAAATTAGTGTGTTCGCGAAAAAATGTAAGATATTTTTTAATTTATTTAATTTCAATACTTGTAAACCGGTGTCAACACGATTTTAGGTGACGGTTTTGTTAAGTTTCCAAAATTAGTAAAAACCTAATGAATATTTAAAAATATCCGTTTTATCGCATTTTAGGCTGGATCAGCCCGGCAAATCCAACCTGAATGAAAGATATTTTGGCAGGAATACGATTATATTACAAATTTGCAGGCCGGGATTTGATGCTTATTTTTAGGTGCTTTTGATTTATTGGGTAGTTTTGACTGCTTGTTTCAACATTTTTTAAAATAGTATGTTTGTAAAATAAACATAACAAAACATGAAGGTTTCAGGGGTTTTTATCATTTTCATATTTCTTGTTATTATCATAAATCCTGTTTTTGGTGGAGTTAAAGATAGCCTCGACCAGAAACTTAGCGCAAAGGCCGACACCAGCAAAGTAAAGGTTTTAAGCGATTTATGCTGGGAATACCGCTTTATTTCGGCAGATTCAGCCATCATTTTTGGAGAAATGGCGCTCAAACTGGCCGAAAGCCTGAAATTCCCGAAAGGCATCGCCCAGGCTTTTAACGATTTGGGAATTATTTACATGGATAAGGCAAATTACAGGAAGGCTACAAAATATTTCGGTGAAGCCATGAAACTCCGCGAGCAGTTAAACGACCTGCCCGGCCAGGCTTCATTGTACAATAAACTTGGAATCATCGACCAAAAACAGGGCCGGCTTAAGGAGGCGCTTCAAAATCAGATTGCCGCACTCAAAATTTACGAGCAGCTTATGCAGGATAAATGGATTGGCTACAGTTTAAACAACATCGCCATCATCCATCAAAACCTCGGAAATCTTGAAAAATCGCTCGAATATCACAAAAAGGGTCTCGAATACCGTGTTAAGATGGGTGACGAAGCCGGGGAGGCAAATTCGCTGAGCAATATGGCTAATGTGTACGCCAAAATGTACGACACCACCAGGGCAATTGCTTATTACGAAAAAGCCCTCGCCATCTCCAGGCAATTAAAAAACGAAGAATACATCAGTGCCATCCTCAGCAATATGGGCAATATTTACATGGCCAAAAAAGAGTTTAAAAAAGCCCTGACCTTTTATTCCGAATCCCTCGAAATACGCGAACGGCTCGGTGACAACAAAGGAATTTCTTCGACGCTTTCCAGGATGGGATCGCTTTATACCGAAATCGGCCGGTATCAGGATGCTGCTATGGCATTAAACCGTGCCCTGGAGATTTCGAAGAAAATTTTGGTTATTGAGGAGGAGTTGAGCGCTTTGCTGGGACTTGCAAAATTAAAGGCTTTAACAAATCAAACCGACAGTGCCATTATTCTGATGAAGTTGTACATCGCCACCAACGATTCGGTGTATAGCGAGCGCATCAAACAACAAATCCTTGATGTGCAAAGCCAGTACGAAACCGATAAACTGGAGCAGGACCTCGAAATGGTGAAACAGGAAAAACAATTTACCGAAATCAAGCTCATCCAGCGAAAAACCCAGCTTTGGCTCCTGGTGTTTATCATTATTTCGATGACCGGGGCAGGGATATTTTTGTTTTATCGCCACCAGCAACGCCAGAAAGCTGCTGCCGATGCTGAAAAAATACGGCAGCAGGAGGCCAGGATGAGCGCAGTTTTCCAGGCTCAGGAAGAAGAACGCCGCAGGATTGCCAAAGAGTTACACGATGGCGTTGGCCAGACTTTGATTGCGCTTAAAATGAATTATCATAAATTGTCATTTAAGGCAACCAGCCGTGATCTTGCCCAGGATTTAAAACGACTTCATACCATGCTCGACAATGCCAGCGCGGAAGTACGTACAATTTCACACCAGATGATGCCGATAGAACTGGAGCAGTTTGGCCTGGTACCTGCCATCGAAAATTTGCTTAAAATGAATTTTGAGAACGCACCGCTTCAATATCATTTTGAACATTCCGGGTTCGATAACCGCATCAGCGACCAGATCGAACTCGCCTTGTTCCGGATTTTGCAGGAGCTCGTGAGCAACGTTATCAAACACGCGCAGGCCACTTTTTTAAATGTGCAACTGATCAAACTCAAAACCCATGTTGTACTCAATGTTTCGGATAATGGCATTGGTTTTGACGTTGATGCCACCGAAAAAAATGGCATTGGCCTGTTAAATATCGCAAGCCGCATTGATGCCATCAAAGGACATCTGAATTATGAATCTGCTCCGGGAACCGGAACTTCTGTAACCATTAGAATTCCACTGGTATGAACCTGATAAAAGTACTGCTCGTTGATGACCATCAGATAATTATTGACGGACTGAAATCGCTGCTTCAAAACAATGACGATATTATTGTTGCAGGCGAAGCAAACAATGGCCGTGAAACCCTGCGGATTCTCGGTATTTTAAAAGTTGATGTGGTTTTGATGGACATCGACATGCCGGTGATGAACGGCATCGACGCGCTTAAAGAAATCAAAAGAACTTTACCCGCCATAAAAGTGATCATCCTTTCGATGCACCAGGAGGCCGGAATGATTAAAAGCCTCATGGCCATTGGCGCTGACGGGTATATTTTAAAAAGTACCTC
>CAYOWJ010000294.1:0-3251 GCA_964407625.1 uncultured Lentimicrobiaceae bacterium
AGGATGCACAGCACAGTGAGTAATTGCGGCCTCTTTGGAGGTGCAGGCTTTTGAAAAGTATTGTCAGATTGTTCTTCCATTAATTAGTAAAAAAAATATGTAGTTCGTTGTTTTTTTGCAGAGCGCAGAGCGCAGAGGGCAAATCGCAAGATGTGAAAATTTACTGCCTGTTTTTTGTTGTTTGTTTGTTGTTTGTTGTTTGTTGTTTGTTGTTTTAATTACTGCCGACTGCCGACTATTGTTCCCACGATTCCAGATACATCCGGCGGCGGTCCACAAGGTCTTTGATTTCGATAGCCATCAGATGATTAACCTCTTCGGCCATCGGAAAAATATATTCCATGCTTTGGTCGAGATAACTGGCCATTTTATTGTGAATGATCACATCCAGATGAAGGTCGGTGAGGTTGCTGATGCGATCGGCAACTTTGAGGATTTTTGCTTCCTGTGAACCATATTTCAGGATTTTTTCCAGATAAGCAATCTTGGTTTCATCAGTACGGCGGGTAACTTCATCAACAAGGATTACAACCTTGTGTCCGTCGTGGTCAACACGGGCAATTGAATCCCTGTTGGTTTCAGGAACATCTTCGAAAAGATCGTGAATGAGTGATGCTTTCAGCAAGACATGTCCGGTGTAGTGATAATCCAGCAAAATGGCAAAAGTAGCCATCATGTGCCTGAACTGGTTGCCGCCAACTTTTCGCGGCACGCCGATTAACGCCGTAGCTTTTTGGATGTATGGGGCCACGGTTAACCTGATGAGGTCTTCTTTTTCTCCGTCTTTCATAGTTAAGTGTGTTATTGCTTTGTGAGTAATGAATATTTTATTCCAAAGAACCAACTACCTTTTCGACTTCATGCAACACCTCACACGATTTTACCAGCGCCTTCATTTTGTTATGATCGTCGTACAATGGACGGTCCACATCCAGAAATGCCACATATTTACGGATGGTTTCTTTTGCTTTTTGTGTTCCTTTTCCAAACTGATATTCCCTGAAATCGAGTGCCTGTGCGGCAGCCATCATCTCGATACCTAAAATTCCATAAGCGTTATCCAGGATCTGGAAATTCTTGATAGCGGTATTCATCCCCATCGAAACAAAATCTTCCTGGTCAGCGGCAGCCGGAATTGATTGAATGGAAGCCGGTGCGCTCAGGATGCGTTGTTCGACAATCTGCATGTCGGCGGTGTACTGGCTAAGCATCAAACCCGAAAACATACCTGCGCCTTTGGTCAGGAATGCAGGCAGTCCAACACTCAAAGCCGGGTTGTTGAGGCGGTTCATGCGTCTTTCGGAAAGAACACTTACCATGGTGACTGCAATTCCGGCCATATCCATCGGCAGCGAAACCGGCGATCCCTGGAAGTTGGCACCCGAAAGCTGAATGTTTTCATCAGGGAAAAAGATGGGATTATCGCCCACACCGTTCAGTTCGATTTCGACCTGTGAACGGGCATAGGCAAGCGCGTCATGCGCAGCGCCGATAACCTGTGGCGTTGAGCGCATCGAGTAAGCATCCTGAACCTTGCATTTTACACGTCCTTCGTTCAGATCGCCGCCGTCAACCATTTTCAGGATGGCGGCTGCGCTCCTTACAGCGCCTTTAAATCCTCTCACCTCATGCAATTTTGGGGTATAAGGTTTCATGTTGGCTTTAAGTGCTTCGAGCGACATCGCGCAGGCAATTTCGGCCTGCTTGAGCCAGTTGTTGGCATCAACCAGGAAAATTGCGCTCATGGCTGTGAGTACGTTGGAGCCGTTGATGGTTCCCAGACCATCGCGGGCTTTAAGACCTGGAATTGGAATACCGGCAAGATCGAGGGCTTCTTTTCCTTCGTAAAGCTTATCCTGATAATAAGCTCTGCCCTCGCCCATCATCAGCAAAGCAATCTGCGACATTGGAGCAAGGTCGCCACACGCACCTACCGATCCTTTCTGACAAACCCAGGGTGTAACTTCTTTGTTGAGCATTTCGACAAGCGTTTGGGTAATTTCGGGGCGGATTCCCGAGTTGCCGTGAGCATGAACATTTATCCTTCCCAACATTGCTCCACGCACATATTCTTCGGGCATGGGATCACCAATACCGGCTGCATGGTTGTAAACCAGGTATTTCTGAAACTCTTTAACCTGTTCATCGTTGAGCACCATTTCCGAAAACTCGCCAATGCCGGTATTTACGCCGTACATAATTTCTTTGGCTATAATTTTCCTTTCGAGCATGGCGCGGCATTTTATGATCCGCTCCAAAGCTTCGGGATGAAGTTCAACTTTTTGGCGGTGGCGGGCCACATTAACCACGTCTTCGATAGTCAGGTTTGCACCGGTGATGATAAATGTCATATTATCAGATTTTTAAATTTTGAAACCAAGCATTTTTATGAACCAGCAAAGGAACAAAATATTTGTTTTTATGGCTGAGGAATTTATTGGCTAACCGAAATTTATAATGGATTTAAGTTGGAGGATTTATGATTTGGGATTTGGGATTTGGGATTTGGGATTTATGATTTATGATTTGGGATTTGGGATTTGGGATTTGGGATTTGGGATTTTCAGTTTGTGATTTGTGATTTGTGATTCGAAGATTATAATTGCCGACTTCTGACTTCCGACTTCCGCCTTATCCCTTGGATATTTCAAAAGTGTATTATCTTTGAACTTTTACAATAACACGAGAAGCGTGTTTTCGTTAACATCTGAAACATTTAAATTTTAAAAAATATATAAAATGGCTACTTCCAAAAAAAGTCCAAAAAAACGCCTTGCCCTTGTCGAAAGCGATGAGTGGCTGGTTCCGGTTGAAGAAGAAATCAACAACCGCTTGCAACGCTACAACGACCGTTTAAAAAATATCGAAGAAAGTTTTGGCAGCATTTTAAAATTTGCAGATGCCTACAAATATTTTGGGATTCATTACGATAAAAATGCCGGCGGATGGTTCTACCGGGAGTGGGCACCAGCCGCTTACGAACTTTTCCTTTTCGGTGATTTTAATGGCTGGAACCGCAATTCGCATCCATTATCGAAAAACGAATATGGAATCTGGGAAATATTTTTGGACGAGAAAATTTACAAGGATACTTTCAAGCACGGAAGTTTATTGAAAGTGCTTATTCATGCTGCCAATGGCTGGAAAGAGCGCATTCCCGCCTTTATTACCCGTGTGGTTCAAAACGACAACACCAAAGATTTTACCGCCCAGCTCTGGATGCCCGAAAAACCATTTTCGTGGAAAGGCGA